>NZ_JBRIQO010000006.1:0-346524 GCF_052983175.1 Streptosporangium sp. G12 | reverse complement strand
GCCGAGGGTGACGGTGGGAAAATCGACGAGCAGGTCACGAGCACGCATGAGGGCCCTTCCGGGATCGGCGACAGAACTACCGACCAGACTTCCCGGCGCACCTTCGACGGACCTTATCAATGATCGCCGATCCGGGAGAGATCCACGCCCTGCCGGGCTCGACGGTTCGCGGGGTCACGTCACCGGCGGCCGAGGACCTTCTCCACCGCGTCGGCCGCCGCCGGAGCCCCGCCCGCGGCGGCCATCTCCCGCCGCATCCACGCCAGCCGCTCGCGAACGTGCTCGTCGCCGGCCACGTCCTCCACGGCCCGCCACAGCGCGTCGGGGGTGACCTCGCCCGGCGGCAGCACCGTGCCGAGGCCCAGTGCGGCGATGCGGTCGGCGTTGGCCTGCTGCTCGGCCATCTGCGGCACCGCCACCATCGGCACCCCGAAGTGCAGGCTCTCCATCGTGCCGCCCATCCCGGCGTGCGTGACGAACGCCCGCGCGTGGCGCAGCACGGCCGGCTGCGGCGCGTGCCGGTGCACCTCAACGTTGGGCGGCACCGGTCCCAGCGTCCTCGGGTCCACCTCGCCCACGGCCAGCACGACCTGCCAGGGCCGATCCGCCGCCGCGCGCAGCACGGTGCGGTAGAAGTCGGGCCGGTCGTTGTAGGCGGTGCCCAGTGAGACCAGCGCCACCGGGAGATCACCGGAGGGGTCCCAGCCGCCCTGGTAGGCGCGCTCGGCGATGCCCGGGCCGACGAAGGCGTACCGGTCGGTGAAGGTCTCGCCGGCGTACTGGAAGGCACGCGGCAGCATCACCAGCCTGAGCGCGGCCTCGTCGCCCCGCATGAACGCCTGCATGTCGCGGAACCCCTCCGCCCGCAGGAAGCGGTCCAGCCGGACGGCCATGAGCAGGAAGCGCGGGCTCAGCGGGTTGAACTTCGTGTACTCGGTGGCCATCGACCAGTGCTCGTTGCTGACCAGGTTGGGCCAGGTCTCCACCGCGGGCACCTGCCATCGCCGGGCCAGGACCCGGCCCCACCAGCCCATCGGCCCGTCGTGGACCACCAGGTCGGGGGGCGGGCCCCCGCTCACCTGCGGGAGCATCGCCCTTGTCTCCTCGAGCAGCAGGCCCATGGCGCGGGCGAGCCCCTTGCCGTGCATCTGCGGCGCCTCGATGTCGTCGCGGCCCTCCCAGGTGGAGGTGACCGGGACGATCTCGGCGCCGGTCTCGGCGACGCGCTCGGCGTATGCCGCCGTGGTGGCGTAGGTGACCCGGTGGCCGCGCCGTACGAGCTCGGCGGCGAGACCCAGCGTGGGGTTGACGTGTCCGGAGGCGGCGGGGGCGAAGAACGCAACGGTTGCCATACCGGTGTATTATAATGCGTACGTATGGAAAAGGGGAGGGCATGCCGAAGCAGGTCGATCACGACGAACGGCGCCGGCACATCGCCGAGGCCGTGCTGCGCATCGCGGGCCGCCACGGGCTGGACCGCGCCACGCTGCGCGACATCGCCGTCGAGGCGGGCATCTCGCTCGGGGCCGTGCAGCACTACTTCCGCAGCAAGGACGAGCTGCTCCGGCACGTGATCGACTACACGGGCGAGCAGGTCACCGCGCGGATCGTGGCCGGACTCGGCGACACCGGCGACACCGGCGGCACCGTCTCCGAGCGGGCCGTCCTGCGGGTGATGGTCACCGAGATGCTGCCGCTGGACGCCCGCCGCCGGGCCGAACGCCGCGTCGTCCAGGCGTTCGGCGTCCGCGCCGCGGACGCCCCCCACCTGGCGGAGCCCCTGCGGGAGGGGTACCACTGGCTGCACGACCGGGTCGCCGAACTGATCGGCCAGGCCCAGCGGGCCGGCGAGCTGCGGCCCGAGCTGGACGCCGAACGCGAGTCGATCGCGCTGCTCGCCATGATCGAGGGCCTGGCCTTCGACATCCTGCTCGGCGTGCGCGATCCCGGCCAGGCCATGGCGAGTGTGCATTACCACCTGGACCGGCTGACGGTCCGATAGGTCTCCCGGCCGGGCGGTGGGTGTCGGTGCCCACCGGGACGGGTGAGGATCAGGTAGCGCGGTCCGGCCGGCCGGCGGGGTGAGCGGAGCGTCCCTGTCGTCGTGCCGCCCACACGGTGCGTTCGGTGCGCACCGTCAGGTCGTCCCTGCGCAGGATGCCGTGGGGGTCGTCGATGTCGAGCAACCGGTCGAGAGCGGCGAGGTCCTCGGCGTGGAGCGACCCGGCGACGCCGGCGCGCACGCGCCGCAGGCCGTTCAGCGCGTAGCGGCCGACCGCCTCGGAGCGCGGCGGCTCCAGGTTCACGGTGATCGTGCGTTCGCCCTCGACGGTGAAGCCGGCGGCGGCCAGCCGGGGGCCCCAGTCGGCGCCGCGGTGCGGCATCTGCTCGGCATGACGGTCGGCGAGCGCCGCGTGGCAGCGTTCCTCGAGACCGGGCCGGTCCTTCGGGGCGTCTTCCGGCAGGAACCGCGGGAAGCCGGACAGTTCGACGACGGCGAGCAGTCCGCCCGGCGCGAGCGCGTCGTGCACCTGGCGCAGGGTGCGGTCGGGATCGGCCATGTGATGCAACGAGGCCGACGCCCAGACCAGTTCGGGCGCGCCGAGCTCGGGCCACGCCCCGTCGAGGTCGGCCTGCACGGTGCGGATCCGGCCGGCCAGGCCCTGCGACGCCGCCTTGTCGCGCAGGCGGCCCAGGTGGTGGGGCGAGGCGTCGACGGCGATCACCTCGGCCTCGGGGAAGCGCCCCAGCAGCGCGAAGGTGCCCGCCCCGGTACCGGACCCCAGATCCACGATCCGCCGGGGGGCGGCCGCGACGGGCAGCCAGGCGACGATGGACGCGATGTGGTCGGCGAGCACTTCGGCGTCCAGGTCGAGCAGCTGGGCCATCTCGCCCTCGGTGTCGTGCTCCCGTCCGTGCTGGTGATCGGACCGGGCGTCGTGGTGGTGGTGCGCCGTGTGCGGGGCTGTGGGTGTCATGGCGACCACGCTAGGAGCCTCATGCGCCGCAGGCGTGCAATCTTGCCGACAAGGCAAGACGATGGCCTGCCGGGCCGCGTGGCGCGCAAGCGGCGTGATGGGCTGGTCTCGAACGCGAGCCCTCCGGTGGGAGGAGGGGAGCGGCCGTCGGGCACCGATCACCGCGGTGTGCGGCTCGCCTCGGAGGTGTCCTCGCGAATCTGGTGACCGCGGCGGGCCTCGCGGTCGAAGATTCCGAGGACTTCGGCCGGACCGCCGACGGCGGGAGTCTCCACAGCTCCGGGGCGGGCTCGCTGGACTTTCCGCGATTGCCGCCGGTTTCGCCGGGATCCGGGGTTTGCCGATCGGCGGCCCTGGGCTACTGTTCTAGAACTGAGACGGCTGTTCTAGAACAGTAGAGGGAAGGCGATCATGGGCGAGATGTCCCGGTCCGATCGGCAGGGCGTCACGGTGCCCGCCCGCGCGATGAGCGACCCCGGCGCCACCGGCCGGTTCGGAACCTACGGCGGGCGGTACGTGCCGGAGTCGCTGGTCCCGGCCTGCCACGAGATCGAGGCGGCCTTCCGCGAGGCCTGGAGCGACCCCGAGTTCCGCGGCAGGCTCGACACCCTGCTCACGGTCTACGCGGGGCGTCCCACTCCGCTGACCCCCGCCTGGCGGCTGTCCCGCGAGCTCGGCATCACCTTGCTCCTCAAACGCGAGGATCTCGCGCACACCGGCTCACACAAGATCAACAATGTGATCGGCCAGGCGCTGCTCGCTCACCGGATGGGCAGGAAACGGGTGCTGGCCGAGACCGGCGCGGGCCAGCACGGCGTCGCCACGGCCACCGCCGCGGCGCTCCTGGGCCTCGAGGCGACCGTGTTCATGGGCGAGCGCGACATCGAACGGCAGGAGCTCAACGTTCTGCGGATGAACGCGCTGGGCGCGAAGGTCGTGCCGGTCACGACCGGGAGCCGCACCCTCAAGGACGCCTGCAACGAGGCGATGCGGCACTGGGTGTCGTCGGTGGACGACTCCTACTACTGCGTCGGGTCGGTGATGGGCCCGCATCCCTATCCGTGGATGGTGCGCGAGTTCCAGCGGGTGATCGGCGAGGAGGCCCGCGCCCAGTGCGCCGCCGAGCTCCCCGTCGGCGTGCCCGACTACGTGGTCGCCTGCGTCGGCGGCGGCTCCAACGCCGCGGGCACGTTCGCCGGCTTCGTCGACACCACCGCCCGGCTCGTCGGGGTCGAGGCCGAGGGCGGCGCGGCGGCGACCTTCGGCAGGGCCGGGGTGCTGCACGGCTTCCGCTCGCTGGTCCTCCAGGACGAGGACGGCCAGGTGACGGAGGCCCACTCGGTCGCGGCCGGCCTCGACTATCCGGGGATCGGCCCCGAGCACGCCCATCTACGCGACGGGGGGCGCGCCCGCTACGAGACCGTGAACGACGAGGAGGTCCTCCAGGCGCTGCTGTGCCTGGCCCGCACCGAGGGGATCCTGGCCGCGCTGGAGTCCTCGCACGCCGTGGCCTGGGTGATCCGGGCCGCCAGGTCCGGCGAGATCGCGCCGGGGTCGACCGTGATGCTGACTCTCTCCGGCAGGGGAGACAAGGACATCGCCTCCCTCAAGGAGCTGCTGTGAGCGAGTCCCTGGAAGAGTTCCTGGTCGCGCGCCGCGGCACGGGGCGTCCCCTGCTGGTGCCCTATGTCACCGCCGGGGTCGCCCCCGGGTGGGCGGACGTCGTCCACGCCTACGCCGACGCCGGAGCCGACGCCGTCGAGCTGGGCTTCCCCTTCTCCGATCCCATGCTGGACGGCGTCACGATCCAGGAGGCCTCCGACCGGGCGATCGCGGCCGGGACCACGGTCAGGGGGATCCTCGAGAAGGTCGCGACGCTCGACGTCGACGTGCCGCTCATCGCGATGACCTACAGCAATCTGGTGGTGCAGCAGAGCGCCGCGCGGTTCTGCGCGGCGCTCACCGCGAGCGGGCTGCGCGGGCTGATCGTGCCCGACTCGCCGCTGGAGGAGGTCGGGGAGCTGGCCGACGCCGCGGCGGCCGAGGGCCTGGACCTCGCGCTGCTCGCCGCTCCGTCCTCCTCCCGGGCCAGGCTGCGCGAGATCGCCGAACGCAGCCGGGGCTTCGTCTACGCCCTGACCCGCATGGGCACCACCGGCGAGCGCGGCGAGGTTCCCGAGCGGGCCGCCCGGCTCGGCCGCGAGCTCAAGGGACTCACCGACCGGCCGGTCCTGTTCGGCTTCGGGGTCTCCAACCCGGCGCAGGCCGCCGAGCTGGCGGGTCATGCCGACGGCGTCGTGGTGGCTTCGGCGCTGATGCGCAGGCTCCTCGACGGCGCCCGGCCAGGCGAGCTGGGAGAATACGTGGCGAGCATTCGACGCGCACTCGACCAGGGAGCCCGATGAGCAGTACGCCCCGCTACCGCGCCATCGCCGACGACCTGACCCAAAAGATCAGGTCGGGCCACTACCGCGCGGGCGAGGCGTTGCCCGCGCAGCGTGAGCTCAGCGCCTTCTACGGCGTGACGATGATGACGCTGCGGCAGGCGTTGCAGGTCCTCAGCGGCGAGGGCCTGATCGTCCAGCGGGCCGGCCGCGGCACCTACGTGACGCCGGCCAGCGCGGAATACCCCCTCGACACGCTGCGCAGTCTCGGCGACGATCTGCGCAGGCAGGGCTACCCCCTGCGCACCGAGGTGCTCTCGGCCGCGATCCGGCAGGCCCCGCGCTCGCTCACCCGGCTGCTGGGCGACTCACCGTCCGGCCCTCGGGTCCTGCGGCTGGCACGCGTACGGCACCTGCTGGGCCGGCCCGCCGTCCACCAGATCTCCTGGGTCGCCGAGCCGCACGCCTCGGCGATCAAGGGGACCGATTTCACCGAGACCCCGCTGTACACCGCGCTCGCCGGCGCCGGCGCGCGCGTGCACCGGGCGACCGAACGGATCAGGCCGGCCCTGCTCACCGCCCCGGTCGCGGCGCGGCTGCGGCATCCGGCGGGCAGCCCGGTCTTCGTCAGCGAGCGGGCGACCTATGACGACCAGGGCGCCCTGGTCGTCATGGACCACGCCACGATCCTCGGCGAGTGGATGGAGATCAGGGCCGAGCGCAAGGCCACCGACCTGTCGCTGCACTGGGTCTCCCAGCGCTGACCGTTCCCTAGCGCCGGTTTTCCCGCCCGTCCTCCTCGGCGGAGGAGGAGGAGGAGGGCGACGTGGAGGCGGCGATGCCGCCCAGCAGGTTGGCGACCAGGGCCTCGGCGAACTCCTCGGTCAGCGGCCGGTCGGGGATGAGAAGCCGGTGGTAGCAGGCGCCCCACAGCTGGTCGACGACCACCTCGGGATCCAGGCCCGGCCGCAGCTGACCGCGCCGCCCGGCCTTTTCCAGGGCCTGCACGGCCAGAGCCCGGCGCGGGCCCGAGTAGTGCTCGCGGTAGACCGCCGCCAGATCGGGATCGGTCTGGGCCTGGCCGATGAGCTGCGGCACGACGGTCCCGGCCCGGGTGTCGCGCATCAGGCGTACGAACGCCTTCAGCTGCGCGGTGAGATCGGCGGCGATGTCGCCGCTGTCGGGAAAGGCCAGGACGGGGCCGACCACGCCGAAGTAGCCCTCCAGGGCCAACGCCCCCTTGGAGGGCCACCACTTGTGCAGCGTGACCCGGCTCGCGCCCGCCAGGGCGGCGACCTTCTCGACGGTGAAACCGGCCATGCCCTCGGCCAGCAGGAGCTCACCGGCCGCCCGCAGGACCTCCCGGCGCACCTGGTCGGCCGGGCGGCGCCCACGCCCGCGCCGGGCGGGCGGGCTGAGGGGCGGGCTGGGGTGCGTCACGGTCCACCTCCCGGGAAGCGCGCACGCGGCGCGACCACATATATGTACAGAGTGTATACATTTTTGCGGGGATTCGCCCGCGAGCACCGGTGATCGGCGATCAGCCCTCACCCGGCCCCGAGCGGACCTGACCGCTTCGCCGCAGCAGCATGGCGGCGAGGTTCGCCCGGGCGTTCCTGTCGAAGTCCGCGCTGTCGTTGACCTGAGGAAACGGCCCCTCGGGCACCGCCACCCCGAGGAATCCGCACAGCGGCTCCCAGCCCTGACCGACCTCGAACCGCAACAGCCTGCCGGGCGGGATCGCCGCCACGACGTTGTCGATGTGCGCCTGGAAGGTCCTCAGCAGCTCCGCGGGGTCCTCCCAGCGTCCGCCGAAAACCCGCTCCTCGACGGTGAGCCTGGTCATCTTCGTGAACGCGGCGAAGTCGGTGCCCAGCAGCGAGGAGAGCCCGCGCATCGCCCTGCCGCCGAGCCCGCGCTCGCGCCGGCGCTGCTTGAAGACGGTGGCGTTCATGCTGGCCAGCCAGCACTGCGGATCCCGCACGGTGAGCACGACCTTGGCCTCGGGAAAGTGCCCGGCGAGCTCACGCCAGTAGGCGGCCGAGGGCCAGTCCACGCACGAGTGGTACCCCCGCAGCAGGTCCTCCCAGCTCACCGGCCGTCCCTCGGCCAGGGCGAGCCACCGGCGGATCTGCTCCGGCCGCTCGATCACCTCCTTCATGTGGTGACACGGCCCGTACCCCAGCTGCTCCAGGGCCGTCTTGAGCGAGAGCGTTCCCGTACGGCCGAAACCTGCCCCGATGATGCGCATGATCTTTGCCATTCCCCCCGGACACCGCGCGGCGGCTACCGGGGCAATGTCTCATCATCGTCGAAGGCCGGCGAGAAGCCCCGCCGCTCACAGGGACGGGGGGCAGGCGAGTGTGCCGGGGTCGGCGGCGACCAGGCCGGAGAAGCGCCCGGGCGCGAAGAAGTCCTTCGCCGCCGCCACCACGTCGCCGGAGGGCACGGCCGCCAGGCGGCGGGGGAAGTCGAGCAGCCACAGCGGGTCCCTGCCCTTGGCCGCCATGTCGGCGAGGGCGGAGGCGAAGGCCGCGCGCGGGGCCAGGCGGGTGGCCATGGAACCGAGCGCGTAGGCCCGGGCGGAGTCGATCTCCCGCTCGGTGGGAGGGTGGGTCCGCATCCGGCGCAGCTCGGCGGCCAGCACCTCGAGCGCGGCGCCGGTGGTGGCCGCCGCCGTGTCGGCCTCGATGGCCAGCAGCGCGCTGCCGGGGTGGGTGTCGAAGAAGGTCGTGACGCCGTACACGTAGCCCTTGTCCTCGCGCAGGCTTCTCGACAGCCGGGAGGACAGGTAGCCGCCCAGCACGTTGAGGGCCAGAAAGAGGGCCGGATAGCGCGGGTGCTCGACCGTCACCGCCTGCGCGCGCAGGCGGACGCGCGACTGCGGCGCGCCGGGCCGCGGCAGCAGCGCGAGCCGGCCGCCCTCGATCTCGGGCAGCGGCGGCAGCGGCGGCAGGGACGCAGCGGGGCGCGACGCCGCCGGCCAGCCGGCGAGCGCCTCGCCGACGGCGTCGGCCAGGCTCCCGGGGTCGTCGCGGCCCAGGATCACCAGGACGGCGCCGGAGGGGTCCAAGGGCCGTCGCGGCCACCGCCCGACGTCCTGCTCGCTCACCTGGAAGGCCACCGGGTGATCGCCGAACAGGTGCCGCGCCAGCTCGTGCCTGACCGTGATGTCGTGGTGGGCGCCCACCATCTTCAGCTGGGCGATCAGCTGCCCGCGCGCCGGCTCCACCTCGGCCTCGCCGGGCAGCGCCCGCACCACCCGCGCCAGCGCCGCCGCCAGCGGTCGCGGCTCGGGGCCGTGGGCGGTGACGGTCATCTGGTGGACGTCGGCCGCCGCGCCGAGCTCCACGTCGGGCTCGACGTCGGACTCCATGTCCTCGCGCTGCGACAGGAAGGCCGCCAGCAGCATGGACGAGGCCAGGTCGCCCCGGGCCGGGCAGGGCCGGGGCAGGTGCAGGCGCGCCTCGACCAGGGGGGTGGCGCCGTGGCGCAGGGCCAGCACCCGCAGGCCGTTGGCGAGCGTACGATCCACGTCATTCCTCCTTCGGGCGGACGGTGAGCAGCGCGCGCGAGTCCGGGCGCAGGCCGCGCGCCGCGGCCGCCACGTCCGCGGCGCTCACCCCGGCGTAGATCTCCGGCAGCCGCACGGCGCCCGAGGCGTCGCCGAACAGCAGCTCGAAGCGTCCCAGCAGGCGCACCCGGTTGGCGATGCGGTCCATGGACCGGTGATGGGAGGTGAGCCAGGCGCTGCGGCAGCGCCGCAGCTCCTGCTCGCCGGGCCCGTCGGCGGCCAGTGACTCCAGCTCGGCGTCCACGGCGGCCAGCACCCGCTCGGCGGGCACCTCCCTCGGGTGCACCGCGGTGAGCACCCACATGTCGGGGTCTCGGGCGTCGAGAAAGTCGAACAGCCCGACACGCGCCGAGAAAGTGATGGTATGCCCCGTCTCGTGGCGGAGGCGTTCGCGCAGCCGTGGCCTGCCGCCCCCGGCGAGCAGGCCCGCCAGGGCCGACAGCGCGACGTGGGCGCCGGATGCCGGGTCGGGCACCCGGTGGCCGGCGGCCAGGGCCGGCAGCGGCGCGAGCCGATCGCGGTAGGAGACCTCCCGCGGCCCGGCCGGCGGCTCCCACCAGGAGACGGGCGCCGGGGCGGGCCTGGCGGGAATCCGCCCGAAGGTGCGTGCGACGACCTCCAGCACCGCCTGCGCCGAGACGTCCCCCGACACCGTGACCACGGCGTTGGCCGGGCTGTAGTGACGTTCGAAGAAGTCCTCGCAGTCGTCGAGGGTGACCTGGCGCAGCGACTCGTGGTCGCCGTACCCGTCGTGGGCGTTGGCGGCGTCGCGAAACAGCACCGGCGACAGCCTGGGCCAGGGAAAACCGCCGTACGGTTTGCGGGTCTTGCCCAGGATCTCCTCGCGCACCACCGAGGTCTGTGCCCGCACGGCCCGTTCGGTGATCTTCGGGGCGCGCATGCGAGCGGCCTCCAGGGCCAGCACCCGGCCGACGGCCCCGGCAGGCACGACGGTGTAGAAATCGGTGTAGTCCTGCCGGGTCGAGGCGTTGCAGAACCCCCCGATGCCTTCCACCTGCTGGAAGTGCCCCTCGAACATCAGGTGCTCGAACAGGTGGGCGAGCCCGGCGAAGCCCTCGCCCCGGAAACCGACACCGTAGTGGACGGCGACGGCGGCCACCGGCGCCGAACGCTCCTCCTCCACGACCACCCGCAGGCCGTTGCCCAGCGTCAGACGCCTCATCGCCGGATCAGCCGCCCTGCCCGCGCCGCGTCGATCACGTCGGCGACGAGCCTGAGGTAGTCCGGCAGGATGGCGTGCCACTTGACGTACGCGGCGAAGTCGTGCACGTGACTCAGGAAACGCACCGTGGCGGCCCTGCCCACGGCGGCCAGGTCCAGGGGGGCGCCGTACCCGTCCAGCACGCGGCCGATGAGGGCGTCGTAGTCGAGGGCGGCGCGCCCGAACCGGCCGGCCAGCTCGCGAAACTCCACCAGTTCCCCGATGAGCCAGCCCACGTCGGACTCCGGCGCGCCGGCGCTCAGGTCCTCCCCGGTCAGCAGGGCGCCGTCCCGCTCCGAGGTCAGGGGCAGCAAGGTGCCCAGGCTGGGGGCGCCGTGCAGCAGCACGCGCGGCCGCGCCGGCGCGCACCACGCCGCGACCTCGGCGCTGCGATCGGGGCCGAGGATGTCGGCCGCGTGCCGGTGCAGCCGCGGCGCGGCACCGGGCCCGTCCCCGCCCAGCAGCCACGACAGCAGCCGCCGCGGCCCCTCGGGGGCCGGCAGGCCGGGCTGCGGCGCCGGCACGCCGTGCAGCCGGGCGAGGGTCGCGCCGGTCTGCGCCAGGGTGTCGGCGATCCGGGCCGTACCCGGCGCGCCCCGCAGGAAGAGGCCCGCCAGCGAGCCGGCCTGATCGGTCCGGTAGCTCACGCCGTCGCCGTCGCCCCGCTCGGGCAGCGCGAGCCTGACCGGTCCCGCGGGCAGCGCCCGGACGGCCGCGAGCACCCCGGCTCCGGGCACGCGCATCGCCTCGCGGCGCTCGGGCCCGGGCCGCCGGGTCCACAGGTAGTCGCCCTCGCCGTGCCGGACGATCGTGGTGTGCAGGAAGCCGGTGCCGAACGACTCGACGATCTCGCTGATCTCGCTGATCTCGCTCATCGATCCTCCCGCTCGCGCCGTCGCTCCAGCTGTTCGATCAGGGTGGACAGGGGAGCGGCCGCCAGGGCGTCGCGCTCCCTGGTGTGGGTGCTCAGCGTGGGCACGGGGTCGGCGACCACGACGTTGGGCCGGTCCTTGAGCGCCGCGAGGTTGTGCCGGTAGGCATAGGAGCCGGCCGCGCCGGGCGGCAGGGCGGGCGCGATCCCGATCAGCGCCGAGGTGCACTGCAGCGCCAGCAGGGCGGGCGTGTCGCCGCAGCCGCCGGCGAACCGGCTCAAGAAGTGGTAGGTCGCCGGGTAGACCAGGACGGTGTCGGGCCAGCTCGCGTACTCCACGTGCGGCGAGCCCGGCCCCGGCTCCTGCGGCCAGACGTCGAGCGGCACGTCCCCGCCGGTGATGGCCGCGACCGACTGCCGGGTCACGAAGCGCTCGGCGCTTCGGGTCAGCACCACCCGGACCTCCAGGTGCGGGTAGCCGTGCCGCAGCCAGTTGAGCCAGTACGGCAGGAAGGCGGCACCGAGCGACCCGGTGGCGAGCACGAGCAGGCGTTCGGCGCCGAAGGGCGGTGCGCTAGTCATCGGCGCCGGCCATCGCGTCGAGGATCTGCTCGGCGTCGGCCAGCGCGGCCTTGTACCCCTCGGTCCGCATCACCCCCGCCGGGTTGAGAACGATCTCCTCGACGCCCGCCTCGCGGTAACCGCGCAACCGCTCGGCGACCTCCTGCGCCGTGCCGTACACGTAGACCCCCGCCTCCACCAGGGCCGCGGCGCCCGCGCGCGGGTCGGCCGGATCGGCGCTCACCCCGGCCCGCCTGAGCATGTCGGTGTAGTGCGGCGCCCGCAGGTGGTGCCCGGCCCCGGCCTGCGCGAGCCTGCGCGGGTCGCGGCCGGCGCCGGCCAGCGCCACGTGCACGACGGCCGCGACGCGAGGCGGCGCGGCGCGACGCGCCGCGCCCTCGGCCAGGGCGGGCATCAGCGTGTCGCGCACGTAGCCGGGCGGCGTCATCCAGGTGATGGCCACGTCCGCCACGGCGCCGGCCTTGCGCGCCATGCCCGGGCGCAGCACGCCCAGGCCCACCTCGACGGGGGCGTGCCTCATCGGGGGCAGCCCGCCCCCGCCGGCGGCGTACGCCTCGCAGGAGGCGGGGGGCGTCTCGCCGTCCAGGATGGCGCGCAGCGCCTGGGCGTAGCCGGCCGCGGCCGTGGCGGGCCTGTCGTACGGCGCGCCGCGCAGCGCCTTGACCAGCTCCGGGGTGGCGGCGCCGTACCCGGCGACGACCGGCCTGCCGGTGAGCACCGCCAGGCTGCGCGCCTGGGTGGCCGCCTCCAGCGGGTGGCGCAGCGGCATCAGTGTCACGCCCAGCCCGGACGCCACCTTGATACCCCGGCCCGCCAGGTAGGCGATCGTCTGGTGGGACTCGGCCATCACCGATTGCCCCAGCCAGAGCCGGCCGGCCAGGCCGCTTTTCACCAGCTCCCCGAAGGGCACGACCACATCGGGATGCGCGGGCTGGAGCGGGAACAGCAGTGCGGGAGCCATGAACCCTCCTAGGTGTGTGTCGCCTCCCGAGCCGTGGCGGCGCCGCGAATCCGCGGCGCCGCCACGTCGATCACGTACGTCAGCAGCCGCCCTCGATGGTCAGCGTGCAGATGCTGTAGATCCAGTCGGTCGTCGTCGGGAGGGCCTCAAGGGTGTCGACCCCCGGGACCGCCGCGACCTCGGCGAGCGAGGTATAGGCGTCGGCGCCCTCCATCAGAAGCTCCGCGGACATGTGTTCACCCCCTTTCCGGCTCCGGCTTCGGACGCCGGCTCAGCAGCCGGACTGGATGGTGTAGGCGATGCTGCACAGCGGGCTGGTGAGCCAGCTGTTGGGCGGGAAGGCCTCCAGGTTGTCGCCGCCGGGGACCGTCGCGACCTCGGCGAGCGAGGTGTAGGCGTCGGCGCCTTCCATCAGGATCTCGATGGACATGGTGTTCTCCTCGTTGCTCTCAGATGAAGGTGAGTCCGTGGCGTGGCCGCACGTGTCCGCGAGGCCGCCACGCGGGTTTCGTCAGCAGCCGGATTCGATCGTGTACGCGATGAGGCACAGCGGGCTGGTGAGGTAGCTCTGGTTCGGCCAGGCCCCCAGGCTGTCGGCGCCGGGGACCGTCGCGACCTCGGCGAGCGAGGTGTAGGCGTCGGCGCCTTCCATCAGGATCTCGATGGACATGGTGTTCACCTCCTTTCCTGGGTCTCGGGGGATCCGGATCCCGATCCGGGTCCGGAAGTCTCGAAGGGCAGCGGTGGCGAGCCGAGGTTGCGGTGCACCGCGCCGGGCACCACCCCGGCGGCCCGCAGCGCCTCGGTCACCGCCTGCTCCCGGTCGCCGCCCTGCCCGGCGCAGGCCACCAGCCCGGCGGCGACGGCCTGGGAGCGGTGCTCGCCGAAACTCAGCCCGCGCATCCCCGGCCGGGGGTCGTGCGGCTCCCAGGCCCAGCCGACGCCGCGACCGAGCGCGGCGACGTAGAGGGACAGGTCCTCGCGCAGCCCGCCGGCGGCGGCCGCGGCCGCGGCGACGTCCGGGACGGCGTGCCAGGAGCGCCGCCCCAGGTAGACGACGATGCTGTCGCGGCGGGGGTAGTGGTCGCGGGCCGAGAGCACCTTGGCCCGGTAGGGCAGCCGCAGCTCCTCCAGCCGCGCCAGTATCGCGCCCCACAGCCCGGGGGCCGCCTCGGGCGTCCGGGCTCCGGCGTACACCCGCACGCAGGCGCCCTCCCGCATGCCGTGGCCGTGTGATCCGTTGACGAGCAGGAATCCGGGCGACAGTGCCGGCAACACCGCCGGCAGGGTGACCCAGCGCGACAGCCCGCCGCCGGTCTCGTCGCGGGCCTCGTCGCGGGCCTCGTCGCGGGCCTCGGCGCCGAGCCGATCCGGCGACAGCAGCACGCGCACGCCGTTCAGCCGGACCACCGCCGGCGAGCCGGGCTCCACCGCGGCCAGGACACGGGTGCTGTCGTGCGGGACCATCGCGCGAAGCGCCTGCTCGAAGCCGGGGTCGCGCGTCGGCCTGCGCGGCTGCTCCCCCTGCGGGTCGCGGCCGGTGTGGAAGGCCTCGTACAGCGCGTCGGCGAGCGCTTTGCGCAGGGCCTTGGGACCGCCGGCGGTGATCTCCCGGCCGTCCACGCCGGCCGAGGTCAGGTCCGCGCCGACGCGTACCCGCTCCAGCGCCCGCGTCAGTGCCTCCGTCAGCGCCCGCGTCATCGTTCGTCTCCCAGGCCCAGGATGGTGGTGAAGGCTGCGGGGTCGAGCAGGAGCCTGCGCCCGACGCCGGCCGCGGCGCGCTCCAGGGGCGACAGCCGCCCGCGCCGGTGACCGGCCACGATGAGCCGGTCGATCAGGTGCCAGCCGGCGAAACCCGCCGCCCTGGCCGCCAGCTCGCCATCCGAGCGCGCCGCGGGCCTGGCCCGCAGGTAGCCCGACCAGAAGGACTCGATGTAGGGCCGCAGGGCCTCGAAGCGGCGGGTGCCGTTGGCGAGGACCTCGCGCTCGTTCGGGGTGTCGTCGCCGCCGGCCATGCCGAGCACGCCCCGGTAGAGCCATTCACCGGCGAAGGCGCCCACGTCGCGCGCGGCGTCGGCCGGCCTGGCCTCCTCCCAGTCGGTCAGGTAGAGGGTGGCGTCGTGGTACAGGAACTGGTCGAGCCGGATGTCGCAGTGCACCGGGACGCGGGGGGCGCGCCGCTCCCACCGCGCCAGGTCGCCGATCGCCTCGACGATCGCGGGGTCGTTGTGCAGGATCGCCCACGCCTCCAGCTCGGCGCCGCTCGCGGCCGCGTAGACGCTCAGCGGGAGGGCCGACAGGCGGCCGAGCGGCGGGACCGGCGGCGGCGAGGTGTCCTCGGCCACCACCGGCGGCGCCTGGAGGGTGTGGAGCGTTCCGATCTGCAGGCCGGCCGAGCGGGCCAGCTCCCAGGTGAAGTCGTCGTCGGAGGCGAGGTCGGCTCCGCTGCGGGCGTCCTGCAGCAGGGCGAAGGCCACCAGGCCGGACTCGGCGTCGCCGCCCAGGAACCGGGGCGCGTTGATCACCTGGTGCCCGTCGAGCAGCGCGCTCATCGCCCTGGTCCGCTCCACCCTGAGCCGGACCGGTTCCGCCTCGCCGAGGGTCTTCTTGACGAAGACCGGGACGCCGGCGTCGGTCACCCCCGCCCAGCTGTCGTTGCGGCCGAAGAACGCGGTGATCGCCTCCTGCCGCAGCACTCCCAGGCCGAGCTCGGTGAGGAAGCGGGTGACCTCGGGCACCTGCTCCAGCGGTACCGGCTCCAGCGTCAGCCGCTCACGCACCGCCATCGCCGGCTCCTGGGACAAGGGCCGCGCCCGCGGCCGGTAGGCGTTCGTCGTGCATGGTTGCCTCTCCCCGTCATCGGAACGGACGTCCGCGGTCCCCGGGCCGGACACGACGTCCGAACGTGACGTCGAACCGTGTCCGGCTGACCGCGGTCTCGAGCATGCAAGGCGCTACTTGCGCCGCGCTTGGAGGCGGCTGCAGGTGCAGGTGACAAGGACGGCGCCCACCGGCACAGCGAGCACCGCCACCATCGTTCGCGCAGGTCACGGCGTTTCCAGACGGCTCGCGGCGGGTGGGGGCGAGCGCCCGGCGCGCTTGGGAACGCGCCTCAGCCGCTTCCAAGTACGCCACAAGTGGCGCCGCGCATGCTGGCGCCCACCGACCGTCAGGCGTTGAAGGGAATGCCATGAGCAGCCTCAAAGGGCCCGGTACCGTCACCTGGGACGTCACCTATGCCTGCCCCCTGCGATGCACGCACTGCTACTCCGAGTCGGGCAGGCGGCCCTCTCGCCAGCTGGACCACGACGAGATGCTCCGGGTCGCCGACGCGATCGTCGCCCTGGGCCCGGAGTCGGTGGAGTTCGCCGGCGGCGAACCGCTGCTGGTGCGGGGGATCTTCGACGTCGCCGAGCGCATCAGGCAGGCCGGCATCGCCGTCAACCTCTACACCGGCGGCTGGACCCTCACCCCGCGGGCGGCCCGGGACGCCGCCCGGGTCTTCTCCCGGATCACCGTGAGCGTCGACGGGGCCAGCGCCGAGGTCCACGACGGGATCCGCGGGCGGGCCGGCTCGTTCGAGCGGGCGATGCGGGCGCTGGCCATCCTCGACGAGGTCGCCCCGCGACACGGGGTGAGGTTCGGCATCGACTGCGTGGTCACCCGCGGCAACCTCCACCAGGTGGAGGAGTTCTGCACCGCCGTCGCCCCCCGTTTCGCGAACATGGCGTTCCTCATCTTCGGCGCCGTGCTGCCGTCCGGGCTGGCCAGCAGGCCGGGCTTCGAGGGCGAGCTGCTCACCGGGCAGGAACTGGGCACGCTGACCGACCCCGAGCGCGTCGCGCACCTGCGGTCCCTGGCGCCGCCCTCGGTGCAGGTGATGACGACCGACAACTTCCTCCTGCAGATGAACCCCGACATGATCGCGCGCTACGGCTTCCCGATGATGCAGGTGGAGCCCGACGGGCAGGTGCGGGCGATGCCCATCTACGAAGGGACCGTGGGAAGCCTGCTGGCCGAAGACCCCCTCACCCTGTGGCAGCGCTCGATCGACCGCTGGCGCGACCCCTTCGTGGTGGAGACCCTGTCCGCGATCCGCTCGATGCGCGACTGGGCCGAGGCGACCCGGCGCCTGGACCACCACTTCGGATCCGAGGAGGTCCGCCGCCGCATAGCCCTTCGCCCGCCCTACCTCGCTCCCACCCCGGCATGAGCCGCGCGCACGCCTCCTGGCGGCCGCTGCTGGGCCACCTGCGGCCCCACCGCGGCCTGCTCGCACTCGGCGGGGCGCTCACCCTGGCCGGCTCGCTGGCCGGGCTGGCGATGCCGCTGCTGGCCAAGACGGCGGTCGAGGCGTTCGGCGCGCAGCGCTCACCGGCCGGGCCGCTGCTGGGCCTGACCGTGGTCGTGCTCGCGGCGGGCGCGCTCGCCGGCGCGCTGGGCAGGTACGTGCTCGAGCGCATGGGGGAGGGCATCGTCTACCGCGCCCGGCGCGCCCTGGTGGACCGGATGCTGCGGCTGCCCGTCCGCGAGGTGGACCGGCTCAAGCCCGGCGCCCTGCTGTCTCGCGTCACCTCCGACACCACCTTGCTGCGCGCGGTGTTCACCAACGGGATCGTCGAGTCGGCCACCGCGGTGTTCATGCTGGTGGGCGCCGTGGTGATGATGGCGCTCATGGACGGGCTCCTGCTGCTGGTCACCGTGGGCGTGCTCGTCCTGGTCGGCGCCCTGGTGGGCCTGGTCATGCCGCGGATCCGGCGGGCCTCGATCCAGGCGCAGGAGTCGGTGGGGGAGATGGGCGCGGCGCTGGACCGGGCGCTGCAGGCCTTCCGCACGGTCAAGGCCGCCGGAGCCGAGCAGCGGGAGATCGACGCGGTGACCGGCGCGGCTCGCCGGGCCCGCGACCGCGGTGTCGCCGTCGCCTGGTGGACCTCGGTGGCGGGCACCGCCTCCTGGGGCGCCGCCCAGCTCACCTTCGTGGCGGTGCTCGGCGTCGGCGGGGCCCGGGTCGCCTCCGGGGCCCTGCAGGTGTCGTCGCTGGTGGCCTTCCTGCTCTACCTGTTCTACCTGGTCGCGCCGATCGCCCAGCTGGTGCAGGGGCTCACCCGGGTGCAGGGCGGCCTGGCGGCGCTCAGCCGGATCCGGGAGATCGAGGACCTTCCGGCGGAGGAGATCTCGCCGCGGGGCACGGGCGGCACGGGCCGGGTGGAGGGGGCGCCGGTCGGTGTGACGTTCGAGAACGTGGCCTTCGGCTACGGCGACGGCCGCCCGCCGGCGCACCAGCAGGTGTCCTTCGCCGTCCCGGCCGGCGGCGTGACGGCGCTGGTCGGCCCCTCGGGGGCGGGCAAGTCCACGGTCTTCGCCCTGCTGGAGCGGTTCTACGAACACCAGGCCGGCACGATCACCGTCGACGGGCGCGACATCCGGCGGTGGCGGCCGGCCGAGCTGCGCGCCGCCCTCGGCTACGTGGAGCAGGACGCGCCGGTGCTGGACGGCACGCTCCGCCAGAACCTCCTCCTGGCGACGCCGCACGCCTCGGGCGAGGCCGTCGGGCGGGTGCTCGGGCTGACGCGGCTGGAGGAGCTGGTCGCCCGGCTCCCCGCGGGGCTGGACAGCGAGGTGGGTCATCGCGGCGTCGCGCTCTCCGGAGGCGAGCGCCAGCGGGTGGCCATCGCGCGGGCGCTGCTGCGCCGCCCCCGCCTGCTGCTGCTGGACGAGGCCACCTCCCAGCTCGACGCGGTCAACGAGCTGCTGTTGCGGGAGGTGATCGCCGAGGTGTCCTCGGAGACCACCGTGCTGGTGATCGCCCACCGGCTGTCCACGGTGGCCGGCGCCGACCGGATCGTGGTGATGGAGGGCGGCCGGGTCAGGGCCACCGGCACCCACGCCGACCTGCTCGCCACCGACGACCTCTACCGCGAGCTCGCCGCCACCCAGTTCCTCGCCGCCCGGCCCGCCTAGCGGCAGGTCGCGCCGTTTCGGATCGCCCCGCCGTCCCGGGTCGCGGGGCCCCGGGCGCGGGCCCCGCATCTGCCCGGGGGCGGGGAATAATCCGTTGTGCGCCGCTGCTGAGGCGGTCACCATGGTCACCATGTTCCGGTACGCCCGCCTCGTGACACCCGCCGCCGCGGGTGCCTTCGGGCGTGTCCGCGACGGCCTGGAGCGCTGACCTCTTCCCGTGAGTCCCGAGGTGACCCGGCGGGGGGAGGTAGCCGGCCCGTAGACGGGTCACCGCGGATCCAGGCAGTGCGAAGGAAGAGACATCATGGCCAAGCAGGCCTACGTGCGGAACAAGCCGCACCTCAACATCGGCACGATGGGACATGTCGACCACGGCAAGACCACGCTGACCGCCGCGATCACCAAGGTGCTCGCCGAGCGGGGGCAGGCCACCTACACGCCGTTCGAGCGGATCGACCGTACCCCCGAGGAGCACCTGCGGGGCATCACGATCAACATCTCGCACGTCGAGTACGAGACCGCCACCAGGCACTACGCCCACGTGGACATGCCGGGCCACGCCGACTACGTGAAGAACATGATCACGGGGGCGGCGCAGCTCGACGGCGCGATCCTCGTCGTGTCCGCCCGGGAGGGCATCATGCCGCAGACCAGGGAGCACGTCCTGCTCGCCAGGCGGGTGGGCGTCGAGCACCTGGTCGTCGCGGTCAACAAGGCCGACGGCGCCGACCCCGAGCTGGCCGACCTGGTCGAGCTGGAGCTGGCCGACCTGCTCGCCGAGCACGGCTACCACGACGTGCCGATGGTGCGGGTGTCGGGGCTGCGGGCGCTGGAGGGCGACCCCGAGTGGGCGGCGTCGGTCCAGGCGCTGCTGGCGGCGGTGGACGAGCACATCCCCGTGCCGGTCAGGTACGTGGACGCGCCGTTCCTGATGCCGGTGGAGAACGTGCTCACGGTGAGCGGCCGGGGCACGGTCGTCACCGGCGCCATCGAGCGGGGCACCGTGCGCGTGGGCGACTCGGTGGAGGCCGTCGGGCTCGGCGACGGGTTCAGCGCGGTGGTCACCGGGGTGGAGACGTTCGGCAAGACGATGGAGCGGGGCGAGGCGGGCGACAACGCCGCCGTGCTGCTGCGCGGCGTCCGGCGCGAGCAGGTGCGGCGCGGAATGGTGCTGGCGGCCCCGCGCAGCCAGCGCGCCCGCCGGTCCTTCACCGCCCGGCTGTACCTCCTGACGGCCGAGGAGGGCGGGCGGCGCCGGCCGATCGCCTCCGGGTACCGGCCGCAGTTCTACCTGCGCACCACCGACGTGCCGGGTGAGCTGACGCTGCCCTCGCCGGCCCGGCCCGGCGACACCGTGGAGGTGTCGGTGGAGCTGGGCAGGGCGGTGGCGGCCGAGCCGGGCCTGGGCTTCGCGATCCGCGAGGGCGGGCTCACGGTCGGCGCGGGCACGGTCTTGACCGTGGCGGACTGACCGCTCGCCGCCGTGGCGCCGCGTGGGACGGGCCCGCCCGTCCCACGCGGGCATCCACCCCCTTCATCCCCCGGGCGCGGGCCCGCGCCCGGGGGATGAAGGGGGATCGCCGTGGCGGGCGACGGTTCTCAGCCGCCGGCCTCGGGCGTCCAGTTCCGTACGACCGGGGCGTACTCGGCGGGCTTGTCGCCGACCTTGAGGCCGGGGTTGACCAGCCAGCTCTGATAGGCGGGGGTGAACATCTGGTAGACCGACGCGGGGGGCACGGAGCCGGCCTCGTCGAGCTGGGCGCGCAGCTCGGCCGGCAGTTCGACGTCGAGCGCGGTCAAGGTGGTGTCGAGCTGGCCGGTGTTGCTCGCCCCGACGATGGCCGCGGCGACCCCGGGCTGGGTGGCGACCCAGTTGAGCGCGACCTGGGCCATCGTCAGCCCGAGCTTGTCGGCGACGTTCTCGAGCGTGGCCAGCAGCCGCCAGTCCCGCTCGGTCCGCTGCCGGCCGGGCGAGCCCGCGCCGGTGAGCCGGCCCTCCCCGGTCAGGCCCTGGTCGGTGGAGCGGTACTTGCCGGTGAGGAAGCCGCCGCCCAGCGGGCTCCACGCGGTGATGCCGAGTCCCAGGCTCTGCCCCATCGGCACGTGCTCGGTCTCGATCGCCCGGTCGATGAGGGAGTAGGGCAGCTGCAGGCTGATCACCGGCTCCAGGGAATGGGCCTCGGCGTAGGTCTGGGCCCGCGCCGCGTACCAGCTCGGCACGTCCGACAGCCCCGCGTAGCGGATCTTTCCGGCCCTGGTGAGGTCGTCGAGGGTGCGCATGACCTCCTCGACGGGAGTGATCCGGTCCCAGGTGTGCAGCATGAACAGGTCGACGTAGTCGGTGCGCAGGCGGCGCAGCGACGCCTCGACCGCTCTGATCATGTGCTTGCGGCCGTTGCCCCCCGCGTTCGGGTCCTTGGGGTCGACGCTGTTGGTGAACTTGGTGGTGAGCACCACCCTGTCGCGCACCTTTGCGGCGGCGATGAGGTTGCCGAGGATGGTCTCGCTCTCGCCCGCGGTGTAGAAGTCCGCGGTGTCGACGAAGTTGCCGCCCGCTTCGAGGTAGCGGTGGAAGATGGCGCCGGACTCCTGCTCGGTCCTGCCGTACGCGGCGTGGAAACCGCCGGTGCCGAAGTTCATCGTGCCCAGGGCCAGCCGGCTGACGCGCAGTCCGGAACGTCCGAGCAGGTAGTAGTGATCCAAAGACATGAGGGTGTCACTTCCGTTCGTGGGCAGAGCCCGGGGGACTGGTCCGTCCCGGTTCCCGCGAGCGGCCGGGGCCCGGGTGTCTCCCGGCGGGAATCGGATGGCGAAGGACGGGTGAGCCCGCGCGGCCGCGACACCCGCCCGGGCGGTCCGGGGCGGCAGCCGGAGCCACGTCCTTTCTGAACCGTGCGGTCCATTCATCAGCTTGCGGACGAAAAAATGGACTGTCAAGTCCAAAATGTGGGGGCCGGGACGCCACGGCCCGGCCACCCCACCGGCCCCGCCCGGCGCGAACCGCGGCGGCGAGGGGTCCTCGCCCCGGGGCCCTCACCTGATCGCGGGCCGAGCCGGCGTCCGCCGGATCCCGGGGTCCCGGCAGCGATGAGGAAATTTCCCAAGAGAAGACATCAGCCATGTAAGGCAAGCGCGCTCCCGGCGAACCACCGCCAGCGATCGTCATGGCCTCATCCGGTCCTCGCACGGGTCATCCAGGCGTTAAAGTGAGCGCGAGGTGATCCATGGCTCGCCGCAGGACGCTCGCACCGGCCTTGGTGACGACCTCACTCGTGGTGCTGGGCATCGTGATCGGCCTGCCGGTCAATGTCGTCAGCGACTACCTTCCCGACAATGTCACCGGCAATCGGCCCGCCTGGATCGCCGGTCTCGCCGGTGCCGTTCTGCTCGTTGTCGCCCTCACCCTGCTGTTACCCACGTTGTCCGAGCGCTGGGCTCGGGTGCCGTCGTTCCGCGTGCCGCCGCGGGATCCAGAGTGGGTCGACCGGCCGGAACTCGCCATGATCACAGCTGCGCTGCACGCCGGGCTGGCTACGGGCATCGTTGGCCTGGGCGGCTTCGGCAAGACCTCGCTCGCCACCGAGATCTGCCATCGCCGGGAGGCCCGCCGGCGGTTCAAGGGCGGCATCGTCTGGGTGACGCTCGGCCGCGACCGGACCGGCGCGGAACTCGCCTCCCTCATCAACGACGTCGTGGCCCACCTCGACGGGGAACGCCCCGAGTTCGGCGATCCCGAGCAGGCCGGCCACCGGCTGGCCGAGGTCCTTGACGGTCGCAAGCCGGTACTACTGGTAATCGACGACGTGTGGAACGCCGCCCAGCTCGGTCCGTTCCTGCTCGCGGCCGCCCATGCTCAGCTCCTGGTCACCACTCGGCGTCCGTCCATCGTGCGGGGCACCACGATCGAGGTCGATGAGATGTCCCCGCAGGCGGCCACCCACCTGCTCACCCGTCACCTGCCGGACATGCGGGCCGATCTCGCACGGGATCTGCTGCGCGCCACCGGCCGCTGGCCGCTGCTGTTGGCGATCGTCAACGCCCGCCTGCGCAAACAGCGGGCCGGCGGCGCCGCCGTGGACACGGCCGCTGAGGGGGCGCTACAGCGGCTGCGGGCGAACGGACCGGCCACCTTCGACCTCACCGTGAACGACGAGCGCGCGCAGGCGGTGAGCGCGACCGTCGACTACAGCCTGGACTTGCTCACCGGCGAGGAGCAGGCCAGGTTCGGCGAGCTCGGCGTCCTGCCCGAGGACACCGACGTGCCGATCGACACTGTCGCCCTGCTGTGGGGATGCCCCACGCCCGAAGCGGAGCGCCAGTGCGAGAAGCTGCACGAGCTCGCCCTGCTCACGCTGCACTGGGCCGACTCGACGGCTGTGGTCACCCTGCACGACGTCATCCGCGGCTATCTGCGCTCGGCAACGGGGTCGACGGCCCTCATCATGGCCGGCCGCCGGTTGATCACCCGCGCCAGAGCGCACGCTCCCGGCGGTTGGTGGAACCTGCCGCCTGACGAGCCCTACCTGTGGGACAACCTGGCCTTCCACCTCAAAGAGGCCGGCTTGCACGACGAAGTGAACGACCTCGTCTGCGACGTCCGCTGGCTGGTTCCGCGCACCGCTCGATCCGGGTCGGCCGCCGCGGCGGCCGACCTCGCTCACGCGTCCTCGCCGACGGCCCGGCGGATCGCCGGCACGCTCTCCGGGTTCGGGCACCTGCTGGCCTCCTCCTGCGACCTGCTGACCCGGCTCAGCGCCATCCCCGGTCGGCAATCGTCGGTCGCCTCGTACGCCGAACAGGCCGGGATCCCCTTCCTGCCCGCCCGCTGGCCGCTTCCCGAGGGCGACTCGGCGAACCTGCGCCGCCTGCTTCCCGGCCACCCCAAGGGCGTGGCCGCGCTGGCGATCGCCCCCGACGGCAGTTGGCTGGCCACCGGTGAGAGCAGCGGTCCGAAGTCCAATGCCAACTACAGCGACGCCGTCGGCGTCGTGCGCCTGTGGAACAGCGACGGTGACCTGCAGACCACTCTCGACGGACATCAAGGGGGAGTCAGCGCGCTGGCCATCGCCCCCGACGGCACCTTCCTGGTCACCGGCGACGGCAACGGCTTCGATGCGATCAGCATGGAGCACACCGTCGGCGCCGCCCGGCTGTGGACGCCCGAAGGAGAGCGCATCGCCTTCCTCGAAGGTCACCATGACATGGTGACGGCGATCGCCATCGCCCCCGACAGCGGTTGGCTGGCCACCGGCGACCACGGCGCCGCTGTCCGCATCTGGAACAGGCAGGGCCGCCTGCTGGCCACGTACGACAGCAACGCCGCCATCGGTTGGATCTCGGCGCTGGCCATCTCACCGGACGGCAACTGGCTCGCCTGCGTCCGCGGATCCCGTGTGACGATCCTGGATCCCGGCGCCATCCCGATCGCCCTCCTGCATCCCGGCGACGGCGAGGTGACGACGTTGGCGATCTCCCCGGACGGCTCCTGGCTGGCCATGGGTGACGATCGCGGCGCCGTCCACGTCCTGGACTCGCACTTCACCGCCTTGCCCGACGCTTTCGCCCTCACCTCGGGATGCCGCTGTCTGGCGATCTCCCCGGACGGCTCCTGGCTCGCGGCCGGCAGCGACGCCGGCCAGATCCACATGCAGAACCGCGACGGGCGCGTGCGCGGCGTCATCGATGGCCATGACGCCGCGGTCACCGCCCTGGCCATCGCCCCGGACGGCGCATGGCTGGCCAGCGGCGACGCGACCGGCACAGTGCGCCTGTGGCAGAGCGACGGCAGGCCACGAGGAACGCTGGGCGGCCACACCGGTTGGGTGAGCGGGATCGCGATCGCTTCCGACGGCACCTGGCTCGCCGGCGCGAGCAGTGAGAACAGCGCTGCCAGGATATGGGACACCGCCCCTGAGCCGCCCGTCGAGACTCCGGGTGAGACCGGGCGGGTGACCGCCCTGGCCGCCGCCCCGAACGGTATGTGGTTCGTCGTCGGTGACGGCAGGGGCCGCGTATGTGTCTGGGACGCCGACGGCCACCGGCGTGCCGAGGTGGACACCCTGTCCAGGGGTGTGTCCGCGATCGCCGTCTCCCCGGACGGTACCTGGTTCGCCACGGCGGCCGTCTACGAGGACGTCCGGCTCTGGCACGCTCACGGCGAGCCGCTCGCCCGGCTGAGCGGGTCGAACAGTTCGTCGGCCCCCGCCATCGCTCCGGACGGATCGTGGCTCGTCACCGCCGGCGGCCCCGGCAAGGTCCGGTTGTGGGACCGCGAGGGCGATCTGCGCCGCACCCTCAAGATCCACGACGCGAAAGAGTCGATCTTCGCCCTCGCCGTCTCCCCGGACGGAACCTGGTTCGCCGCGGCGACCCGCAACCGGATCCGGATCTGGGACGCCGACGGCACGTTCCGCTTCGACCTCGACTGTTCTCCCCTCTGGAAAGTCAACGCAGTGATCATCTCGCCGGACGGCAGCTGGCTGGCCGCCGGGGGCGGCCGCCACGTCGTGGTGTGGGACTCGGCAGGCGGGCGGCGCGGCAGCTTCGGCGGCGATCCGCACTGGGAGCCGATCAAGATCGGGATCTCACCTGACGGCAACCGTTTGGCCACCGGAGAGCCGGACGGCACCGTGCGCCTCTGGGATCCGGACGGCCACGAGCAGGCCCGTCTCTCCTCGCACCGGGGCCGGGTGGGTGCGGTGGCGTTCTCCCCGGACGGCGCCTGGCTGGCCACCGGCGGACACGACGGCACCGTCAAGCTGTGGAACGGATCCGACGAGGTCACCTTCCAGACCGCCGAACGGATCACCGCCCTGGCCTGGCTCGCGGACGCCGCCGGCACGCTGTGCGCCGCCGGGCCGCAGGGCCTGTACGTTCTGGGCAGCCCGCACCCGACAGCGGCCCGCGCGACACCTCCCGTGATCGGTTAAGGGTTACCCGCACGGCCAGGCCGGGCGCCGCATCAGCCGCGCCCACATCGTCTCTGCTCCATCGCCGGCCCCCTTCGGGCCCGATGCTCGGGTCGGCGTCACCGGGGGCAAGAGAGAAGATCGCTTTAGGCCTGCTCCTTACCGATTATTCGGTCGTTGAGCTGCTGGGACGGGTGAAACCGGCGTAGTATTTTGCTCGTATGTCCTACTCAGGCGATGCAAGGATGACCGCTGGCTCACGTCGGAAAGCCGTCCGGGTGGCCATCGCGGGAATCGTTGCCGGGGCGCCGATCTGCTTGGGTTCGCCGGTCGCGTACGCGTCGGACGGGGCGCCGCGGGCCAACGCCGTCGTCGTCTGGGACAGGAACGCCCAGATCGCCATGTGGGACATCGCCCAGCAGCAGCCGCCGGAGCAGTCCCGTAGCGCTGCAATGGTGCACGGGGCCATCTACGACGCGGTGAACGCGATCGCGGGCACTCCGTACCAGCCGTATCTGACCGCGCCTCGCGTCAAGGGGGCCACGTCGATGGACGCGGCCGTGGCGAGCGCCGCCTACCGGGTGCTGAGCGCGCTGTTCCCCGATCAGCGGGAGAGGCTGACGACGCAGTACGACGAGGCGCTGGCCGGGATTCCGGCCGGCGGCCCCAAGCAGCGTGGCATCGCGGTCGGCGATCAGGCCGCCTCGGCGATGATCGCGGCGCGGAAGAACGACGGGGCCTACGGCGACCAGACCTGGGCCGTGGGCACCAAGCCCGGTCAATGGCGGCCGACGCCTCCCGCCTTCGCCTCGAGCGGCGCCTGGATGGCTCACCTCAAGCCGTTCCTCATCCCCAGCGGGTCCATGTTCCGCACCTCCGGCCCGCCGGCGCTCACCAGCAAGCGCTATGCCGAGGACATCAACGAGGTCAAGGAGATCGGCTCGAAGACCAGCACGGTCAGGACCGAAGACCAGACGCAGGCCGCGATCTGGTGGCACGACCGCAATGGGGGCGGCGACTGGGAGATCAAGCGCCAGCTCGCGACGACGCAACGGCTCAGCACGCTCCAGACGGCGCGGATGTACGCGATGGTGAATCTGTCCAAGGCCGATGCCACGATCGCCTGCAACAGCGAGAAGGCGGCCTGGCACTTCTGGCGGCCGATCACCGCGATCCGGGAGGCCGGCACCGACGGAAATCCGGACACAAAGCCCGATTCCGGCTGGGAGCCCCTGCTCGACACGCCGCCGCATCCCGACTTCACCTCCGGGCACACCTGTTCCACCGGGGCGAGCATGTCGTCACTGACACACTTCTTCGGCCGGGACGACCTGTCCTTCAGCGCGTTCAGTCCCCAAGCGGGCGCCACCAGGTACTACCACAGCTTCTCGCAGGCGCTCGCCGAGGTCATCGAGGCCCGGGTGTGGGGTGGTATTCACACCCGCTCGGCCGATGCGCAGGGGGCGGAGATCGGCAAGCGGGTGAGCGAGTACACGGGGGCGCACCACTTCAAGCCCGTCACCCCCGGCCCTCGCTCACAAACGCCTCCCGCCCGCTATGGCGACGGGGGCCTGGCGGTGCGAAGGTAGGCGATGCCCATGTCCAGGGCGGCCTCCAGATGGGCCGTCTGACCGGTGGACATGTGGATCAGAACGCCCCCCTGGATGCCGGCGAGCAGGGCGGCCGCCGCCCGGTCGGGGTCCAGGCCCGGGTCGATCTCCCCGGCCTCCTGCATGTGCCGCACGCCGGCGGCGATCTCGGCCTGCCAGCGGCGCATCAGCTCGGTGACCACGGCCTGGGCACCGGGCGTGCCGCCGTCCAGCTGCGCCACGACGGAGCCGAGCGGGCACCGGGGACCCTGGTTGCGGTAGCGCTCGACGACCTTGTCGCGCCACAGCCGCCAGCCGGGCCAGGAGGTGAGATCGCCGAGCTGGGGCCGCTGGTCCTCCAGCACGCGGTCGGCCTCGAAACGGGCCACGGCCAGCAGCAACTCCTCCCGCCCGCCGGGAAAGTAGTGAAACAGCTGGCTCTTGCTCGTCGCCGTCACGGCCAGCACGTCGTCGAGGGTCGTGGCGGCCACACCGTACTCGCGGATGTGCGCGGCCGCCCCCTCGAGAACGCGCTGCCGCGTCGCGGCTCCCTTGCGGGTCAACGAGCGCATAACACCCCCTGAACTGGACTTATCCCCGTATTTTACGGCGAGCGTCTCGGCGGGCGGCCTGGCCCGGAACCGGGGCGGGACCGTCGCCGCGATCACGGCGCTGCACCAGGCGGCCCGGCTCAGTGAGGGACGGCAACGCAAAGCGGCCAGATCGCTGCGAGCCGCCGAGCTCGCGGTCGAATCCGGCCGCTGGCACTGGCCATCATCGAGGGCGCCGAGCGCAGCGGCGCCCAGCTCGCGGGCACCGGCGTCCATGACCGCCGACCCCACGACCAAAACGCACCCCCGCACAGGACCGGCCCCGCCGGCGGACGGCCGCGACGATGTAAAATGCCCGGGATCGACAACGAGGAGACCAGACATGGCAGGCGACGACGACATCTCCGGGTGATACCGGAGACCGATCAGCCCCGGCAGGCGCACATGACCGCCGCCGACGTGGCCAGGTCGTCATTCCCTGAACCCCTGTCCCGACGCCGGGCGGCTCCGGCACGCCCGGACCACGTACGCACGAGGTCTCCCGCATGTCCGACACATTCACCACCCGCTCCAGCCCGCCCTTCTCTCGCCCCGCCCCCCGGCCCCACGACACACCCGCCCTCACCCCCGGCGGCGACCACACGGGCCTCACCGCCCCCGCCCCGCCACACCTGATCGGCGAAGAACCCCGGCCCCCACGACACGACCCCGCCGACCGGCGAGCGGCCGGCGAAGACCGGCAGGCCCGCCGATGAGTGACGCACTGCTCGCCCACGACCTCGTACGAACCCTCGGCACCCGGCGCGTGCTCGACGGCGTCTCCCTCACCGCCGCCCCCGGCCACCGAATCGGACTGATCGGCGAGAACGGCGCCGGCAAATCCACCCTGCTACGACTACTGGCCGGAACCGACACCCCCGACTCCGGCACCGTCACCCGGCCCGCCGACCTCGGCTTCCTGCACCAGGAAATGCCGTTCGACCCGCAGGCCACGATCACCGACGTCCTCGACGAGGCCCTCCACCAGGCCCGCACCGACCTCGCCGAACTCGACCGCCTCACCAAAGCGCTCACCGACGCCCCCCACGACACCACCCTGCTCACCGCCTACGGCGCCAGACTCGACCAGGCACAACGACACGAGTCCTGGGACGCCGACCGCCGCGCGAAAATCATCCTCGACCGCTTCGGCCTCGGCGACCTCCCCCACGAACGCACCCTCACCTCGCTGTCAGGCGGCCAGCGCGGACGGCTCGCCCTGGCCGCGCTACTGACCAGACGGCCCGCCGCACTACTGCTGGACGAGCCCACCAACCACCTCGACGACACCGCCGCGACGTTCGTCCAAGAACAACTCCGCCACATGACAGGAGTCGTGATCGTCGCGAGCCACGACCGGGCCTTCCTGGACGCGGTCTGCACAGACCTGATCGACCTCGACCCGGCGGTGAACGGCCCCGTCCGCTACGGAGGCGGATACAGCGCCTACCTGGCGGAAAAACACGCACAACGCCAACGCTGGCAACGACGCCACAGCGAAGAGCAGGAAGAACTCGACGAACTGCGCCGCGCCGTCGCGGTGACGGCCCGCCGGACACCGACGGACGGGCTGAAACGCGACAACGAGAAAATGGGATACGGACACGCCGCCGGACGCGTACAGAAACAGATCTCGCGACGAGTGCGCGACGCCGCCCGCAGGCTCGCCGAACTGGAACGCGACCAGCTCCCCGCCCCGCCGCCACCGCTGCGCTTTCGCCCCCGGACCCCGCCCGCCCCCATCGGCGCCGCCGACCCCGCGAAACCCTGCGCCACCCCCTCCCGCGACCCCGACTCCCGCGACCCCGGCGACCAGACCCTGCTGTCCCTGCGCGAGGTACGGGTGCCCGGACGGCTCTCGATCGACCGGCTCGACATGGCACCGGGGGAGCGGCTGCTGCTCACCGGCCCCAACGGAGCGGGAAAGTCCACACTCCTGGCGGTACTGGCCGGACGGCTGAACGCGCGAGGACGGATACGGCGAAGGCACGGACTCACCATCGGACTGCTGCCCCAGGACACCACCTTCGAACGACCCGGCCACACGGTGGAACAGACCTACCGGCTGGCGCTCGGCACCGAACGCGCCGAGGCCGTACCGCTGCGCTCGCTCGGCCTGATCGGCGCGCGCGACATGAACCTGCGGGTGGGGGAGCTGTCGGTCGGCCAGCGCCGCCGGCTCGCGCTGGCACTGCTGGTGGCCGACCCTCCCGAGCTGCTTTTGCTCGACGAGCCCACCAACCACCTCTCACCCCGCCTCTGCGACGAGCTGGAGGAGATGCTGGGCGCCGAAGGCCCGGGCGCGATCGTGATCGCCAGCCACGACCGCTGGTTGCGCTCACACTGGCAGGGCCGCCACGTCCGCCTGTCTCACGAACAGGATCCGCGCTAACCCGCCCAACTAAGCGCCAAAAATCCGACAAACAACAAATATTTTCCCCGGGAGCGGGGGAGAGGCCGGCCGAAGTCGGGGTCGCTCCGCGAAGCGACCCCGACAAACGTCCATACGGCCGCGCCCCACCGCGCCCCGCAAACGCTCGCGGCCGCCGGGGCGGTACGGGCCGGCGCCCGGTGAAGGTCACTCGTCTCCGCCGGCCCCGGCCAAGGCCGCGCGAAGACGTTCGGCGAGGTCGAAGGCCTGCTGCGCCGACCAGGGGATCACCCCGTTCTCGGTCATCAGGGCGTGGAACTGCTGCTTCGGGTAGGGAGTTCCGGGCGGCAGCGGGGCGATGTGCCAGTGAAGGTGGGTGTTGCCCTGCTGACTGCCCAGCGAAAGCAGATAGGTGCGCTCAGAGGGAACGACCGCCTCAACAGCCACAGCGATCCGGCGGACCGTCCGCATCAACCGCAGATACGCCTCCTCCTCGAGGTCGCGGACCACGTGCTCGACGTGTGCCTTGGGAGCCACCAAGACCTTGCCGGGCAGCGTGGGGTAGCGGTCCAGGAAGGCGATGTGGTGCTCGTCCTCGAAGACGACCTGTTCGAAGTCGTAACCGGGGGCGCCCGCCAGGATGGCGCAGACGAAGCAGGGGCCGCTCCTGGCCCGCCGAACGTAGCCGGCGAGATCGAACGCCTCTTTGCGCTCGATCTTCGGAGTCAGGACGGGCACCTCCTCCTCGGAGGAATACAGACTCATGATCGCCACCATAGGCCCGGGCAGGAGGGCGACCGCCCTCTGAGCGGCGCATCGGTGAACGGAAAGTGAATTGTCAATACGTTGTGAGTGCCTCGTCCCGCACCGTCGTCGTCAATCACATAATTCAATGACAACCGCTATTTCATAGCGATACGGAGCAAGCTTTCGAGGAATCACATGAAACGTTGGATCGGCGTCGGGCTGGCACTGCTCCTCGGCGCCGCCGTGGTGGCGGCGATCGTGGTGGGCAACCGTGACGGCGGCGCGGAGACGCGTGAGCTCACCCTGGTCCGGGGGGTGATCGGATCGGAGAAGAAGCCGTTCTTCGACGATCCGAGAGTGCGGGCGGCCTTCACCGCGCACGGCCTCCGGGTGGAGGTCGACACCGCCGGGTCGCGCCAGATCGCGACCTCGGTGGAGCTGGGGAAGTACGGCTTCGCGTTCCCCTCCAGCGCTCCGGCGGCCGAGAAGATCAGGCGTGACCGGGGCGTCGCCCGCACGTTCGCGCCGTTCTCCTCGCCCATGGCGATCGCCACTTTCACCCCGATCGTGGACGTGCTCACCAAGGCGGGCGTCGTACGGGACTCCGGTCAGGGTTACCAGGTGCTCGATATTCAGAAATATCTAGGTTTGGTGGCGAAAGGTACTCGATGGGATAAATTGCCGGATAATACCGCTTACCCGGCGCGCAAGCGTGTGCTGCTCACCACCACCGACATCCGCACCTCCAACTCCGCGGCGATGTACCTGGCGATCGCCGGTTACGTGGCCAACGGCGACGACGTGGTCACCTCCGACGAGCGGGGGGCTAGGGTCGCCCAGGCCGTCGCCCCCCTCTTCCTCGACCAGGGCTACTCCGAGACCTCCACCGAGGCGCCGTTCGAGGACTACCTGTCCCTGGGGATGGGAAAGACGCCCATGGTCGTGATCTACGAGGCGCAGTACGCCTCGCGCCTGTTCGCCGGGGACGGCTCGATCCGCCCCGACATGCGACTGCTCTACCCCTCTCCCACGGTCCTGAGCAAACACACGCTCATCCCGCTGAGCGCACAGGGCACCGAAGTCGGCCGGCTCCTGCAGCAGGACCCGGAACTCGGGCGCCTCGCGGCCCTGTACGGCTTCCGCACCGCCGCCCCCCGGGCGTTCGACGACCTCGTGGCGAAGGTGGGGGCTCCGCTGCCACCCGGCCTGGTCGACGTGGTGGAGCCCCCCGACCACGACCGGCTGGAGAACATGATCTCCGCGGTCGAGACGCTCTACCGCTCCGGAGCGGTCCCTTCACCCACTCCCTGACCTCACCTTCCCAGCGCTTCGAGGAGAGACCACCGTGAGCGATCTCGTGCTCAGCCCGCCCGAACCCGTGGCCAAAGTGCCCACGGACAAGGCCGCCACCATGCTGCCGGTCCCGGAGGGGCGAGACGCGGAACTGGCGCAGAAGGCCGGCGACTTCGCCGAGGAACTGGGCGGCCTGGACCCCAGGTCGCCGGAATTCACCCGCAAGGTACACGACATCACCTCCATGGGCGACGCGGAGATCCGGGCCTCCTCCCAGGTGGCCAACCGCATGCTGAGGCGCCCGGTGGCCGCCCTGGCGTCCGTCAAGGGCGAGGGCCGGGACGCACAGGCGGCGGTCGCAGGGCAGCTGGTCGCGCTGCGCCGCACGATCGTCGACCTCGATCCCAAGCAGACCTCCGGCCCGGCCAAGAAGCTGCTGGGACTGATCCCGTTCGGCGACCGGCTGCGCGACTACTTCGCGAAGTACCAGTCGGCGCAGAAACACCTCGACGACATCATCCGCGCCCTGAAGTCCGGGCAGGACGAGCTGCGCAAGGACAACGCGGCCATCGAGGGCGAGAAGACCAACCTGTGGGAGTCGATGAAGCGCCTGCAGGAGTACGCGCTGCTCGCCGCCGCCCTCGACGCCGCGGTGGAAGAGAAGATCATGTACGTCGAGGCGGCCGAACCGGAGAAGGCCACCACGCTGCGCTCGGATGCGCTGTTCGGCATCCGCCAAAAACACCAGGACCTGCTCACCCAGCTCGCGGTGTCCGCCCAGGGGTATCTCGCACTGGACCTGATCCGCAAAAACAACCTCGAACTGATCAAGGGCGTGGACCGGGCGACCACGACGACGGTCGCGGCGCTGCGCACGGCCGTGACCGTGGCCCAAGCCCTCGCCAACCAGAAACTCGTGCTCGACCAGATCACCGCACTGAACGCCACCACCTCCGACCTGATCGTGGCGACCAGCGAGATGCTGCGCACACAGGCCGCCGACATCCAGACCCAGGCGACCTCGACCACGGTCGACATGGACGCGCTGCGCAAGGCGTTCGACAACATCTACGCCACCATGGACATGATCGACACGTTCAAGGCCAAGGCCGTGGAGAACATGGCGATCACCGTGGACAGCCTGACCGTCGAGCTGGACCACGCGCGCACGTACCTGGAGCGCTCCCGGCGCGGCGACGAGCAGGAACTCCCGCGATGAACGGCCCGGCGCCCGGTGCGTCACCGGACTCCCGCCCGGCCTGGTCGGCATCCGGCGTGCCACTCGGTTCACGCTCGACTGGGCCGGCGCTCGGCGTGCGGGCGGGTGGCCGCCGGGTGAGGTGGGTGCTCGCCGTGCTGATCCCGATGGTCCTGCTGGTGGCGTCGGCCGCGTGCGGCGGAGCCGACACGCCCGACACCCCCGACACTCCCGCCGACGGCCCCGACGTGCTCCGCGTCCTCGCCGGAAGTGAGGTCGGCGACCTGGAACCGCTGCTCAGGCGGGCCGAGGACGCCGTCGGCGTGCGGGTCGCGCTGTCGTACGCCGGAACGCTCGACGGGGCCGACCAGGTGGCGAGCGGCGGCGCGGACGGGCGCCACGACGCGACCTGGTTCTCCTCCAACCGCTACCTGTCGCTGATCGACGGGGCGGCCGCGCGGCTCTCGACCCAGACCAAGGTCATGGTCTCGCCCGTGCTGCTCGGGCTGAAGGCGTCCAAGGCCCGCGAGCTCGGCTGGGACGGCAAGACCGTGACCTGGAACGACATCGCCTCGGCCGCGAGGGCCGAAAGGTTCACCTTCGGCATGACCAGTCCCGCCGCGTCCAACTCCGGATTCTCGGCGCTGGTCGGCGTGACGGCGGCGCTCTCCGACGCCGGCGAGGCCCTGGAGGAGGCCCAGATCACCGCGGCGACCCCCAGACTGAAGGAGTTCTTCTCCGCGCAGACGCTCACCTCCGGCTCCTCCGGCTGGCTCGCGGACGCGTACACCAAGGAGGGCACGGTGGACGGGCTCGTGAACTACGAGTCCGTGCTGCTCGGCCTCAACGCCTCCGGAAAGCTCTCCGAACCACTCACACTGGTCTACCCGGGCGACGGGGTGGTGACGGCCGACTACCCCCTCACGCTCCTGAGCTCCGCGCCCCCGCAGAAGAAGGAGCTGTACGGCAAGCTCGCCACCTGGCTGCGCACGCCGGAGATCCAGCGGGAGATCATGACCACCACCCACCGCAGGCCCATCGTCCCCGAGGTCAGGCCGGAGCCGCGTTTCGGGACCGCGTCGCTGGTGGAGCTGCCCTTCCCCAACCGGCGCGGCGCGGCCGACAAGCTGATCGGCGTCTACCTCAACCAGGTCCGCAGGCCGTCGCGGACCCTGTTCGTGCTGGACACCTCCGGCTCGATGAAAGGGGAGCGGATCGGCGCGCTCAAGCAGGCGCTGACCGCCCTGTCCGGCGCCGACACCTCCGCCAGCGGATCGTTCTCACGCTTCCGCGACCGCGAGACGGTCACGATGATCCCGTTCAACACCGGCCCCGGCACCCCGCGGACCTTCACCCTGCCCGACCGCGACGCCGAACCGGTACTCCAGCAGATCCGCTCCTACAGCGAAGGACTACAGGTCAACGGCGGTACCGCGATCTTCGACAGCCTGCGGGCCGCCTACGAGCAGGTGCGGTCCTCGCCGTCGGAGGACTTCACCTCCATCGTGCTGATGACGGACGGCGAGAACACCGACGGCGGCTCCTACGACGACTTCGCCGCCTACTACGCGTCACTGCCGGTGAAGTTCCGGACGTTCGTCGTGCTCTTCGGCGACAGCGACGTCGACGAGATGAGACGTATCGCCGAGCTCACCGGCGGAGCGACCTTCGACGCCAGACAGGGATCGCTGGCCACGGCCTTCAAGGAGATCCGTGGCTACCAGTAGCCCGGGAGGGCGGATCCTCGCCTACGCCGGGTCGACCAGGAACATCGCCGGATGCGCCCTGGCCCTCACCGGGGTGGTCCTGGTCTTCCTCGGCGTCGCCGGGACGTTCTGGCCCGTCGTGGTCGCCGGGCTGTACGGCGTCGGGGCGCTGCTGGCCCCGGCGGACCGGGTGAGGCTCACGATCTCGCACGCGCAGGTGGAGTCCCGGCAGCTGGGTGCCGACCTGGACACCCTGCTGGCCAAGGTCGGCCAGAACCGCTTCCCCGACGACGTGACGACGAGGGTCGGCGCGCTCGCCGAGGTGCTGCGCGACATCCTCCGGCGGGCGGACACGCTCACCTCCTCGCCCGATCACCTGCACATCGTGTCGCAGACGATCAGGGACTACCTGCCGTCCAGCCTGGAGGCGTACGCGAACCTGCCCCGCTCCCGCGCGCTCACGCGGCGCGGCGAGCGGGAGCGCAGCGCGCACGAGGAACTGCTCGCCCAGCTCGACCTGCTGGACACCCAGCTGCGCAAGGTGGCCGAGTCGGTCTACCGGGGCGACGAGCAGGCCCTGCGCGACCAGGGCAGGTTCCTGCGGGACCGGTTCGGCGGCTCCGGCCTGGACCTCTGACCCGGTCGCCCGACGTCTCCGGCGACACGAGGAGGCCCCCGACCGCCTCCGTCGGCACGTTCGCGGGCTGGAACCGCCGACGGCCCGACGTAGTTGATCATCGGTCGTTAGGCTTGCTGAGTTCGCGCTGGTTGGTGGCGGTTTCCGGGGGTCTGCGTGGCATCTATCGACCGGACGGCCTACCCGAGGTTCGCGCGGGCGGTGTCGGCGCGGGAGCTGGCGGAGATGTTCACGCCATCTGCCGTCGAGGCCGAGTGGGCGCGCGGCCAGACGAAAGATGATCAGCATCTGCTGGCGCTGCTGGTGTGGTTGAAGGCCTATCAGAAGCTCGGTTATTTCCCGAAGTTGGCTGACGTGCCGGTCGTGGTGGCCGAGCACGTCCGCGGGGTCGTGGGTCTACCAGAGCAGGTGGTTTTGTCGGAGGCGGCGGAGCGGTCGGCCAAGCGGCACCGTAGTTTCGTTCGGAAACGGCTCCGGGTGGTCTACGACGCAGTCGGGGTGCGGGAGGTGGCAGCCAAGGCGATCCGCAAGGCGGCGCAGGCGAAGGACAACCCCGCAGACCTGATCAATGTGGCGTTGGACGAGCTGGTGAAGGCCCAGTGCGAGCTGCCTGGCTATACGACGCTGGACGAGCTGACGAAGAAGATCCGGACCGAGGTCAATCGCGGGTTCTTCGCACTGGTCTCCGGCCGGGTGGACGGGGCAGCGCGGGCGCGGTTGGGCAGGCTGTTGGCGGTCGACCCGGTGACGCGGCGCAGTGAGTACGACGGGTTGAAAGACGTGGCGCAGGCGGCGTCGCTCGGCAAGTTCAAGGGCTGCCTGTTGTTTCTGCAGGACCTGGACGCACTCGGGCCGACCGAGGCGTGGCTGGAGGGCGTCCCGCCTTCGAGGTTTCAGGTGTCGTAGGGCCAGCGGCCGTCGGCAACCGGGGAGTCGGGGTCGAATCGCAGGCGGGCCTCGTCGGGGCTGGTGGCCAGGGCCTGGGCGATGTCGTGCCAGGTGTGCCCGTTGAAGCGGCGCTGGTCACGAGTTCGGGCAGGAAGCGCTCGGCCTAGTCGATGAGGCTGGCGGTCAGGGTGATGGCGGTCAGCTTCGCCGGCGGTGAGCTACTGTCAACGGCGGCCAGCCATATCGCGCACATTCGACGCTCTGTCTTGCGCCGGCCGGAGCGACGACGTAGGCAACCCAGCGCCCGTCGGGCGAGATCACCGGCTGCGACGGCACGACGCCGTCCACCACCAGTTCCGTGGTCAGCTCCGGCGCGTCTCCACTCATGCACCGCGCCCTTAGAGGTTGCCTTCCGTCGGCAGCGCGGGCCGATGGATCCAGGCGGCAAGGTCCGCCGGCGCGCATTCGGCGACTCGGGCGGCGTACCGGGGAAGCTCCTCCTCGCTGAGGACCTGCCGCCACTGGCCTGTTGATCCGCTGTGGAAAAACTGGCTGCGGTCGTGATAGAAGCCGTCGTGGCTGGCTTCGGGCGCGAGCTCGCCGGCCCGGCCCTTCATGACCGCGAACGTGGCGGCCTGGACCAGGTCCGGCCAGGCTGTCTCGGCAATGGCGATCCCGAGCCGGGCGGCTATGTAGCGCATCTGCCCTTCGAGGTCATCAAGGAGGTCCTCGTAGCGCAGCAGCACGATGTTCGGCTGGTCACGCACCTGCCAGAACGTGTCCAGATGGTGAAGCATGATCTCCAGGTCGGACACGGCCTTTCCGGGCGCGGCCGGATTGACCCAGGACCAGAAACGCTCGCGCGCGGTCCCGCTCGGCAGGGACGGAGCGGCGGCCAGCAGCTCGTCAAGGACCACAGCACCCACGGCATCCTCCCGCAATGCGAGGGACACGGCCCGGTCGGTGTTACTGGTATGGCTGTCCAAGGACACGGCCACATCCCGAGGGTCCCGGCTTGCGCAGAGGTAGGTGACCCGGTCGTCGAAGGGCAATCCGTCGAGGGGCGTATGGGTCTTGATGAATCGCCGGTGCGCCTGTGCCTCGAGGTCGGCCAGCACTCCGGTGAGCGGGCGCAGCAGGACGTCCAGCCACGGCGAGATCTGGTCGAGCGGCCGGTCGAATGGCGCGCTTTTGAAGATCTCCAGGGCGCAGATCATCTGCAGCCAGGTCGTGCCGCACTTCGCCGGGGTGCTGATCACAATGTCGCCGGGACGGAACACGAACCCATCCCAGCGGGCCGAGTCCGTAAAGGAGGTCTGGTAGCGAACGCGTTCCCCCATGCCCATGCCCATACCGGGAGGCTGACAGCAACCAGATCGGGCCGTCAACCGTGCCGTGAATGACTGGGACACCCCCGCTAGCGCAATGACCGGAACGCGGCGCGGACCTCGGTGGTAAACAGCGTCGGTTCCTGCCAGGAGCGAAGTGATTGCCCCGGTCTGCTCGAATGTGCGGTTTTCCGGGCGTCTTCCGCGGCGTCGGCTCAGCATGCGTCAGCGCCTCCCGCACCAGTCGCCGGTGCACCCCGTACCTGCGAACCAGCGCCCGGACCGACAGCCCCTCCCGCCACGAATCATGCCGGATGCGCTCGAACAGCTCAGCCTTCGTGACCGCCACCAGACCCTCCTGACGCCGCGCAGCATCACGAGGCTCCCGCGCGCAACCCGCCCGGCGGGGCCACTTCAAGCCGACATAAGGATTCCGTCACCTGCCCCAGCCCGGGCGGGGCCAGATCAAGCCGTCGTAGCCAGCCGCCCAGTAAGCCAGACACCGGGGTGCAGCAGGGCCGTGCCATCGGCAGGTCGTGTCACCAGATGGTGCGCACTCCGCGCAGGACGAGCGTCGTCGCGGTCGTGACCTCGCAGGAGCAGGGCCGCTCCCGCCCTGCTGCGCCAGCCGTCGCCTCCATCCTGGCGGGCGACGACCACGTCCCGATCGCCGCCGCGACCACCTGTTCGCCACCCTGCGCAGGTCACACAACCTCATCTTCGCCGACCGGGGGAGTGGTCCATCATCGGATCCGGAGCGGCTTGCCGGTTATGAGGGTCTTCAGTGGTGTTGACCTGCCCATATTTGTCCGCATACGTCCGTCAAAGCGAATGTTTGTTCTGGCGGTGTGGGGGAGGGGCTGCCTGGGCGCTGGCTTCGTGGATGATGGCGGTCGCTGTCATTGCGTAGTTGGAGGAACGACGCTTGATGGAGTAGGTCGAATCAGACAAATCGCTTAAATGGGGCAGATCGTTTGAGGCGATCATGATCGCGGAACGGTTCACGCGAGCGCCGCATCCATGAAGCAGCCTTCACTGAATAGGTCGCCCGATTCGGGACGGTCCTGTGCGGTCCGCATAGGTGGATCTTGTTTGGCGAAATGATCAAGTGGCGATGATCGTGCATGGAAAGGGACTCCGGGCGCCATGGCGCACCCGGGAGGGAAGTGCGCCGTTCTCCGCCTTCCCGTAGCGGGGAGCACTCGGAGGGCAAAAACCTGCACGATGCGCCGAACAGGCCCTGTCGGCACAATACCTTATACCAGACAGAATGAGGTTTCTGTCTGGTATAAGGTATTTTGTGCTGATAGGGCCGTGCGGTGGGCCGTTCAATGGGCCGTGCGAATTTTTTGTCCGTCGAGTGCTTCTTGTCGCGAGAAGGCGCGGTGCGGTTTTCTCTCGGGTGCGCCATGGCGCCCGGAGCCCCTTTCCGCGCACGATCACCCCCACTTGATCATTTCGCCGAACAAGATCCACAAGCCACCAGACCACCCAAAACGATCAAGAAGCGGCAAGATCCCGCCCATCTCGGGCGACCTACTCAGTGAAGACTGCTTCATAGATGTGGCCGGATCTCACGTCTCACTCAACCCGTTCCGTGATCATGATCGCCTCAAACAATCCGCCCCATTCAAGCGATTTGTCTGATTCGACCTACTCCATCAAGCGTCGTTCCTCCAACTACGCAATGACAGCGACCGCCATCATCCACGAAGCCAGCGCCCAGGCAGCCCCTCCCCCACACCGCCAGAACAAACATTCGCTTTGACGGACGTATGCGGACAAATATGGGCAGGTCAACACCACTGAAGACCCTCATAACCGGCAAGCCGCTCCGGATCCGATGATGGACCACTCCCCCGGTCGGCGATCTCACCGATGGGGCGTGGGCGCGTAACACCCGGCTCGGGCCGGGCCGCTCACGCCCCGCCGGCGGTGGAGACCGGGAATTCCAGGACGCCGCCCGTCACCGGTGACCGCAGGCGGCGGAGTACGGGGCCGGTGCGGCGGATCTCGGGCAGTTCGGTGGCGAGGGCGCGTAAGGCGGCGGTTGCCTGGAGCCGCGCCATGGGGGCGACGAGGTCGATCTGCGGTCCTTCGAACAGTACCGGCGCGGGCCGTCTGCCGAGGTCGAACCGGTCGGGGGCGGCGTGTGCGCGCGGGTCCCTGTTGGCCGCCTCGACCGCGATCACCACTTCCTGGCCGGCTTCGACCCGCTGTCCCGCGAGTTCGACGTCCTCCTGTGCGAACAGGTTTCGCAGCCGGACCGGCGGCGCGTACCGCAGTGTCTCCTCGATCGCGGCGGGGGCGAGGCCGGGGTCGGCGCACAGCGTCTTCCACTGCTCGGGGTGGTCGAGCAGGACTGCCAGGGCGTTGCAGACGAGGTTCGCGGTGATCTCGACGCCGACGGCCGCGGTGAGTACCCCCACGGGGAGCGCGTCGCCGGTGAACAGGTCCCGGATCTCCGAGACCGCGGTGGCGAGGGTGCGTGCGGTCCCGAGCTGGGGCGGGCACATCGTCGCGTCCAGCAGGCCCGCGGACCGGGCGCACAGGTCGGCGAAGTGTTCGTGCCGGTCCGGTGGCAGGCCGAGGAGGAGGGCGGCGCCCCTGGCCGCCGTCTCCAGCGCGTAGCCGGTCAGCAGGTCGAACTCGCCGTCGAGGCGCCGGACGCTCTCCTCGTGCAGCCGGGTGATCTCCGGCTCTTGGAGTCTCACCGGCGCCAGGCGGTCGTAGTCGGCGCGGTCCATGTTCACGAAGGCGTCGTGCAGGGGCAGGACCTTCCTCAGGGTGGGGAAGTCCCAGGGCATGGGTTCCGCCTCCTCCCCCGTCTCCTCCTCCGCGTCTTGCGGAGGTCGCGGGCTGAGGCGGGGGTCGAGCAGGACGGCGCGGCCGAGTTCGTGGTCGGCGGTGACCCACACCCCGGCGTGGCTCCAGTAGAGGGCGCCGCGCTCGCGGATCCGTCGGCCGAGTTCGTGCGGATCGTCGCTCGCCGCACGGAGCAGCAATGCGTAGGGGTCGTCCTTGGTTCCCATGATCCATTGAACGCCACGGAGAGTCAGCAGATCATCGCTCAGTTCGCTGTCCGTCACACTCTTCGTCATGGGCCTGACGCTAGGGAGCGTCGCTAGAGCGGTCCTCAAATCCTGCTTTAAGCCGTTGTGGTGACCGTGGTTCGGCCGGTCGTCCCGGGGCCGGGGCTGGTTTCGGGGACGTCGTGGAACGGCGGTGGAGCGGCTGCCGGTCCACCGGTTCTCGAACGGGTCGTGGAATCGTCGTTGGACATCCGACCATGCCGAGGGAAAGCCGAGGGAAAGCGGTGAACTCGATGGAGCTGCACGGCGGCGACCCGTCGCTGACGGGAGAACTCCGCGAGCCGAGGACGCCCGCCGGTCGCGTATTGCTCGACCTGCTTACCGGGCACCTTGGCCAGATCCGGGACGAGGCGGCCGGGCATGACCGTCAGGGGACGTTCCCGGTCAATGTCTTCACGGCTCTGCGTAAGGACGGTGTGCTCGGCGCGACCGTGCCGGCCGAGTTCGGCGGGCTCGGCGTGGACCGGTTGTTCGACGTGTGTCTCGCCCTGCTCACCGTCGCCGAGGCCGATGCCTCCACCGCGCTGGCCCTGCACATGCAGCTCAGTCGTGGGCTCACGCTCGGCTACGAGTGGCGGCATGGCGGGCGGGAGCTCGCGGGGCGCATCCTGCGCTCGATGGGTTCCGGCGAGGCGGTCGTCTGTACGACGGTCAAGGACGCGGGCGGTGGCCGGATCGTCACCCGGCTCACGCCCGCTCCGGGCGGCGGCTGGTTGTTGTCCGGCCGTAAGACGCTGGCGAGCATGGCGCCGATCGCGACGCACTTCGTGATCTCCGCGCGGGCGGATGCCGAGGGTCGTGTGCCGCGGGCGGCGGCGGCGCTGGTGCTGCGGGGGGCGCCGGGCTTGACGGTGCTGGACAACTGGGACGGTCTTGGTATGCGTGCCTCGGGCAGCGTCGATGTCGTGATGGAGAATTGCCACGTCGCCGATGAGGACATCTTCTTTCGTGGGCCGGTCGACGCGCACGACGACGCCGCGCTCGCGGGCCAGACGGTCAGTTCGATCACCATGCTGGGGATCTACACGGGTGTGGCGCAGGCTGCGCGGGACCACACCGTGGCCGCGCTCGTCAGGCGCGGCCGGCCGGGGGGTGCGACGCGCACGCTGCTGGCGGAGATCGACGCCCGGCTCTACGCGATGCGGACGACGGTCGCGGCGGCTCACGCGACGGCCGACTATTATTCCGCCGAGTTCGAGGGTGATCCCGGCGAGCGCGGCCGGCGGATGATGCACGCGTTCCAGCGCGCCAAGCTCATGGTCAACCGTCTCGCGCCGGACATTGTCGGTGACTGCCTGACCGCGATCGGCGGTGCCTCCTACGCGGGGGGCAACCCGTTGTCCCGGTTCTATCGCGACGTGCGGGCGGGTAGTTTCATGCATCCCTTCACCTATCCCGACGCCGTCGACTACCTGGGCGAGGAGGCGCTGCGGCGGTGAAGGGCCCGCGCGGCGGGGACGTCGCGCGGGTTTTCCCGCTCCTTGCGCGCTGTCACGGGTCCAGCAGCGGGAAGCGGTCGCCGTCGAGGGGCTGGCCCGGCCTCAGCGGGCCGGCGCCGGGGAGGTCGTCGAGGTGTGTGTTGCCCGTCGGCCGGTAGGTCGCGTCCGCGTCCATGTAGATCGCGGTGGTCGACACGCGTGGTCGGTCGGTCGTGTTGGCGCCGGCCGCGTGGACGACCCGGACATGGTGGAAGGTGCAGTCGCCCGCTCGTACGGGGATCGCGACGCGGGGCAGCCAGGCCACCTCGGGTCGGGCGTACGCGTCCCAGGCGTCGGAGGCGTTGCCGGTCGGTGGCAGCAGGTGGGAGCCGGGGACGAAGCTCATGCATCCGCGTTCCACCGGGACGTCGACCAGTGCCACCCAGGCGGTCAGGCCGATCGGTGCCCCCTGGAACGGAAGGGCGAACTCGTCGAAGTGGGGTTCGGTGGGCCTTGACCGTTCTGGTCCCTTGTGCAGGAGTTCGAGTTTGAACAGCCGCAACGGTGCGCCGGCCAGCTGTTCGGCGATGGCGGTGACGCGCGGGTGGAGGGCGAGGCGGCGCATCGCCTCGCTTTTGAGTTGGGCGTCCTCGACGAACTCCAGGATGGTGTCGCCGTCATCTTCCCAGTGGACCTTCTCCTCCTGGCCGAGCAAGGCCATCGAATCGGTCAGGAACTCCCTGACCTCCGGTTCGCCGAGCACATTGGGAATGTGCACGAAGCCATCTCTTCTGTAACGGGCGATGGTCTCCGCGGAAACAGTTGAAGTCACGTCCGACAGGTTAGGAAAGGCGCCTCGAACCGGACTCGACGTCTTTTGCGGTGTTCGAGTCGTTCGCCATTCCGCGTTTTTATAGTGAGTTATGGAGATAATCGGCCGCGGTTTCATGGCCCGGCATCTCGGGCCGTTGCGCGGTGTGCATCCCGGAGTCGTCGTCCTCGCGGCGGGGGTGCCCCGGCAACAGCTTCCCGATTCCGAGCACGAGCGCGAGATCGCGCTGGTGCGTGAGACGATCCCGCGTTGCCGCAGGCAGGGCCGGACGCTTGTCTTCTTCTCGACCGTGAGTATGTACGGCGGGCCCGGCTGCCGGGGGCGTGAGGACGACCCGATCGTCCCGTCCACCCGGTACGGCCGGCACAAGCTGGACCTGGAGAGGCTGATCCGCGGCTCGGGGGTGGACCATCTCATCCTGCGGCTGGGATATGTCCTCGGTCCCGGCGGTCCCGGTTTCCGGCTGGTTCCGGCGTTGGTCGAGCAGATATTGTCGGGCCGCGTCCAGGTGTACGAAGGGGCTCGCAGGGACATTCTTTACGTGGCCGATTTCGTGACCGTTTTCGATCGGCTTCTGGAGACCGGAACGACCAATCAGGTCGTGAACGTGGCGTCGGGCGACTGTGTGGAGATCGTCCGGGTGGTCGAGCATCTCGAGCGTTGTCTGAACGTCACCGCCGAGCACGACATGCTGGGGCGGGCGAACGTCTCCCATTGCCCGTCGGTCGAGAAGATCCGGGCGCTGGTGCCGGAGGCCGCGTTTGCGCGCGGGTACCATCGGTACGCCCTTGAGCGTTATCTGGCGGAGACGCGGTAGTCGGCGGTCAGCCTTTCCAGGACGGGCACGATCTCGCGGGGCGCCGGGGTGGCCAGCACCTCCTGGCGCAGTCGTTTCGCCTCGTGGGCGAACGACGGCTCCTGCAGCACCCGCACGAGCATCTCTCGTACGTCTCCGCCGTACAGTCCCACGCCCAGGTCCTGCAGCCGCCGTGCCCTCGGTATCGTGTCCCACAGGCCGTTCGGCACGATCACCTGTGGTACCCCGTGCACCAGTGCGCTCTGGGACTGTCCGAAGCCGCCTTGGTGGACGATGGCGGAGCAGGTCGGCAGTAGTTCGTTCAGCGGCACGAAGTCCACCACCCGCACGTTGTCCGGTATCCGCGCTCCGCCGATCTGGTCCGCGGTGAGGGTCGCCACCACCTCGGCGTCCAGTCCTTCCATCGCGGCCAGCAGGTCGGCCACGGGTGCGGTGTCCCCGCCCAGGACCTCGCGGTGGGACAGGCCCAGGGTCAGGCAGACCCGGCGGCGTTTGGGCGGTTCCCGCAGCCATTCGGGGACGATCGCGCGGCCGTTGTACGGCACGCCCCGCATGGGCACGCCGAGGTGCGCGGTCTCCAGTCGCAGGGCCTGCGGGACGGGATCGATGGTCCACTGGCCGACGACCACGTCCTCGGTGAACGCGTGGCCGTACCGGGCCAGTGTCGGTGCCAGCCACTCTTCGAGAGGGTCCTCGCGTAGTCCCGGCGGGCGTCGGAGCATTTCCGCCAGGTAGTGCTCGCGCATGTGGCCGATGAGGTCGAGGCCGTACAGGAGGCGGGCGTGGGCCGCGCCGCACGCCTTGGCCGCGACGGGGCCGGCGAGGACCATGGTGTCCCAGATCACGAGGTCCGGTTTCCACATCCGGGCGAATCGCACGAGGTCGTCGATCATGCGGGGTGGGGAGAAGGTTTTGAGGACCAGGGTCGTGAGCACGGTGAAGAGGCCGTGTGTGAAGTCGTAGGTCAGCAGTTCGGGGCGAAGCTCGTCGAGTTTGAGCAGGTTCTCCGGGTTCGGGGTGTCGTCGCTCAGCTCTTTCTCGCGTTCGCGGTTCTGCTCCGCCATGGCGGCCTGGTCGAGCTCCGGTCCGATCGGCACGGCGGCGAGGCCGCTGGCGGTGATGTCGTCCACCAGTTCGGGGCTGCTGGCGACGCACACCTCGTGTCCGGCGGCGCGTAGGGCCCAGGCGAGCGGGACCTGCGGGAAGGCGTGCGCCTTGGTGGGCAGGGTCTGGAACAGGACGCGCACGGTGTGTCACTCCTTGTGCTCGGCGGTCAGCTGTTCCAGCAGCGGCACGATGTCGCTGGGGGCGGGTGTGCCGAGGACGTCCCTGCGCAGCCGGTCCGCGTCGCGCGTGAACGAGGGTTCCTCCAGCACCCGTACCAGCAGGCCGCGCAGTTCGGCGGCGGTGAACCGTTCGGCGTCGGGCACCGTCAGCCCTGCGCCGGACTCCCGCACCTGCTCGGCCTTGAGCAAGGTGTCCCAGTGGTCGTGCGGGACGATGACCTGGGGCACCCCGTGCGCGAAGGCGGTCTGCATCGTGCCCGTTCCGCCTTGGTGGACGACGGCGGAGCAGGTCGGCAGTAGTTCGTTCAGCGGCACGAAGTCCACCACCCGCACGTTGTCCGGTATCCGGCCCACGCCGTCGAGCTGGCCGGTGTTGAGTGTCGCCACCACTTCGGCGTCCAGTCCGTCCATCGCCGCCAGGATGTCTTCGATGGAGATCTGGTTGCCGCCCAGGACCTCGCGGTGGGACAGGCCCAGGGTCAGGCAGACCCGGCGGCGTTTGGGCGGTTCCCGCAGCCATTCGGGGACGATCGCGCGGCCGTTGTAGGCCACGTGCCGTACCGGCACGTAGTGCAGGCCGACCGGTAGCCGCATCCAGGAGGGCGCCGGGTCGATGGTCCACTGTCCGACCACGGCGTCCTCGGTGAACGTGTGGCCGTACCGGGCCAGTGTCGGTGTCAGCCATTCCTCGAGCGGGTCCTCGCGCAGCGCGGCCGGTCGCCTGCCCACCTCGTGCAGGTAGCGTTCGCGCATTCTGCCGACGAGGTCCAGGCCGTACATCAGGCGGGCGTGGGCGGCGCCGCACACCTTCGCGGCGACGGGGGCCGCGAAGGCCAGCGGGTCCCAGATCACCAGGTCGGGCCGCCAGGCGCGGGCGAAGTCGACGAGGTCGTCGGTCATGCCGCGTGGGGAGTGGTTGCGGAAGACGATCGTGGTCAGCGCGGTGAACATGCCCTGCATGTGGTCGTAGGTCAGTCGCTCGGGGCGGGTCTCCTCGATCCTCAGCAGTTCTTCCGGGGTCGGCGTCTCGTCCTGTTGGCGCTCGCGGATCTCGGCCATCATCGCCGCCTGGTCGAACGGTGCGCCGATCGGCACGGCGGTGAGGCCGGTGGCGGTGATGTCGTCCACGAATTCGGGCCGGGCGGCGACGCATACCTCGTGCCCCGCCGCCCGTAGCGCCCAGCCCACCGGGACCTGCGGGTAGACGTTGGCTTTGGATGGAAGTGTGACGAACAGGACTCGCATCGCGTCAGGTCCGCTCGGCGTAGGTCTTCGCGTGGTGCATGGTCGTCGTGCTGTTGCGGCCGAGTGCGTCACGGACGAAGGCGCGGGCGTCGGCGAGGGTGGCGTTCTCGCCGAGGACGTCGGGGATCGCCTCGGGGGCGATGACCACGGTGTGGGTCGAGGTGATCACGGTTTCGTCGCCGTCCGCCTCGATCAGCCACTGTCCGGTGTGTGCGGACATCAGCGCGGGCGTTCGTAGTTGCTTGTAGACGATCCGGTCGTGCGGGAAGCAGATTCGCACGGACTTCGTGGTGTGCGTCGAGCCGTTGGGGGCTCGTGTGTCCATCTCCAGGATCTGCACGTTGGGCACGTCCTCGTCGAGCACCACGCGGGACACGTGTGGCAGTCGCTGCGGCCAGTGCTTCGCCTCATGGACGAAGTCGTAGACGTCTTTGGCCGGACCGGCCACCCGTACGACGTCGTCGAAGGTCATCAGCAGTTCGGCGCGTTCCGGCCCGTGTTCCGCCGCCGCCTTCAGTGCCGCGAGTTCGGCCTCGCTGTTGCGGTCGATCGCCTGCCGGATCCAGGCGACCTTGTCGGGGTCGTCGCCGACGGCCTCGAAGTCGTGCAGGAGCCGGACGCGGCTCTCGGTGCCGGACAGCGGCTCGATCCGCCATTCTCCGCCCATGCCGGCGACCGGCGGCTGGGAGACCTCCTGGCGGAAGCGGACCCGGAGCCGTTCCCGGTCCGGGTGGCGGCGTGAGGTCCAGCCCTTGACCTCGTCGTTGGCCGTGGCCCAGATCCTGATGCGCTCCTCGTGCTCGCCGCGCTCGAGGTGGTCGGCGTGGACGGTCGGGGGGAAGACGTGCGGCCAGGCGGTGATGTCCAGGATGAGGTCGAAGACGGTCCGCGCCGGGGCGGACACGGTGATCTGGTGCTCGGTCTGGTGCGTCACGGGTTCCTCCGGTCAGTAGTTTCCGAGCCCGCCACAGACGTTGATCGCCTGTGCGGTGATGGCCGCCGCCGGTTCACTGATCAAGTAGCCCACCAGGCCCGCCACCTCCTCGGGCGTGCTGTAGCGCCCCAGCGGGATCTTCGCCTCGAAGCGTTCCAGGACCTCCTGCTCGCTGACGTCCCACACCCGCGCGTACCCTTCGCGTACCCGCTGGGCCATCGGCGTCTCCACGTAACCCGGGCAGACCGCGTTCACCGTCACGCCCGACCGCGCCAGTTCCAGTCCCAGCGCCTTGGTGAACCCCACCACCCCGTGTTTGGAGGCCGAGTACGGCGCGCCGAGCACCACGCCCTGTTTTCCGCCGGTGGAGGCGATGTTCACGATCCATCCTCGCCCTCGCTCCAGCATCCCGCCCCGCACCAGCACCGCCCGTGTCACGCGCAGCACGCTGTTCAGATTCGTGTCGATCACGTCCAGCCACAGCTCGTCCTGGATTCCCGCCGTCGGCCCTCCGCCGCTTCGGCCCGCGTTGTTCACCAGGACGTCCACCCCGCCGAAGCGGCTCACCGCCGCCTCGACCAGCGCCTCCACCTGTGTCGTGGACCGGACGTCGCACACTCGCCCGTCCGCCTCCATTCCCGCCTCCGACAGTTCCTTCACCGTCGAGTCCACCCGTTGCGCGTCCCGCGCGCAGACGAACACCCGCAGGCCCGATCCGCCCAGCAGTCGCGCCACCGCCAGTCCGATGCCGCTCGTCCCACCCGTGACAAGAGCCGTCCGCGTCTCATCGGCCATGACCACGCCCTCCGCATCCATCCGGGAAAACCGAATCAGTCTGCGAAACCTCGCACTCGCCGCTCGTGGCGTGCTCGATCGGTGTCCTCACCGGGATTCGAGCGGTCCGCGAGCTCACACGACCAGTAGCGTCTCGAAGAAGTCGCCCTCGCTCTTGCCGAGTTTGTGCAGCGCGCCGACGAGTGCCCCGAACTCCGGGCCCGCGATCGCCCGTTGGAACGACCCGGCGTCGCGCCAGAGCGCGATGTTGAGGTAGTCGCCGTTCTTCGGGACGTGCCGCAGCACGGTGTACCGGACGAAGCCGTCCTGGCGTCGCAGGTACTCCGCGGCCTTCTCGATGACGGCCTCGAATTCCGCCGGAGAATCGTGCACGGTGAACCTGTTGACGAAGGTCACCCCGGTGGCGTCTGACACTTTGCCTCCTTTTACATCTTTTCCGGTATTTATGCTGATGTGTGGGCTTGCTTTGCCGCCTCGGCCGGGAAGCTCAGGACGCCGGAGGTGACCGGGGACCGGATGCGGCGGAGCACGTCGCCCGTACGGCGCAGTCCCGGCAGTTCCGCGGCCAGGGTGGCGACCGCCGCCGCGGCGACCCGCGTCCCGACGAGCCCGGGGGGCATCAGCCGTTCCGTCGGCGCCCGGTGGAGGTCGAAGCGATCCGGGTCGGGGTGCGCCCCGGGGTCGCGCTCGGCGGCCCCGACCGCGATCACGACCTCCTCCCCCGCGCGCACCGGCTGCCCGGCCAGGGTCAGGTCCTCCGTCGCGAACAGCGCCTGCAGGCGTATCGGCGGTGCCCATCGCAGGGTCTCCCCGATCGCGGCGTGCGCCAGCGCGGGGTCGGCGTGGACGGCCGCCCACTGGTCCGGGCGGTCCAGCAACGCCGCCACCGTCTCGCAGATGAGGTTCGCGGTGAGCTCCGCGCCGACCGCCGCGCCGGTCAGCTCCCCCAGTTCGGCGATCGCCCTCAGCAGCTCGTGCGCGGTGGCCGTCCTCGGCGGGCACATGGTGGCGTCCAGGAGCACCGCCACCCCGGCGTACGCCTCCTGGAGGCGGCGCCGGTCCGGCACGGACACGGCCCGTAGGGCCAGCCGCCTGGCGAGGACGGCGAGATCGAACCGGCCGCTCAACCCCTCGAACTCGGTCGCGGCGATCCCTTCCGGGAACGCCGGCTCGCCGAACCCGGTGTCGAGGGGCAGCACCCCGCGCAGTGTGGGGATCGGCTCGTCGGGGACGACCGGGGCGCGGGCGCTCAGGCGCCCGTCGCGCAGGATCGCGCGGGCGGTCCGGTGCCCGGCGGTCACCCAGGCCCCGGTGTGGCTGCGATACAGCTCGCCCCGGTCCCGTATCCGCCGCCCCAGCTCGTGGGGGTCCTCGCTCGCGGTACGGAGCAGCAGGGCGTAGGGGTCGTCCCGGAGGCCCATGATCCATTGGACGGCGCGCAGCGTCACGAGCCTGTCGCCCAGCAGGGGGTCCGTCTTCATGCGCGGCACGCTAGAGCGGGATGCTATAGCGCCGCTCGATCGGCCACCAGCCGCTCGAGGACCCGCACGACGTCGGCGGGCGCGGGTGTGCCCAGCATCTCGGCGCGCAGCCGGGCCGTCGCCTGGGCGAAGGACGGCTCCGTGAGCACCCGCTCCAGCAGGCCGCGAAGCTCGCCGGCGGTGGCCCGCTCGGCGTCGGCCGCGTAGAGGCCGGCGCCGGCCTCCTGGAGCCGCAGCGCCCTCGGCGCGGTGTCCCAGTAGCCGTTGGGCAGCATCACCTGCGGCACTCCGTGCGCGACCGCGTTCTGCATCTGGCCGAAGCCGCCCTGGTGGATGATCGCCGAACAGGTCGGCAGCAGCTCGTTCAGCGGCACGAAGTCCACCACCCGCACGTTGTCCGGCACCCGGTCCACGCCGTCGAGCTGATCGGCGTTGAGCGTCGCCACCACCTCGGCGTCCAGGTCCGCCACCGCCTCCAGCAGGGTCGCCACCGAGACCCGGTCCTTGCGCATGAGCTCGCGCAGCGACAGGCCGAGGGTGAGGCAGACCCGGCGGCGCTTCGGCGGCTCCCGCAGCCAGCCGGGGATCGTGGCCGGGCCGTTGTAGGGCACGAAGCGGACCGGTACGTACCGGTGGTCGACGTCGAGCCGCATCGACGGCAGCACGGGGTCGATGCTCCACTGGCCGACGACCGCCCCCTCGTCGAACCGGCACCCGTACCTCGCCAGGACCGTGGTCAGCCATTCCTCGACCGGGTCGTCGCGCCGCTCGCGTGGCAGTTCGCGCACCATCGCCAGGTACTTCTCGCGGGCGCGTCCCACGAGGTCCAGGCCGTACAGCAGGCGGGCGTGCGCCGCGCCGGACGCCCTGGCGGCCACCGCGCCGGCGAGGATGAGCGTGTCGGAGACGATCAGGTCCGGCCGCCAGGCGCGCGCCGCCGCCACGAGATCGTCGATCATGTCCGGTGGCGAGACGTTCTGGAAGATCAGCGTCCAGACGAGGTGCACGCCGTGCAGGTGGTCGTAGGTGAGCCGGTCCTGGCGGAACTCGGCGATGTCCAGCTCACGCTCCCACTCCAGGAAGAACGGATGGACCTCCTCGCCGCGCTTCTCGAGCTCCTCGCGAAGGCGGCGGCTCTCCGTCTTCACCGCCTCCTGGTGCAGCACGCGGCCGACCGGCACCGCGGTGAGGCCCGCGGCGGTGATGGTGTCCGCCATGTCGGGCTGGCTGGCGACGCGCACCTCGTGTCCCGCCGCCCGCAGCGCCCACGCCAGCGGGACCTGCGCGTACAGGTGCGCCTTCACCGGCAGTGTCACGAACAGCACTCGCATGGTCTTCTTCCCCTCGTCGGCCGTGACCAGCGTGCGGGCCGCCGCTCGTGACCGGCTCGATCCGCGGCGGGCCGGTGGCGGCGCGCCGAGTCTTTCTTGAGCCGATTCCGAGACCCGTCACGCAGATTCGGACCATGAGCGACAGCAGCAATCTCACCGAACGCCTGGTACGCGCCGGGACGGCCACCGACGAGGAGATCGACCGGCTGGTACGGGACGCCGGCCTCGGCCCGGTCGTCCACGCCCTCGCCGAGGAGGTCGTCTTCCGCTGCGACGTGCCGGTGAACGTCAAGCCGGTCAACGTGGCGCTGGACATCGGGCATCGCGACGAGCGGCACTCCGTCGTGCTGCGGGTGCACCGGGGCGAGCCCATCCGGATCGTGGACGAACCGGATCCCATCGTGTGGTCGCGCCTGAGCATCGACGTGGCCGGCCTCCTGCGCCGCCTGCACGGAAGGACCACCCACCGCCGCAACGGCGACTTCGGCAACTCGTTCCTGGCCACCTCCCCGTATCCGGAGAACGACTTCACCGAGCTGCCGGAGATCGTGCGCTCCTCGGGCCAGGCCACCGGCACCGTGATGTCCGGCCTGACCGCCTACCACGGCGACCTGGGCAGCCTCGCGGTGCGCTACGAGTCGGACAAGTGGGCCAGCTTCCACTGGTACACCCCGCACTACGAGCGCCACTTCGCCGCGATGCGCGACGAGCCGGTGCGCGTCCTGGAGATCGGGGTCGGCGGCTACGAGGACGAGCTCGGCGGCGGCTCGCTGCAGATGTGGAAGCGCTACTTCCACCGCGGCCTGATCGTCGGCATGGACATCTACGACAAGACGGCCCTGAGCGAGCCCCGGCTGACGGTCGTGGTCGGCGACCAGAACAACCCCGGCGACCTGATCGCCGTGGCGAAGGAACACGGCCCGTTCGACATCATCATCGACGACGGCAGCCACTACGCCCAGCACATCCGCACGTCGTTCGACACGCTGTTCGGCCATCTGAACGACGGCGGCGTCTACGTGATCGAGGACCTGCAGACCGCCTACTATCCCAGCTTCGGCGGCAGCGCCGGCGAGACCGCGGAGCCGCACACGTCGGTCGGCCTGGTCAAGGGCCTGCTGGACGACCTGCACCACCAGGAGGGCGAGGAGGTCACCGCCAAGGAGCTCACCTTGACCCAGCGCGCGGTGACCGGGGTGCACGTCTACCACAACATCGTCTTCATCGAGAAAGGCGTCAACAGGGAGGCCGGCCTGCCGACGTGGATGAACGCGGCCGCCTGGGCCGCCCTGGGCGCGACGGACACCGGTGGGTGAGACGACGATGCGGGTACTCTTCACGCTGTCGTCGTGGCCGACGCACTACGCCTCGATGGTGCCGCTCGGCTGGGCGTTGCAGGCTGCCGGGCACGAGGTCCGGGTGCTGTGCGCTCCGTCGCAGACCAGATGGGTCAGCGCTGCGGGCCTGAACCCGACCCCGATCCTGGACGGGATGGACGTGGTGACCCACCTGCGCCTCCAGTACCACCAGGAGGCCAGGGACGGCGTCTGGCCCTACCCGTGGCTGCCACCGCACCCGGTCACCGGCGCCCCGCTCGACCGGCTCGAGGACTTCGACCCCGCCGACCCGGCCCACTTCGACGCCGCCGGCGTCGCGGCGCGGGCGGCGCGCGGCTTCGACGCGGCCGTCGAGTTCGCCACCGCCTGGCGGCCTGACCTGGTGCTGCACGACCCGGTCAGCCTGGAGGGCCTGCTCGCCGCCCGGGTGATCGGGGTGCCCGCCGCGATCTGCCTGTGGGGGCCGGTCGGCACCGAGGAGGCCGAGCACATGCGCGTCGTGCCGGCCGACCACAGCGGCTCCTTTCCCCGCCACGGTCTCGGGGAGTTGAGCCTGGACATGATCGAGTACGCGGTCGACCCCTGCCCGCCGTCGCTCGCGCCACCGACGAAGGCGCGCCGCCTGCCCGTGCGGTACGTGCCGTACAACGGCAGCGGGCCCGTGTGGCCGCTGCCGCCGCCGGACCGGCCGCGGGTGTGCGTGACCTGGTCCACCGGCCTGACGACGGTGTCGGGGCCGAACTCCTACGCGCTTCCGCAGATCGTCGAGGGGCTGCGGGATCTGGACTGCGAGGTGGTCGTGACGGCGACCGCCGAGGACGTCGCCGCGCTCGGCCCGGTGCCCCCGTCGGTGCGCGTGCTGGAGCGCGTCCCGCTGCGGGTTCTGCTGCCCACCTGTGACGCGGTCGTCCACCACGGTGGCAGCGGGACGACGCTGACCTCGCTGTGGGCGGGCGTGCCGCAGCTCGCCCTGACCTTCGCCTCCGAGCAGACCGTGGCCGCGCGGCGTACGGCCGCCACCGGGGCGGGCCTGCACCTGCTCGGCCACCTCGCCGGACCGGCGGCGATCGGCGCGGCCGTGGCCAAGCTGCTCGGCGACGGCTCCTACCGGGACACGGCCAGCCGCCTTCGCGAGGAGATCCTGGCGGGGCCCTCTCCCGCCCGGTTCGTGGCCGACCTGGAGGAACTCGGCCTGGAGGAACTCGGCGACGGGCGCGCCGGCTGAGGCCGAGGGCGGCGCGGCGCTCTACGAACGCCGCGCCGCGGTCAGTTTCTCCAGGAGGGGGACGACGTCGCCCGGCGCCGGGGTGCCCAGCGCCTCGACGCGCAGCCGTTCTGCCTCGCGGGCGAACGACGGCTCCCGCAGCACCCGCACGAGCATCTCCCGCACGTCCCCGCCGCACAGCCCGGCCCCCAGCTCGCGCAGCCGCAGCGCCCTCGGCACCGTGTCCCATCCCCCGTGCGGCACCACCACCTGCGGCACGCCGTGCACCAGCGCGCTCTGCGACTGTCCGAAGCCGCCCTGGTGGACGATCGCCGAACAGGTCGGCAGCAGCTCGTTCAGCGGCACGAAGTCCACCACCCGCACGTTGTCCGGCACCCGCGCCCCGCCGATCTGGTCCGCGGTGAGCGTCGCCACCACCTCGACGTCGAGGCCGCCGACCGCGTCCAGGAGGTCTCGCACCGACACCCTGTCCCCGCCGAGGACCTCCCGGTACGACAGGCCCAGGGTCAGGCACACCCGGGGGCGCTTGGGCGGCTCGCGCAGCCACTCGGGGATCACGGCGCGGCCGTTGTAGGAGACGCCCCGCATCGGGACGTAGAAGTGGTCCACCGAAAGCCGCATCGACGACGGCACCGCGTCGATGGTCCACTGTCCCATCACCATGTCCTCGGCGAACGGGTCGGCGTACCGGCCGAGCCATTCCTCCAGCGGGTCCTCGCGCAGTCCCGGCGGGCGCCGGAGCATCTCCGCCAGGTAGCGCTCGCGCATCCGGCCGATCAGGTCCAGGCCGCACAGCAGCCGGGCGTGCGCCGCGCCGCACGCCTTCGCCGCCACCGGGCCCGCGAAGGAGAACATGTCCCAGATCACCAGGTCGGGGCGCCAGGCGCGGGCGAAGCCGGTGAGGTCCTCGACCACGTCCGGCGGCGAGGTGCCCTTGAAGAGCAGCGTCCAGGCGAGGTGCACGGCGTGCATGTAGTCGTACGTCAGCTTCTCCGGGCGGAACTCGGCGTAGTGCAGCACGTCCATCCACGACTCCCACGGACGCGCCGGCGCGTCGGCCTTCCTGATGTAGGCGGCCGGGTCGAAGTCCGCGCCGACCGGTACCGCGGTGAGGCCGGTGGCGGTGATGTCGTCGATCACGGTGGGCCGGGCCGCGACGCGCACCTCGTGGCCGGCCGCGCGCAGCGCCCACGCGAGCGGGACCTGCGTGTAGAGGTGCACCTTCGCCGGAGGCGCGGTGAACAGGACCCGCATGGGCGGCTCTCTTCCTGGGGGATACCGGTGGGGGCGGGCTCGGGGCCGCCGGCGCGGGCGTCGCGGGCGGTCGCCGGCGTGGAGTCCGCCGTCAGGTCTACGTGCGCCCGGTCGATTCCCGCTCGACCGGGCGCGGGCTCGACCGGCGGGCGTCAGCCCGCCCGGCGCCGGTGTTGCGCGACCAGCTCCTCCAGCCGCGAGACCGTGTCGCTGGGCGCCGGCGCGCTCGCCATCTCGGCCTGGAGCCGGGCCGCGTTCCGCGCGAACGACGGCTCCTGCAGCACCCGCAGCAGCAGAGCGCGCAGCTCGGCGGCGCCGGCGCGCTCGGCGTCCGGTACGGCCAGCCCGATCCCGGCCTCGTGCACCTGGGCCGCTCGCATCGGGATGTCCCACAGTTTGCCGGGGAGCACGAGCTGCGGGACCCCGTGCGCGAACGCCGAGTGCAGCGTCCACACGTCCGACTGATGGATGATGGCCGAGCAGCTGGGCAGCAGCTCGTTCAGCGTCCCCGCGTCGATCAGCCGCACGTTGGCCGGCAGTTCCCCGGAGGCGCGGCGCAGCAGCGGCGTCTCCTGGGCCACCACCTCGATGTCGAGTCCTGCGACGGCCTCCAGGACGGCGTCCACCGGCACCCCGGCCCCGCCGGTCACCTCCGGATGCGGCAGGTTCAGGCTGAGGCACACCCGCCGGCGTCGCGGGGGCTCGCGCAGCCACTTCGGGACGATCGACGTCCCGGCGTACGGCACGTGCCGCATCGGGACGTAGTCGATGCCGGTCGGCAGCTGTTGCGAGGGCGGGACCGGGTCGACGGTCCACTGCCCGGTGACCACGTCCTCGCCGAACGCGCAGCCGTACCGCTCCAGCGCCGGGGCCAGCCACTCCTCCAGCGGATCCTCGCGCCAGCGCGGGGGCCGGCGCTCCAGCGCCTCCAGGTAGCGCCGGCGCATCAGGGCGACCATGTCCAGGCCGTACAGCAGCCGGGCGTGCGCGGCCCCGCAGGCCCTGGCCGCCACCGGGCCGGCGAAGACCAGCGGGTCCCACAGCACCAGGTCCGGCCGCCACTCGCGGGCGAAGCCGGCGAGCTCGGTGACGGTGCGCGACGGGCTGAAGGTGCGGAAGACGGTCGTCGTCATCACGGTGAGCACGCCGTGCATGAAGTCGTAGGTGAGCTTCTCCGGGCGGGTCTCCTCGATCCGCATGAGCACCTCGGGGTCGGGCAGCTGGTCCGCCGACACCCCTTGCAGCCGGCGTTCGCTGGCGGCGATGTTCTCGTCGGCCTCCAGCGCGTCCCCGATCGCGACGGCGGTCAGGCCGGTGCGCGTGATGTCGTCGACGAGGTTGGGCCGGTCGGCGAGACAGACCTCGTGCCCGGCGGCCCGAAGCGCCCACGCCAGCGGCACGCGATGATAGCCCGGCGCCTTGGTCGGGGTCGTCACGAAAAGCACGCGCACGTTTCTCTCCTCGAAGGTTCCGCGTTCAGGGGACGTCCGCACCGGGAGCGGCGACCGGCCGCCCGACGAACAGGCCGCGCCGCGACTGCACGCCCTCGACGTACTCGGTGGAGCAGCCCGCGTCCCGGAGCGCGCTGGCGTACCACTCCCGGGGCCACAGCCCGAAGACCTGCGTCTCGGTGAAGTGCCTGATGTCCCGCCGGTCCGCCACCACGTAGTGGCTGTCCACCCGGACGCCCTGTCCGAGTCGTTCGGCCCGGGAGACCCGGCAGACGGTGCGCCCGTCCTCGCGCAGGACGTCGCCGGCGATGTGCCCGTCCAGGTAGGTGTCGGGGAAGTACCAGGGTTCGACGAGCAGCACGCCGCCGGGCGCGAGGTGGGCCGCCATGCGCGCGACGGCGGCCCGCATGGCGGCCGCGGACGGGAGGTAGGCCACGGCGGACGACAGGCAGATCACCGCGTCGAACGTCCGGCCGAGGTCGAAGTCGCGCATGTCGCCGGCGTGCACGGTGACGCCGGGCAGCTTGGCGCGGGCGACCGCGATCATCGGTTCGGACCGGTCGAGCCCTTCGACGTGCGGGAACGACGCGCGCAACGCCCTGAGGTGCTCCCCCGTGCCGCAGCCCACGTCCAGCAGCGAGCCGGCGCCCGGGCGGCGTTCCCCGACGAGCCGGGTGACCAGCGCGGCCTCGCCGCGGAAGTCCTGGCCGCGCCCGCGGTACACCAGGTCGTACACCTCGGCGTAGTCACCGTCGAACACGGTTTCGGCCCGTCACTGCGCGCCGCCTGTGGCGCGGCCGGTCCTGTTGCCGACGGCCTTGAGGAGCTCGACGACCACGGTCTCGGCGTCCTCGTCGGTGAGGTTCTGGTGGATGGGCAGCAACAGGGTGGTCTCGGCCGCCTCGTCCGTGGCGGGCAGCCGGCGCTGCGCCCGGTAGAGCGGTGTCGTGTGCAGGGGCGGGTAGCGGAAGGTGGTGTAGATGTCGCGGTCCAGCAGGTCCTCGGCCACCTGGTCGCGGATGGCCGCGTCGAGCTGCACCCAGTAGAAGTAGTACGAGCCGGCGTGCCCGGCCGGCAGCGGGGGCGGCAGCCGTACGCCTTCGGCTCCGGCCAGCAGCCGGTCGTAGGTCTCGGCTATCGCGCGCCGCCGCGCCACGAAGCCGGAAAGGCGGCGCAGCTGCACGCGGCCGATCGCGGCCGAGACGTCGTTGCCGATGTCGCGGCGGCCGATCTCCTGGATCTCCAGCTCCCACCAGCGCCGCCGCAGGTTCTCCATCGCGGTGAAGGAGCTGCGGTCGACCATGCCGTGGTAGGCCAGCCGGTGGGCCCGGCGGGCCAGCTCGGGATCTCGGACGCGGAGGAAGCCGCCGTCTCCGGTGGTGATGATCTTACGCGCGTCGAGGCTCCACACGCCGATGTCGCCGAACGTGCCGCACATCGTGTCGTCCACGCTGGAGGCGATGGAGCAGGCGGCGTCCTCGACCAGCGCCACGCCGCGCTCCCGGCACAGCCCCGCGATGTCCGCGATCTCACCGGGATGCCCGCCGTAGTGCAGCACGACCACCGCCTTCGTGCGCGGGGTGAGCGCGCGCTCGACGTCGGCGGCCGACGGGTTGAGCGTACGGGGATCGACGTCGCAGAAGACCGGCCGGGCGCCGGTGGACGCGATGGCGTTGGCGTTGGACACGAAGTTCACCGAGGGCAGCACCACGTCGTCGGCGGGGCCGAGCTCCAGCAGTTCCATCGCCATGAACAGGCCCGAGGTGCACGAGTTGATGAAGAGCACGCCCTCCTGCGCCACCTTGAGGTGCGCGGCGAACTCCGCCTCGAACGCCCGGGTGCGCGGGCCGTATCCCAGCCAGTTGGCGGAGAACACCTCGCGTACCGCCTCGAGTTCCTCTTCGCCGACACTCGGCTGGAAAACATTGATCATCTCGCGACTCCGGGAACGGCGCTTCATGTCGGTGCAACGTAACCGGGCCCGGCAGAGAACGGATGGTGGCCGGGCCCCTCCCCTGCGGAGCGAGCCGTCCAGCGATCGTCGAGCGGGGTGCGAGATCGGTCAGCGGATCGCGACCGGCAGGCGCAGCACGGCGCGGGTCACCGGCGAGCGCGGGCGGCGGACCACGGGACCGGTCCGCCGGATGCCCGGCAGCCGGGCCGCGAGCGCGCCGACCGCGGCGGCGGCCAGCCGGCGGGCCGGCGGGCCGGCGAGCCCGGTCAGCGGCCCGTCGGGCAGCGCGCGAGCACCCGTTCTCCCTACGCTGAAGCGGCCGGGCTCGTCGTGCGCGGCCGGGTCACGGCCGGCCGCCTCCGCCGCGACGACCAGCTCGTCCCCGGCCCGCACCGCCCGCCCGCCCAGCTCGACGTCCTGGTGGGCGTAGAGCCGATGCAGCCGCGCGGGTGGCGCGTACCGCATGGTCTCCTCGATCGCCGCGGCGGCCCGCGCGGGGTCGTCTCGCACCAGCGCCCACTCCTGCGGATGGTCGAGAAGGGCGGCCATGGCCTCGCAGATCAGGTTCGCCGTCATCTCGGTGCCGACCACGGCGAGCGACGCGCACGCGGCCGGGGCGTCGTCCTCCGGCGAGTTCGCCCGCGCGGCGGCGGCGGCCAGCTCGCCGGCCAGGCCGCCGGACACGCCGCCCGGGCCCGCCGCCGCGTCGAGCAGCTCGCGCATCCCGCCGATCGCCTCGGTGATCCGGCGGGCCTCCGCGAGCAGGGGCGGGCACACGGTGGCGTCGAGGGCGCCCGCCGTACCGGAACAGAGCGCGCGAAAGCGCTCGCTGCCGGAGGCGGGCAGGCCCAGCAGGGCGCCGACCGCGTCCGCGGCCACCGGGCGGGCGAAGTCCTCCCGCAGGTCGAAGTCGTCGCCGAGCGCGCGGAGCCGGGCCGCGCACAGGTCCGCCGTCCGCCCGTGCGCGCGATCGAGGGCCGCCTCGCCGAGCGCGGAGCCGGTCAGCCGGCGCAGCCGCTCGTATCCCGGCCCGTCCAGGGCGAGGGAGGCCCGGCCGAGCGGCAGCAGCAGCGCCGGTCCCGGCAACGCGAACGGGAGGATGCGCTCCTCCTCGGCCCGCCGGTCGTCCGGTTCGCGCGCGGCCGCGTGCTCCGGGCTCAGCCTCGGATCCCGCAGCGCGGCGGCGGCGAGCTCGTGGTGCGCGGTCACCCACGCCGCGGCGTGGCTGCGGTAGAGGGGGCCCAGGTCGCGCATCCGCCGGCCGAGGTCGTGCGGGTCGTCGCCCGCCCCGCGCAGCAACAGCGCGTAGGGGTCGCCCCGCACTCCCGCGATCCACTGGGCGCCGTGCGCCAGGAGCAGCACGTAGCTGAGTTCGCTGTCCGACATCGTGTCGGCCAGGGGCTTGTCCGTCGTGCCGTTCGCCATGCGGCCCACGCTAGGGACGGCCTCTCCAGGCTCGCTCGACGAGGGCTGGATTCGGTGGCCGGATTCGGTGGCCGGATGTCGGTCACGCCCCGGGGCGGTGCTCGCCGGTCAGCCTCTGCAGCACCGGCACGACCTCGCTCGGAGCGGGCAGGCCCCGCATCTCGGCGCGCAGCCGGTCGGCGTTCTTCGCGAACGAGGGCTCGTCGAGCACCCGGGTCAGCATCTCCCTCAGTCCGGCCGCCGTGAGCGTGTCGAGATCGGCGTACAGGCCGGCCCCGGCGTCCTGGACCAGGCGGCCCTTCAGTGCCGTGTCCCACAGCCCGCTCGGCAGCACGATCTGCGGTACGCCGTTGGCGAGCACGGTCTGCATCGTGCCGAAGCCGCCCTGGTGCACGCTGGCCGTACAGGTGGCGAGGAGTTCGTGGAGCGGGACGAAGTCCACGACCTTCACGTTGTCCGGCACCTCGGGCACGCCGTCGAGCTGGTCCGCGCTCAGCGTGGCCACCACCTCGACGTCGAGGTCGGCCACGGCCTCCAGCAGTTCCGAGACGACGACCCGTTCGGCGCCCGCCAGTTCCCGGCGGGACAGCCCCAAGGTGAGGCACACCCGGCGCCGGCGCGGCGGCTCGCGCAGCCACCCGGGGATCGTCGCTCCCCCGCTGTAGGGCACGTGCCGGACCGGCATCCGGCGCAGCCCGGTCGCGAGCCGCATCGACGGCGGAAGGGAGTCGATCGTCCACTGGCCGACGACCACGTCCTCGGTGAACGAGCAGCCGAAACGCGCCAGCTCCGGTTCGAGCAACTCGCGCATCGGGTCCTCGCGCGCCTCGGGCGGCCGGCGCGCCATGATCTCCCGGTGCCGCCTCCGCATCCGCCCGATCAGGTCCAGGCTGAAGACGACCCTGGCGTGGGCGGCGCCGCACGCCTTGGCCGCCACCGGCCCGGCGAGCGCGAGCATGTCCCAGATCACCAGGTCCGGGCGCCAGGAGCGGGCGAAGTCCACGAGGTCGTCCACCAGGCCGCCGAGGAAGATCGGCGAGAACCCCATGGTCGCCATCACGAGGGACACGCCCTGGACGAAGTCGTCGTCGAGATCGTCGCGGGCGAACTCCGCCATCCTCATCAGTTCCCACGGGTTCAGCATCCGGTCCGATTCCATGGGCATGGCCTTGATGGCCTCGGACAGGTTGAGAGCCTCGCCGACGGGCACCACGGCGAGGCCGGTCTCGGCGATCTCGTCCACGAGGTCGGGCTGGCTCGCGACGCACACCTCGTGGCCCGCCGCCCGCAGCGCCCAGGCCAGCGGGACGTGCGGATAGATGTGGGCCTTGACGGGAAGGGCCAGGATCAGGACTCGCACGTGCACCACCTCCGATCCGGATCGAAACGCGCCGCCACGGCGTGGCGGGAAGGCGAGGTTGCCAGACGCCGCTCGCGACGCCCTCGACGAGCCCTCGCGGCGGACCGCGAGGAGCGGAACCTAGCCGTGGAGCGTGCGCTCGATCCGCAGGCACTCGGCGTAGCCGGGCAGCGCGCCCTCCGCCTCCACCTTGGCCAGCGTGGGCGCGGCCCGGTCCCGCTCGGACATGATCGGTTCGAAGTCCCGGGGTATCGGGAGTTCGAGCGCCGGGTCGAGGACGGACAGGGCGAGCTCGTTCTCCTGCACGTACTCGCCGGACAGCATGTACGACATCACCGTGTCGTCCTCCAGGGCGACGAAGGCGTGCGCCACGCCGACCGGGAAGTACATCGCGCGGAAGCTCTCCGGGTCCAGCACGGCGGAGTCGGAGCGCCCGAAGGTCGGCGAGCCGATCCGGGTGTCGATGACGATGTCGAGCGCCCTGCCCTGCGCGCAGTACACGTACTTGGCGACGCCGGGCGGGGTGAGCGTGAAGTGGGCGCCGCGCACCACACCGCGCCGCGACCTGCTGTGGTTGGTCTGCGCGACCGGGAAGAGCCCGTGCCCCAGTGCCTCGCGGAGCGCCGTCTCCTGGAACGGCGACACGAAGATCCCCCGATCGTCGCCGAAGATCTGCGGCTGGAACTCGAATGCGCCTTCGACGGCGAGCTTCCGCAACTGCATGTCGTGTCCTTCGAATCCTCGGAATCGTGAAGACCGCCTGCGGTGATCCGCGCCGCCTCAGATGAGGTGAACCTCGGGCACGTAGAGGATCCACCGGCCGCCCGCCTCACGGAAGGCGTGCTCCTTTTCCATGATCTCTTCTGCGTGGTTCCAGGCGAACAGCAGGGCGTAGTCGGGATAGGGGTCGGCCAGTGCCTCCGGCGGCCGCACCGGGATGTGCGAGCCGGGCATCAGCTTGCCGTTCTTGGCCGGGGTGGCGTCGCACACGAACGAGACCAGGTCGGGGCCGATCCCGCAGAAGTTCGTCACCGTCGCGCTCTTCGCCGTCGCGCCGTAGCCCACGACCCGCTTGCCCTCGGCCCGCAGCCCTCGCAGCAGGCCTACGAGGTCGTCGCGGATGCGGTTCACGCCGGCGGCGAAGCCGGTGAAGTCCGCGGGGGTGGCCAGGCCCCGGCCGCGTTCCTCGGCGGCCAGTTCCGCCACCGCGGCGGTGGGCCGGCGCCGCCCCGCCCGCGCGATCGTGTAGCGCAGCTCGCCGCCGTGGACCGGCAGCCGCTCCACGTCGACCAGCTCGAACCCGTACCGGGCCGCCGCGTTCTGCACGGAGCGGACGGTGAAGAAGAAGAAGTGCTCGTCGTAGACCTGGTCGAAGGTGTTGCGCTGGAGGATGTCGCCCAGGTAGGGGTCTTCGAACATCAGCACGCCGTCCGGCGCCAGCAGCGCGTCCACCCCCCGGAAGATCGAGCCGATGTAGGGGATGTGGCACATCGTGTTGGCCGCGTAGATGACGTCGGCGGGGCCGTCCTCGGCGAGGATGTCGCCGGCCACCGACTCCTCGAAGAAGTCGACGCGCACCCGGACCCCCTGGGCCCTGGCGAGCTCGGCCACTCCGCCGGAGGGCTCCACGCCCAGGTGCCGGACCCCGGCCTTGCCGATGGTCTTGAGCATGACGCCGTCGTTGCAGCCCACTTCGACGACCAACGGGTCCGCGCCGGTCAGGTGGGTGTCCAGGAGGCGCTGGGCCGTGTCCTCGAAGTGCCTGCGCATCCGGACCGATCCGGAGGAGTGGTACGGGTAGGCCTCGTGGAACATGCGGTCCCTGGCGACCTCGTCGATGAGCTGGGTCATCGTGCAGGACTCGCAGACGCCCACGGCGAGCCGGTAGAAATACTCCTTCTCGGCATCATGGGGACCGAGGAACGCGCTGGACAGGGGCTGACGCCCGAAGTCGAACACTTCGTGGACGGTACCGCCGCAGACACGACACATGAGACCTTCCTCGGACGCGTGGGATTCCGCACCGGTTCACCGTTACGGCTCCGCGGGGTGGACCCTTCCGACGGTCGGCCTCTCCTCTTGAGCGGTCGTAGACCCGCGCTGGAGGCGGGACTGCGACCGCTCTTCAGCGGTTCTCGAACCGGATGTGGATCAGCGGTTGAGGCGGCGGTAGCGGCGCACGGCCAGCGGCAGGAAGATCACGGTGATCAGCAGGGGCCAGGCGATCGCGAGCTCCAGCGCGTGCTGGGCCGCCCACGACCGGTCGCCCACCCCCGGGTTGCCGAACAGCTCGCGGCACGCCTGCACGGTCGCCGACAGCGGGTTCCACTCGGCGACGAACCGCATCCAGCCGGGCATCAGCTCGGGCGAGACGAAGGTGTTGGCCAGCAGCGTCAGCGGGAACAGCGGCATCCACGCCGCTCCCGCGGCCTCCGGCGTGAGGCTGAGCCCCAGGCAGATGCCCACCCAGATCAGCGCGAACCGCAGGAACAGCAGCAGCCCGGCCGCCGCCAGGGCCGGGCCGATCCCGTTGTGCGCCCGCCAGCCGACCAGGAGGCCGCACACCATCAGGATCACCAGGTCCAGTGCCGAGGTCATGACGTCGGTGACGGCCCGGCCCAGCAGCACGCCGCCGGAGGTGATCGGCATCGACCGGAAGCGGTCGGTGACCCCCCTGGCGATGTTGGTCGACACGACGAACACGGTGGAGATCACGCCGAACACCATCGTCTGCCCGAACATGCCGGGCATGAGGAACTCCCGGTAGTTCCCGCCTCCCACCACCGTGATCGCGCTGCCGAAGATGAAGCCGAACAGCAGCACCATGATCAGCGGGAACAGCAGGGAACCGAGGATCACGACCGGGTTGCGGACCCAGTGGATCAGCTCGCGCCCGGTCATGATCCGGGCGTCGGTGAACACCCAGCGCAGCCGTTCGGCCGGGGTGCGGGGGATGACCAGGGCGGGTGTGCTCACGGGCGCATCATCCTCTTCTGTGGAATCTTCTCCGGAATCGGGCGACCGTTCCCCGGGGTCGGGCGGTCGCGGCGGCCGGGACGGTGGCCGCTCACCCGGCCTCCTCGGCGCCGGCGCCGGAGGCGGGGGCGGAGGCGCGGCCGGTCAGGCTGAGGAACACCTCGTCGAGCGTGGGACGGCGCAGCGTGAGGTCCTCCACCTCGAGGCCCGCCTCGCGCAGTTCCCGCGCCGTGGCGGTGATGGCCTCCAGCGGGTCCTTGACCGGGGCGGTGACCCGGGCGGAGTCGGGATCGACCTCGGGGTTCGTACCGGAGATCCGGGCGATGATCTCGGTGGCCGCGGGCAGGTCGGCGACCTCCCGCATGACCACGTCGATCTGGTCGCCGCCGATCATCGACTTGAGCCGGGCCGGCGAGTCGTCGGCGATCACGGCGCCGGTGTCGATCACGGCGATCTGGTGGGCGAGACGGTCGGCCTCGTCGAGGTACTGCGTGGTCAGCAGCACCGTGGTGCCCTGCGCGACCAGGTCGCGCACCGCCTTCCACACCTCGGCGCGGCTGCGGGGGTCGAGCCCGGTCGTCGGCTCGTCGAGGAACAGCACCCGCGGTGCCAGGATGAAGCTCGCCGCCAGGTCGAGCCGGCGGCGCATTCCCCCGGAGTAGTGCTTGACCTGCTTGCCGGCCGCCTCGACGAGCCCGAACCGCTCCAGCAGCTCGTCGGCGCGCCGCTCCGCCTCGCGCACCCTCAGGCGGTACAGCCGCGACCACATCCGCAGGTTCTCCCTGCCGGTGAGGATCTCGTCGACCGCGGGCTGCTGGCCGGCCAGCCCGATCCGGTAGCGGACCTGCGCGGACTCGCCCACCACGTCGAATCCGGCCACGCTCGCCGATCCGCCGTCCGGCAGCAGCAGGGTGCTCAGGATGCGCACGGCCGTCGTCTTGCCCGCCCCGTTGGGGCCGAGCAGCCCGCACACCGTGCCCTCGGCCACGGCCAGGTCGAAGCCGGCGAGTGCGTGCTTGTCGCCGTATCGCTTGGACAACCCCTTGGCCTCGATCGCATAAGTCGTCACGGAGCTCCCTCGATTCATCGGCCCAGGACTTCACTCTACTAATGTTAGACATTGATGTGTCAAACAGCGTCAGAGATATCCCACTCTGGAGCTTGCATGTACACTGGTCTCGTGAAAAACGAGTCCGCGGTACGTGGCCGGACGCGTCGCGCGATCCTGGCGGCGGCCCCCTCCGTGCTCGCCCGCAACCGCTCCGCGACCCTGGCGGACATCGCCGAGGCCGCCGGGGTGGGGCGCAGCACGCTGCACCGCTACTTCTCCGACCGCGAGGAGCTGATCAAGGAGGTCGTCGAGGACTCCCTGATGGTCATCAACCGGTCCATCGACGAGGCCGCCCTCGGCCAGGGGCCGCCGGTGGAGGCGCTGCGCCGCCTGGTCGCCGCCATGCTCGACGTCGCCCACCGGCTGATGTTCCTGTGGGGGGATCCACGCGTGCTGGAGGTGTTCGAGAAGTCCGCGTCGAACGAGAACGGCGCCGAGCCGGCCCAGCCGGTGCTCGACCTCATCCAGCGCGGCCAGGCCGAGGGGGTGTTCGACCCCGAGGTCAGCGCCGACTGGATCCAGAACGTGCTGTGGGCGGTCGTCTACACCGGCGTCGAGCAGGTGGACAAGGGCCAGATCCCGCGGCACGGGGTCTACGCCGCGGTCGTGCGCACCCTGGAGAACGGCGTTCGCACGCGGGACCACCTTTCATGAACGTCTCACTTTTCACAACCGGAAAGGGACAGCGAACATGACCATTTTGGTGACAGGAGCCACCGGGACCGTAGGACGGCACGTGGTCGACGGCCTGCTCAGGGCAGGGGCCTCCGTGCGCGCGCTCACCCGCTCCCCCGAACGGGCCGGGCTGCCCCCCGAGGTCGAGGTGGTCCGCGGCGACCTCACCGACCCCGGCACGGTGGAGTCCGCGCTGACCGGCGTGGACCGGATGTACCTCTTCCCCGTGCCGGAGACCGCCGAGACCGTCACCCGCCTGGCCGCCAAGGCGGGCGTCCGGCACATCGTCGTCCTGTCCTCGGTCTCCGCCGCCTACGCCGAGGGCGACCTGAGCGGTGATCAGCACCGCACCGTGGAACAGGCGGTGGAGGCGTCCGGACTCGCCTGGACGCACGTGCGCCCCGGCGAGTTCATGGCCAACGTGCTGTTTTTGTGGGCGCCGTCCATCCGGGCGGAGAACGTGGTCCGCGCGCCCTACGGCGACGCGGAGAGCGCCATGGTCCACGAGGCCGACATCGCCGACGTCGCGGTGAAGGCCCTGCTCGAAGACGGGCACGCCGGCGCGACGTACGCGCTGACCGGCCCCCAGGCGCTCACCAAGGTCGAGCAGGTCCGCATCATCGCCGAGGTGCTCGACCGGGACGTCCGTTTCGAGGAACTCACCCGCCCGCAGGCCCGCGAGCTGTGGATCAGCCAGGGCATGCCCCCGGAGGCGGCCGACTGGCTCCTCGAACCGCCCCCCGCCAAGGCCGTGGTGGGCCCGTTCGCCGAACAGGTCACCGGCCGCCCGTCCCGCACCTTCGCCCAGTGGGTCGCCGACCACCGCGCCGACCTGACCTGAGCCGACCTGACCTGAGCCGACCTGACCTGAGCCGACCTGACCTGAGCCGACCTGACCTGAGCCGACCTGACCTGAGCCGACCTGACCTGAGCCGACCTGACCTGAGCCGACCTGACCTGAGCCGACCTGACCTGGGCGCGGGCCCCGGATCGACCGAACCTCAAGCGTGATGCCGGACAGTCGCCGTACGCCCTGCGGCGACGAGCCCACCGACTCACCACGAGGAGATCCCATGCCGACCCCGTTCGACCTCCGCGGCAAAAAGGCCCTCGTCACCGGAGCGTCCCGGGGCATCGGCCGCGCGATCGCCCTCGAACTCGCGCGGGCCGGCGCGGATCCGGTCCTGCTCGCGCGCGGCGCCGAGGCGCTGGAGAAGCTCGCCGCGGAGATCACCGGCCTCGGCGTCCGCGCCCTCCCCCTGCCCACCGACGTCACCGACCCCGCGCAGGTGGACCGTGCCGTGGGCACGGCACTGGCCGAGTTCGGTGACCTGGACATCGTCGTCAACAACGCCGGCGGCACCGGCGCGTTCGGCTCCTTCCTGACGCTCCCCCACTCCGCCTGGGAGCAGGCGATGCGCCTGAACCTCGAATCGGCGCTCCACGTCTGCCGGGCGGCCGGCCCGCACCTCCTCGAGCGGCGCGGCGGCTCGGTGATCAACGTCGCCTCCTTCGCCGGGCAGGGCGGCCTGCCGCTGCTGTCGCCGTACGCGGCGGCGAAGGCCGCGCTCATCTCCGTCACCCGCTCGCTCGCCGCGGAGTGGGCCGGCCAGGGCGTCCGGGTCAACGCGCTCGTGCCCGGCTGGATCGAGACCGACCTGACCGCGCCGCTCTCCGGCGACCCCGCGACGAGCGCGAGCCTGCTGGAGGCCGTACCGGCCGGCCGCTGGGGCCGTCCCGAGGAGGTGGCCGGCGCGGCCGTCTATCTGGCGAGCGACGCCGCCCGCCTGGTCACCGGGGCGTGCCTGGCACTGGACGGCGGGATGAGCGTCCTGTCCGGCGGGCCTGCCACGCTGAAGTTCCTCAACGCGACCCGCGGCTGACCGGTCACCCTCCGCGCGCCCGCGCCCCCTCACCCACGCGTCCTCGCGGACGACCTCGTGGGTGAGGGTTTCAGGCCTTCGCGTCGTGCCGGGCCAGCGCCTCGCGCAGCGCCTCGCGCCAGTCGCGCAGCGGGGGGGCGCCGATCTGGCGCCACCGCCCGTGCCCGAGCACGGCGTACGCGGGCCTGCGGGCGGGCGCGGCGAAGACCGCGCTGTCCGTCGGGCGCACCCGGGCGGGATCGGCCCCGATGAGCCGGAAGACCTCCCTGGCCAGCTCGTAGCGGGTCGCCTCCCCTGAGTTGGTGGCGTGGAAGACGCCGGTCGCCTCGGGCCGGCCGCCGAGCAGGACGAGCCGTTCGGCGACGTCCGCCGCCCAGGTAGGCTGGCCGAGCTGGTCATCCACGACGTCGACCGTGTCCCGCCGCGCCGCCAGCTCGATCATGGTGCGGACGAAGCTGCCTCCCCTGGCGCCGTGCAGCCAGGCGGTCCTGACGACGGCGCTGGAGCGGGGCAGGACGGCCAGCACCGCCCGCTCGCCCGCGAGCTTCGTCCGGCCGTAGGCGGTGAGCGGGGCGGGCGGATGGTCCTCGGCGTAGGGGGTGCGGGCCTCGCCCGCGAAGACGTGGTCGGTGGAGACGTGGATGAGCCGTGCCCGCCGCCCGGCACAGGCGACGGCGAGATGGCGCGGCCCGGCACCGTTGACGCGCAGCGCCTCCGGCTCGTTCGTCTCGGCGGCGTCGACCGCCGTGTAGCCCGCGCAGTTGACCACCACGTCCGGGCGGTGTTCCGCGATCGCGTCCCGCACCCGCTCCGGCACGGTGACGTCCAGCCGGGCGCGATCCAGCGCGGCGACGTGGTCCCGCGGGCGGGCCGCGGCCAGGTGCTCGAGCACGTGATGGCCGAGCAGCCCGCCCGCACCCGTGACCAGCCACCTCATGCGCGCACCCGGCCCTTCCACGCCGGCGGTCCGCTCCCCCCGCCCCCGGCGGGCGGCGAAGCGGACCGCGGACGGAACCGCGTGCCGGGCGGCGGAGCGAACCGCCGACGGAACGGCGTGCCGGGCGCCGTCGCGCCCGGGCCGGTGACAAGTGTGCTCAACGGACTCCTCCGCCGGTGGGATCGCCCGCGAAACCTGCGGTGCCAGGAGAGTGACGCGGCCCGTTAGCAGATCCGTCGAGTGCGACTCGCCCCGCGCGCTCCACCGTACGTCGAAGGGCCGCTGACCGGGAGGCCCCAGGCTCGAACGACATCGTCAGGTACTCCAGGGAGGAACACGATGGCACTGTTCGCCGTCCTCGCGACCCAACACCCCGTCGGTATCAGCGCCGACGAGTTCCGCCACCGGCTGCCCGAGGGGTTCGCCTACACCAAAGCCCTGGTGGACAAGGGCGTCATCAAGCACAACTGGGTGCGGGTGGGCGCGTCGGGAGGGCTGCTCGTCTACGACGTCGACTCGCACGAGGAACTGCTCTCGCTGCTGTACGCGAACCCGGTCAGCCCGCACCTGGAGTTCGAGGTCATCCCGCTCGCCCGGACCGCGGGGTTCGACCCGGCGGCCTTCGGCGAGCGCCCCGGAGACACCGCCTGACCACCGCAGGAGGTGGTCCAGCCGTCGTTGAGCCGCCTGCGAGAGCACGAGCACATCGTGGAGAGCTGGGGATGTCCCCCGCTTCCCACCAGGGCGAGAGAGGCACGATGCCAGAAGACGTCAGAGGCGACACGGTCACTTTCGTGAACAGGTTCAAGGTGCACGCGTCGCCCGAGGAGTTCGAGCGGGTCTTCGCGCGGACCTCCGCGTTCATGGCGCAGCAGGACGGCTTTCTCCGGCACACGCTGCTCCGGCACGCGGACGACGAGCGCAGCTACGTCAACATCGCGCAGTGGCGCGACGCGGGCGCCTTCCGCAGGGCGGTGGCGGCACCCGGCTTCCAGCCGCACGCCGCCGCCCTCCGCTCGCTGAGCACGAGCGAGCCCAACCTCTACACCTCCCGCCTCACCGTCTCGGCGAAGACCGGGGACCGATGAGCGGGCAGGCCGGCGCACCGGCCCCTGACCAGCGAGAACATTCATGAACCGCCGCGTCGTGATCACCGGCATCGGGGTCGTCGCCCCCGACGCCATCGGCACCAAGCGCTTCTGGGAACTGCTGACGGCGGGCCGTACGGCCACCAGGCGCATCACCTTCTTCGACCCGTCCCCCTATCGCTCGCAGGTGGCCGCCGAGTGCGACTTCGACCCGCTGCGCGAGGGCCTGTCCCCCCAGCAGGTACGCCGCATGGACCGGGCCGCGCAGTTCGCCGTCGTCTCCGCCAGGGAGAGCCTGGCGAACGGCGGGCTGAGCCCGGCGGACCTCGACCCGGCCCGTACCGGCGTCGTCATCGGCAGCGCCGTGGGCTGCACGATGAGCCTGGAGCAGGAGTACGTCGTCGTCAGCGACGGCGGGCGGCGCCACCTCGTGGACGAGGAGTACGCCGTACGGCACCTCTTCGGCCACTACGTGCCGAGCTCCATCGCCGCCGAGGTGGCCTGGGACGTCGGCGCCGAGGGCCCGGTCGCGACCGTGTCCACCGGCTGCACGTCGGGGCTGGACTCCGTCGGGCACGCCGTCGAGCTGATCCGCGAGGGGGCGGCGGACGTCATGGTCGCGGGGGCCACCGACGCGCCCATCTCGCCGATCACGATGGCGTGCTTCGACGCGATCAAGGCGACCACGCCGCGCAAGGACGACCCCGCGACCGCGTCCCGGCCCTTCGACCTGACGCGGAACGGGTTCGTGCTCGGCGAGGGCTCCGCGGTGTTCGTGCTGGAGGAGCTGGGGCACGCCCGGCGGCGCGGGGCGCACGTGCACGCGGAGATCGGCGGCTTCGGCTCGCGGTCCAACGCCTACCACATGACCGGCCTGCGCCCGGACGGCAAGGAGATGGCCGAGGCCATCCGGGCCGCGCTCGCCCAGGCGCGCAGGTCCCCCGAGGACGTGGGCTACGTCAACGCGCACGGCTCGGGAACGAAGCAGAACGACCGGCACGAGACGGCGGCCTTCAAGCGCAGCCTCGGCCGGCACGCCTACCGGGTCCCGGTCAGCGGGATCAAGTCGATGATCGGTCACTCCCTCGGCGCGATCGGTTCCCTGGAGATCGCCGCCTGCGCGCTCGCCATCGAGCACGGCGTCATCCCGCCCACCGCGAACCTGCACGAGCCCGACCCGGAGTGCGACCTGGACTACGTCCCGCTGCGGGCCAGGGAGCGGCGGGTGGACACCGTGCTGACCGTCGGCAGCGGGTTCGGCGGCTTCCAGAGCGCGATGGTGCTCTGCGGACCGGAAGGGACGGGGCCGTGACGACGGGGACGGCGGGGACGGCGGTGACGGTGGTGACCGGCATGGGCGTGCTGGCCCCGACAGGCCTGGGCGCGGACGCGCACTGGAGCGCCACGCTGCGCGGCGAGGGCGCGATCGGGCCGATCACCCGCTTCGACAGCGAGCCGTACACGAGCCGGCTGGCCGCCGAGATCGACGGCTTCGTCCCCGAGGAGCACCTGCCGAGCCGGCTGCTCCCGCAGACCGACCACATGACCCGGCTGGCGCTCGTGGCGGCGGACTGGGCGCTGGAGGACGCCGCGATCATCCCGTCGGCGCTGCCCGAGTACGGCGCCGGCGTGGTGACCGCGAGCACGGCCGGCGGGTTCGACTTCGGCCACCGGGAGCTGGAGAAGCTGTGGAGCAAGGGGCCCGAGCACGTCAGCGCCTACCAGTCCTTCGCGTGGTTCTACGCGGTGAACTCGGGCCAGATCTCGATCCGGAACGGCCTGCGCGGGCCCAGCGGCGTGCTGGTGACGGAGCAGGCGGGCGGGCTCGACGCCATCGCCCAGGCGCGGCGGCACCTGCGCCGGGGGACGCCGGTGATGCTCGGCGGCGGGGTGGACGGCTCGCCCTGCCCGTGGGGCTGGGTCGCGCAGCAGACGAGCGGCCGGCTCAGCGCCTCGCGGGACCCGGCGCGCGCCTACCTGCCCTTCGACGCCGACGCGGCCGGGTTCGTCCCGGGTGAGGGCGGCGCGCTGTTCGTCCTGGAGCCGGAGGACGCGGCCAGAAAACGCGGTGCCACCTCCTGGTACGGCGAGATCGCGGGGTACGCCGCGACCTTCGACCCGCCTCCGGGGTCGGGCCGCCCGTCCACCCTGCGCCGGGCGATCGAGCGGGCGCTCGACGACGCCGGGGCGGATCCCGCCGACCTCGGCGTGGTCTTCGCCGACGCCGCGGGCGTGCCCGAGCTGGACCGGATCGAGGCGGACGCGCTGCGCGCGGTCTTCGGCCCGTACGGGGTGCCGGTGACCGCGCCCAAGACGCTGACCGGCCGGCTCGGCGCCGGCGGTGCGGCGCTCGACCTGGCCACGGCCCTGCTGGCGCTGCGGCACGGGGTGATCCCGCCGACGGTGAACGTGTCCCGCCCCGTGCCGGACTACCGGATCGACCTGGTGCTGCGGCCCCGGCCACTGCCGTCGCCCGCCGCCCTGGTACTGGCCCGCGGACACGGCGGGTTCAACGCCGCGATGGTCGTGCGCGGCCCGCGGCGACCGGAGCAAGACGCTCCCTGACGGAGCCCAGAAGGAGTGGAACATGGAAGAACTGACGGTGACCAGGCTCATGGAGATCGTCCGCGAGTGCGCCGGGGACGGCGAGGTGCCGGCCCCGGCGGACGACGTCCTGGACATGGAGTTCACCGCTCTCGGCTACGACTCGCTCGCGATGCTGGAGACGGCGAGCCGGATCGAGCGCGACCACGGCATACGGCTGGCCGACGACCAGGTGACGGAGGCGAAGACCCCCCGAGCCTTCCTCGGGCTGGTCCACGACGCCGCCACCGGAGTCGCCTGAGCGGCGCCGGCCCGGTTCAGGACAGGGTCGTCAGCACCTCGCGAAGGGCGCTGACGACCTTGTCCTGAAGGTCCGGGGAGAGCGAGGCGTACATCGGCAGGGAGAAGATCTCCCCGGCGAGCCTCTCGGTCACCGGAAGGGACCCGGGGGCGTATCCGAGATGGGCGAAGCCGGTCATCGTGTGCACCGGCCACGGGTAGCTGATGTTCAGTTCGATGTCGTATCCCCGGAGCGCCGCGATGATCTCGTCCCGCCTCGGATGGCGCACGACGTAGACGTAGTAGACGTGGTCGTTGCCCTCGGCGAGACGGGGCAGCACGAGCCCGGTGCCGGCCAGCCCCTCCTCGTACCTGCGGGCCACCTCGCGCCGGGCGGCGAGATACCCGTCGAGGCGGCGCAGCTTCCGGCGCAGGATCTCCGCGTGCACCTCGTCGAGCCGGCTGTTGTGGCCGGGGGTCTCGACGACGTAGTAGCGCTCCTCCATGCCGTAGTAGCGCAGCCGCCGCAGGCCGCGGGCCACCGCGTCGTCCGCGGTGATCGTCGCGCCGCCGTCCCCGTACGCGCCGAGGACCTTCGTCGGATAGAAGGAGAAGGCCGCGGCCCCGCCCATCGAACCGGCCGGCCGGCCGTGGTGCCGGGCGCCGTGGGCCTGCGCGCAGTCCTCCAGGATCACCAGGTCGTGCTCGGCGGCCAGCGCCTCCAGCGGCGCCATGGCGACGCACTGGCCGTAGAGGTGCACGGGGAGCAGGCACCGGGTGCGCGGGGTGATCGCCGCCGCCACCTGGCCGGTGTCCATGAGGTAGGTGTCCGGGTCCACGTCCACGAAGACGGCTTTCGCGCCCACGGAGTCGATGGCCACCACGGTCGGCGCCGCGGTGTTGGACACCGTGATCACCTCGTCGCCCGGCCCCACTCCCAGCGCCTGGAGACCCAGTTTCAGGGCGTTGGTCCCGTTGTCGACGCCGACGCAGTGCGGTACGCCGTGGTAGGCGGCGAACTCCTCCTCGAACCCCCTGACACTCGCGCCGAGCACGAGCCTCCCGGAGCCGAAAACCGTCTCGACCGCGTCGAGAATGTCCTCACGCTCTTTCTCGTATTCCGCTAAATAGTCCCACACGCGAATGGTCATGCTTTATCCACCACCTTCGGGTTCGCCTTCCAGCACAATGCACACCACTCGTAATCAGCTCGAAGTCATCTCAATTCAACGACCCCGCCCTTGTGGCCCGAAGAAACGCGGGCAATAATATGGGGCAATTCTAATAAATGGGGTGAACACGCATGCGAGGAATCATCCTGGCCGGCGGCAACGGCACCCGACTGCATCCGGCGACGCTTGCGGTGTCCAAGCAACTGCTGCCGGTGGGCGACAAGCCGATGATCTACTATCCGCTGTCGGTCCTGATGCTCGCCGGTATCAGGGACATCCTTCTCATCACCACGCCGGGGGACATGCCGCAGTTCCGCAGGCTGCTCGGCGACGGGGCGCACCTCGGGCTGAACATCGCCTACGCGCGGCAGGACAAGCCGCGCGGGATCGCCGAGGCGTTCCTCATCGGGGCCGGCCACGTCGGCTCCGACGATGTCGCGCTGGTGCTCGGCGACAACATCTTCCATGGCAACTCCTTCTCCGAGCTGCTGGCCAGGGAGACCGCGAACCTGCGCGGCTGCACCCTGTTCGGGTACCCGGTGCACGACCCGGAGCGCTACGGCGTGGGCGAGACCGACGCCGAGGGCTGGCTCGTCTCCATCGAGGAGAAGCCGGCCCTGCCCCGCTCCAACCGGGCGATCACCGGCCTCTACCTCTACGACAACGACGTGGTCGGCCTGGCCGGGGAGCTGCGGCCGTCCGAGCGCGGCGAGCTGGAGATCACCGACCTGAATCGCGCCTACATGAAACGGGGCCAGGCGAAGCTGATCGACCTCGGCCGCGGGTTCGCCTGGCTGGACACCGGCACCCCGGAGTCCCTCCTGCAGGCCAGCATGTACGTGCGGACGCTGGAGGAGCGCCAGGGGGTGCGGATCGCCTGCGTCGAGGAGGTCGCGCTGCGGATGGGCTTCATCGGGGCCGAGGAGTGCCACCGTCTCGGGGCGCGGCTCGGCAAGTCCAGCTACGGCCGGTACGTCATGGCCATCGCCGACGAGCTGGCCGCGTGAGCACCGCCGGCGTCACCGCTTGCGGCCGACGAAGACCCCGCGCTCGGTCCAGCCGACCTGGACGTACTCCGCCGGGCACCCCGCGTCGGCGAACGCCGCCAGATACTCCTCCAGGGTGAACAGCGTCAGCAGGTCGACCTCGGTGAAGGCTCTGACCCCGGCGGAGTCCCCCACGAGGAAGCGCACCTCCATGCGCGTGGTGCGCCCGTGCCGGGTCGAGTGCGAGACGCGGGCGACCGTCATGCTCTCCGTACGGGCCAGGTCGCCCGCGACGTAGTCGTCGATGAACCGGTCGGGGAACCACCAGGGCTCGACCACGAGCACCCCGCCCGGTTCGAGGTGGCCGGCCATCGACCGTACGGCGGCGCGCATGTCCGCCTCGGTGCTCAGGTACCCGATGGCGGTGAACATGCACACCACCGCGTCGAAGGTGCGGCCGAGGTCGAAGTCCCGCATGTCCCCGGCGTGCAACGGCACACCGGGGAGCCGCTTCACGGCCAGGTCCAGCATCGGCCGTGCCAGCTCCAGGCCCTCGGTGTGCGCGAACAACCCGCCGAACGCCTCCAGGTGGGCGCCGGTCCCGCAGGCCACGTCGAGCAGGGAGTCCGCGCCGGGAAAGCGCGCCCTGATCAGCCCGCCGGTCTCCTCGGCCTCCTCGGTCCAGCTCTTTCCCCGGCTCCCATAGATGACCTCGTAGACTTCCGCAAGCTCGTGGCCGAACATCATGCCTCCTTAACAGCCGGGTGGGGTCAGTCGTCGAGCACGGCGACCGCGCGCGCCCAGCCGGCGCCCGCCCCGGCGATCTTCACGGGAAAACACGCCACGCGGAAGCCGTGGGACGCCGGCAGGGCGCCGAGGTTGGCGAGGCGCTCGATCTGGCAGTACTCCCGGTCGCGTCCCGCGAAGTGGGCCGGCCACAGGACCGAGCGGTCCCCGGTGGCCCGGTACCTGGCGATGACGTCCCCGAACGGGGCGTCCAGGCTGAACGCGTCCGTACCGATCACGCGCACCCCCAGATCCAGCAGGAAGTGCACGGCGGAGCCGTCGAGCCCGGCGAAGTCCGTGAAGTACCGCGGGGTGCCGGCGTGCCGCTGCGCTCCGGTGTGCAGCAGCACGATGTCCAGCGGGCGGGGCGTGTAGCCGATGCGCTCGAGCTCCTTGCGCACCCGGTCCGCGCCGACGGCTCCGGTGGCCGCGTCGGTGAGGTCGAGCACCACGCCAGGGTTGAAGAACCACTCCAGCGGCATCCGGTCGATGTGCCGGGGCACGCCGTCGCCGTAGGAGGCGCGCGAGCCGTAGTGCGAGGGCGCGTCGACGTGGGTGCCCGTGTGGGTGGTGAGGGTCATCCGGTCGAGCGAGAGGAACTCCCCGTCCGGCAGCTCGTCCGGGTCGAAGTCGACGCCGAAGTGCTCGCGCATCTCCTCGCTCATGTGGACGGCCCCCTCGCGCGGGGTGAGGACCTCGTGGACCAGCGGATCGGGTTCGTAGGAGGAGGAGTCCACCGGTGAGGACAGGTCGATGAGCCGCATGTACGCCTCCGGGAGAACGCCACTGAACGCGTCGATCGTCGCCGCGGGCGCCCGCGAACGCCTGGAGCCTCGCTCGAACCCGCTCTCGTACCGCGCGCTCCAGCGGCTCTCCGGACGGGTCGCCCAGCATCGGGGCCCTGCCCCTGGGGCCGAACGGAGGAGGAACCATGTCCGTACAGACCGGCAGCCCGCCACTCGCCGCCCTCTACGCCGAAGTGCAGCAGTTCTACGCCAGGCACATGCACCTGCTCGACGCCGGAGCCGCGCGGGAGTGGGCGGAGACCTTCACCGAGGACGGCGTCTTCGCCCCGCCCTCGGCGCCGGAGCCGATCCGGGGCCGGGAGAACCTCGCCGCCGGGGTGCGCGCGGCGGCGGCGGGCCTGGCCGACGCCGGTGAGGTGCACCGTCACCTGCTCAGCATGGTGGCGGTGGAGCCGCTGGACGGCGACGCGCTGCGGGTGCGCAGCTACGCGCAGATCATCGCCACGCCTCGGGGCGGCGCGCCCCGGCTGCACCTGATGTGCGTGTGCGAGGACCTCCTCGTCCGCGAGGACGGCGAGCTTCGCGTCCGCGAGCGCCACGTCACCCGCGACGACCGCCCGGACCTGCGGACGGGCACGGCGTGACCGGCCACGGGCCGCCGCAGGACACCGCGGATGACACTGCGGATGACACTGCGGATGACACTGCGGATGACACTGCGGGTGACGCGGCGGGTGACGCGGCGGATGACACCGCGGGTGACGCGGCGGATGACACCGCGGGTGACGCGGCGGGTGACGCGGCGCCCACCGAGAGTCGATCCGGGTTCGAGCAGCGGTTCCTACGGTGCCGGGCATGACGACGTCAAACGACGACCGAGACGACAGAGACGACCGGGTGTCCCGCGCCGTGATCGTGACCGGGGGCGGCACCGGGATCGGCAGGGCCACGGCGCACGCGTTCGCCGAACAAGGCGCGGGAGTCCTCGTGGTCGGGCGCACCGAGTCCACCCTCGTCGAGACGGCCAAGGACCATGACCTGATCCGGGTGCTGGCGGCCGACCTCACCGACCCCGCCACCCCCGAGCTCGTCGTGGACACGGCGCTGCGCGAGTTCGGCCGGATCGACGTGCTGGTGAACAACGCCGCCGCGCTCGGGTACCGGCCGCTCGCCCAAGTGGACCGCGAGCTCGTCGACGCCCAGATCGGCACCAACCTCATCGCCCCGATCCTCCTCGTCCGGGCCGCGCTCGACGCGCTGGAGGCGAGCGGCGGCACCGTGGTGAACATCGGCACGGCCGGCTCCTTCGGGACACGCGCCTGGCCGGACAACGGCGTGTACGGCGCGGCCAAGGCCGCGCTCGACTTCCTCACCCGGACCTGGGGCGTCGAGCTGGCCCCCCGGGGCATCCGGGTGGTGGGCGTCGCCCCCGGCGTGATCGACACGCGGTCCGGCCCCCGGATGGGGCTGACCGAGGACGGCTACGAGGACTTCCTCCGGCAGATCGGCACGCGCACCCCGCTGGGCCGGGTCGGCGACCCCGCCGAGGTCGCGTGGTGGATCGTCCAGCTGACCCGTCGTGAGGCCGGTTACGCGACGGGCGTGGTGCTGCCGATCGACGGCGGGCTGTCCCTCACCTGACCCGCCGGCGGGAGGCGGAATGCATACGACCCAGAACCGATGGGCGGACCGCCGGCAGCGGTTCACCCGCTTCTGCCTGGCGCGTCTCGCCGCGGCGCCCCTCACCGCGACGCCCTTCCTCACGGCCGGCAGGGCCGTGCGGGCCCTGGCGCTCCGCGAGTCCGGCCACGTCCCGCCCGGTACGGCCGGCCCGCACGGGACCGCCGGCCGACCCCGCAAGTAGAAACCATCGCTGGAGGAACCATGCGTGTACTGTTCGTCGCCTCTCCCGGCCTCGGGCACCTCTTCCCCACGGTGCCCCTGGCGCAGGCCGTCCGCGCCGCCGGGCACGAGGTCCGCTACGCCACCGGCGGCCTGAGCGTCGCGGCGTCCGAGGCGGGGTTCGGCGTGTTCGACGTCACGCCCGGCCTCGACTACGCGCCGATCTTCATCTCGGAGGGCGGCGGCGACGGTCCCCAGCCGGTCCACGCCGACGATCCCGAGGACGAGATGCTCGCCCGCCTCTTCGCCCGGGTGTCGGCGGTGATGGTGGACGGCGTCGTCGAGGCCGCGCGGTCGTGGTCGCCGGACCTGATCTTCTCGCCGCCGCTTCAGGGCGCCGGCCCGCTCGCCGCCGCCGCGCTCGGCCTGCCGTACGTGGACATGCCCGTCGGCCTGTACGACGCGCGGGAGGACCTCCCGGCGATGGTGCGCGAGGCCATGCGCGAGCAGTACGAACGGCACGACGTCACCGGCGAGCCGGTCGCGGCCGCCCGGATCAGCACGTGCCCGCCGAGCTTCGCGAGGCTGCTCCCGCGGGAGCGGTCGTCGGCCGGCGCCTGGCCGATGCGCCACGTGTCCTACAACGGCGGATCGGTGCTCCCGGACTGGCTTCTTCGCCGGCCGGAGCGCCCCAGGATCGCGGTGACCCTCGGCACCATCGAGGCCCAGTGGGGCGGCATCGCCGTGCTCGCGCCGCTGATGGCCGCGGCCGGTGATGTGGACGCCGAGTTCGTGCTCACCCTCGGCGGCGGCGACGTGTCGCTGCTCGGTCCGCTGCCGGACAACGTCCGGGTGGTGGAGTGGGCGCCGCTCGACGCGCTGCTGGAGACCTGCGCGGCCGTGATCCACCACGGCGGGAGCGGGACGTCGATGACCGCGATCCAGGCGGGGATTCCGCAGTGCGTGCTCCCCCAGGGGTCCTACCAGCACAGCGACGTCGACGTGATCGCGCAGCGCGGGATCGGCATCCTGGCCGACGCCGCGTCGCTGGGGGCCGAGGAGTGCCACACGCTGCTGAAGGACGAGTCCATGCGGGACGCGGCGCTGCGGGCGCGCGACGAACTGCGGTCCATGCCGGCGCCGGCCGAGCTGGTCCCCCGGCTCGCCGAGCTGGCCGGGCGGCCGCGATGACCTCCGCGATGACCTCGAAGCCCGCGGAACAGCGAGAGGAAGGAGCACCGGCATGACGGCCCAGGCCGAACTGAGCACACCGGAGTCCCTGACCGGCGACATCGTCCGGTTCTACCGCGAGCAGGGATACGTGCACGTCCCCAGGGTGCTGTCCCAGGACGAGGTCGGGGCGTTCCTGGCGGCGTCGGAGGAGCTGCTCCGCCGCGAGACGCCCACGATCTGGGGCGAGTCGGAGGAGGACTGCCAGGTGCACTACATCGAGGAGGCGTGGCTCAAGAGCGAGACGCTGCGCGGCCTGGCGCTGCATCCGCGCGTCACCGGGATGGCCAGGCGGCTCGCCGGCGGGCCGCTGCGCCTGTACAGCAGCGACGTACTGGTGAAGAAACCCCGCGAGGCGCTGCCCACGATGATCCACGACGACGAGGCGGGACTGCCGCTGTCCAACATGTCGCGGACGCTGACCGCCTGGATCGCGCTGGTCGACGTGCCGGTGGAACGGGGCTGCCTGTGTTACGTGCCCGGCTCCCACCTGCGCGGGGACGCCGACCGCCAGATCCACATGGAGAGCTTCGCCGACCACCGTCCGATGGAGGAGATCTGGCCGGAGTTCCCGTGGCGGCCGAGGGTGTCGGTGCCCATCCGCGCCGGCGACGTCGTCTTCCACCACTTCCGCACGGTGCACATGGCCGGGGCCAACACCACGGACCTGCCGAGGATGGCCAACGGCGTCATCTACGCGGACGAGGACGTCGCCTACCGGCCGGGCGTCCAGGACCAGTACCTCACCCACCTCCGGCCGGGGCAGCGGCTGGAGGGCGAGAAGTTCCCGTCCATCGGGTGAGCGCAGAGGCCGGTCGGGAGGAGCAGCCCGGATGAGAGTCATGTTCGCCTCGCTCGAAGGCAGCCACTTCCAGCTCATGGTGCCGATGGCCTGGGCGCTGCGCACCGCGGGACACGAGGTCAGGGTGGCCTGCAAGCGGGACCTGGCCGACGCCGTCACCCAGGCCGGCCTGACGGCGGTGCCGGTCGAGTGCCCTCCCTGGCAGGAGGGACTCGGCCGGTTCCACACGGCGGCCATCGCCCGCTGCAACGAGCTCGACACCACCGAGCTGGAACAGGAGCGGCCGTCGTGGGAGACGCTGCTCGCCTACGAGAGTCTCGTGGTCCCCGCCCTGTGGTCGCGGCTCAACCGGGACGAGATGATCGACGGCCTGGTGGAGTACGCCCGGTTCTGGCGGCCGGACCTGGTGCTGTGGGAGAGCTTCTGCATGGCGGGGCCGGTGGCGGCGCTGGCCTCGGGCGCGGCGCACGCGCGGCTGGTGTCCGGCCCGGACATGGCTCTGCAGATGGGGGTGCGCAGGGAGTTCGTCCGGCGGTCGGCCGAGCTGCCGCCGGAGAACCGCGAGGACCCCACGGCCGAATGGATCGACTCGACCCTGGAGCGGATCGGCTGCGACCGCCGCTTCGACGAGACGATGCTGACCGGCCAGTGGATCATCGACAGCCGGCCGGCGAGCATGCGCGAGGACCTGGGGCTCACCACCGTGCCCGTGCGATACGTGCCCTACAACGGGCGATGCGTCGTGCCCGCCTGGCTGCGGGAGCCACCCGCCCGCCCCCGCGTGTGCCTCACCCTCGGCACCAGCATTGACAGCGACTACGCGCTGTTCGACCTGGACACCATGCTCAACGCCCTGATGGGGACGCTGGCGGAGATGGACGTGGAGGTGGTGGCGGCCATCGCCCCGACGCAGCGGGCACTGCTGAGGGAGGTGCCGGGCAATGTGCGGGTCGTGGACTTCGTCCCGATCGACGACCTGCTGCCCACCTGCGCGGCGGTCGTCCACCACGGCGGCTACCAGACGAAGGCCACGGCGGAACTGCACGCTGTCCCGCAGGTGATCGTCACCGGCTGGGAGTGGGTCAGCGAGGGGATGGGCCGGGACTACGAGAGGCAGGGCACGCTCCTGGCCGTCTCCCTCAGGGAGTTCAGCGCCGAGCTGTTCCGCGAGCGGCTGGAGCGGGTGCTGGGCGACCCCTCGTTCGCCGAGAACTCCCGGCGGGTCAGGGACGAGCTCCTCGCGATGAGGACGCCGAACGACATCGTACCGACGATCGAGGAACTGACCGCCGGGCACCTGGCCAGCGCGCCGGGTACCGGCCCGCGGTCCTGACGAAGGGAATCCCATGGTGAGCGAGGACCGGCCCGGTGCCGGCGGACGGGCGACCACGGAGACCGAGGAGATCCTCCAGGAGCTGGGCCGCTACGCGGACGACGCGCGGGCGATCAGCCTGCCGCCCCGGGCGTACACCTCTCCAGAGTTCTACGAACTGGAGTGCTCGCGGGTGTTCGGCCGCAGCTGGGTGCTGGTGGGGCACGCCGGCGAGCTGGCGGCGGCGGGCGACTACGTCGCGCTCACGGTCGCGGGCGAGCCCGTCGTCGTGACCCGGGGCGCCGACGGCTCGCTGCACGCGATGTCGCCGATCTGCCGGCACCGGAACATGCCGCTGGTGGAGCCGGGCGCGGGCCGTACCGACGCCTTCACCTGCCGGTACCACCTGTGGCGGTACGGGCTGGACGGGCGGCTGCTCGGCGCGACGTTCATGCGGGGCAACAGGGCGTTCGACCCGGCGTCCTGCCGGTTGCCGGGGTTCGGGGTGGAACAGTGGCGCGGGTTCGTGTTCGTGAACCTCGACCCGGACGCCGAACCGCTGGCCCCGCACCTGGACCGCTTCGAGCGCGAGACGGCCTGCTACCCGCTCGGCGACATGGTCCAGGTCGCCTCCTGGCAGGAGGAGTGGCAGGTCAACTGGAAGCTCGCCGTCGAGAACGCGCACGAGAACTACCACGTCATGGGCCTGCACCCGAACACGGTCGCGCTGATCACCCCGCCCGGCGGCGACATGGACGTGCGGGTCGACTCGCCGTGGGCGACGCGCCTGCGCAGCCCTTTCAGGGAGCCCGCGGAGCCCGGGGTGCTGCCGCTCGGCGACGAGCAGCGGGCGTTCATGGACAACTACTGCGTCTTCCCCTCCGGCAGCGTCGCGACCTTCGCCGACTCGATCGTCTGGATCAGCTTCATCCCGCTGTCGATCGACCGTACCCAGGTGCGCGGCGGCGTCCTTCTGCCACCGGCCCTGCTGGAGGGCGCCGATCTCGAGACGCTCCGCAAGGAACAGGAGGCGAGCGCGGCCGTGGTCAACACCGAGGACCGCGACGGGCTGGAGGCGGTCCAGCGCACGATCGGCTCCCGGTTCGCGAACCGGGGCCACCTCAGCCCCAAGGAGCCCGGCGTCCTCGCCTTCTACCGCGGCCTGGCCCGGGCCCTGCGGTCCGGATGAGCGCGCCGCGCGTTCCCGGCGGTCGTCTCCTGGAGGAAGGAACCGGTTGAAACTCCTCGTCACCGGCGCGGCCGGCTTCATCGGCTCCGCCTACGCGCGCATGCTGACGGACTCGCGGGGGCCGAACGCCCCGCACGTCACCGTGCTGGACAAGCTCACCTACGCGGGCGACCTGAGCAACCTCGGCGACCTCGTCGAGGGGCACCCCCGGCTGCGGTTCGTCCGGGGCGACATCTGCGACGCCGAGCTCGTCGGCAAGCTGATGACCGAGACCGACCAGGTGGTGCACTTCGCCGCCGAGTCGCACGTGGACCGGTCGATCGCCGGGGCCGGCGACTTCGTGCGCACGAACGTGGTGGGCACCCAGACGCTGCTGGACGCGGCGCTGCGGCACGGCGTGAGACGGTTCGTGCACGTCTCCACCGACGAGGTCTACGGCTCCGTCGAGCACGGCTCCTGGACGGAGGACAGCCCGCTCGACCCGAGGTCGCCGTACTCGGCCTCGAAGGCCGCCGCCGACCTGCTGGTCCTGTCCTACCACCACACCCACGGCCTGGACGTGCGGATCACCCGGGCGTCCAACACCTACGGCCCGCGCCAGTTCCCCGAGAAGGTGATCCCGCTGTTCGTCACCAACCTTCTCGACGGCGAGCGGGTGCCGCTCTACGGCGACGGGCGCAACGTCCGCGAGTGGCTGCACGTGGAGGACCACTGCCGGGGAGTGGACCTGGCGCGCACCGCGGGCCGCCCCGGCGAGGTGTACAACCTCGGCGGCGGCGTCGAGCTGACCAACCGCGAGCTCACCGAACGCCTGCTGGCCGCCTTCGGGGCCGACTGGAGCAGGGTCCGGCCCGTGCCGGACCGCAAGGGCCACGATCTGCGCTACTCCCTCGACTCCGGCAAGGCCCGCACCGAGCTCGGCTACCGCCCGCGGCACGACTTCGCGCGCGGCCTCGCCGACACGGTCGCCTGGTACCGCGCGAACCGCGACTGGTGGGAGCCGCTCAAACACCGCCGCGCCGGGCCCGGCGCGAACCCTACCCGCGATGAGAGAGAGACGAGATGACCTCCACCCCCGCACCCCAGCAGCAGGACGTCGCCGACTTCTACCAGCAGTCCACCCGTTTCCTGGCCGAGCTGACGGGCGGCAGCCTGCACTTCGGCTACTGGGACTCGCCCTCCGACGAGTCCACGATGGAACGGGCCTCGCGGCGGCTCACCGAGCTGATGATCGAGAAGATCGCGGTGAAACCGGGCGACCGGGTGCTCGACATCGGCTGCGGCACCGGCGGGCCCGCGGTCCAGCTCGCCGCGGAGACGGGCGCGGAGGTGGTGGGCGTCACCATCAGTCAGGTCCAGGTGGAGCAGGCGACGGCCCTCGCGGAGTCCTCGGGGCTGGGCGGCCAGGTGACCTTCCGGCTCGCCGACGCCATGGAACTGCCGTTTCCCGCCGGCTCCTTCGACGCCGTGTGGTTCTTCGAGTCCATCTTCCACATGCCCGACCGGCTCCAGCCCCTCCGGCAGGCGGCGGCCGCGCTACGGCCCGGCGGCCGGCTGGCGCTCACCGACGTGCTCACCTCCCCCGCCCACGACGTGCCGGACAAGCCGTTCGCGTCGCTGTTCGGCGAACCGATCCAGCTCGCCGACTACCCGCCGCTGCTGAACCGGGCCGGGTTCACCCCGGTCGAGGCGGCCGACATCACCGAGCAGTCCGTCGGCCGCACGCTCGACCGCATCGCGGGGAAGATCTCCGAGGACCGGGCACGTCTCGTCGAACGGTTCGGCGCCGAGCTGGTGGACCAGGTCGAGGGCACGGTGCCGATGCTGAGGTCGGCACGGCTCGGCTACGCCATCGTCACCGCCACCCGCTGACGTCCCGCCGCGCTCACGCGGGTACGGCCCCTGACGGGCCGTACCCGCGTTTCGCGTCACAACGAGTCGGCCGAGGTGATCACGGGCTTGGGAATCGGCCGGATGAACCTGCCCCCGTTGTCGAGGAAGGCCGACTCCTTGCGAAGGATCTCGTCGGAGTAGTTCCAGGCCAGCAGCAGGTAGTAGTCCGGGACGTTGGCCTTCGCGAACTCCGGCGAGCGGACCGGGACATGCGTCCCCGGCAGCACCTTGCCCTGCTTCAGCTCCGTCGTGTCACTGCAGAACTCCAGTTCCTCCGAGCCGAGCCCGCACACGTTGAGGATCGTGTTCCCCTTGGCCGAGGCGCCGTATCCCGCGATCCGCTTGCCCTCGGTCGCGAGCCGCCGCACGAGCGCGGGCAGCTCGTCCCTGACCCGGTCGACGTTGAGTGCGAAGTCCCGGTAGACCGCGTCGCTGTGCAGTTCGGCCCGCGTCTCCAGGCGGAGCAGTTCCCCGACCGAGGGACGCGTCGCCCACGGGCCGTCGTCGTGCCCGACGAAGACCAGGATCGAGCCGCCGTGCACCGGTAGCCGCTCGACGTCGAAGACCCGCATCCCGTGCCGGGCGAAGAGCGAGACGAGGGTGCCCACGCTGAAGTACGACAGGTGCTCGTGGTAGATCGTGTCGAAGGCGTTCTGCTCGAAGAGGTCGAGCGCGTAGGGCACCTCGACGGCGAAGACCCCCTCGGGCGGGAGCAGTTCGCGCACGCCCCTGACCACCCCGGCCACGTTGTCGATGTGGGCGAAGACGTGACGCGCCACGATCAGCCGCGCCTGGCCGTACCCCTTCGCGATCGACCGCGCGGTCTCGGCGGAGAAGAAGTCCGGCAGGGTCTCGATGCCCCGGCCGGTGGCCACCTGGGTGAGGTTGCGCGCCGGGTCCACGCCGAGCGTGCGCATGCCGGCGTCCCGGAACGCCACGAGCTGCGCGCCCGTGTTGCTGCCGACCTCCACCACCAGGCTCTCCTCCGGCAGCGCGAAGCGTTCCACGCAGGTGTCGGCGACGTACGTCATGTGCCGGGTGATGATGTCGGAGTCGGAGGTGACATAGGGGTAGTCGCGGTAGAGGACCTCCGGGTCGACGATGTGGGTCACGCTCAGCAGCCGGCAGGACCGGCACGAGATGACGCCCAGCGGGAAGTACGGCTCGTCGTCGTACGAGTCGGCGGGGTCCAGGAAGCCGTTGGCCAGGGGGACGAGCCCGAAGGAGACCACCTCCTGCCAGTCCGTTCCCCCGCAGACCCGGCACTCCACGACCTCTCGCACGCTGCCACTGGTATCCATGTCTGGCTCCTCTCTCGATGACGATGAAAGCCGCGCCCGCCCCGGAGGTCAGCCGGAGGATCTCCGTGGCCTCATCCGGTACGGACCGGCGACCGCAGCACCGCCGCGGTGGCCGGGGACCTCAGACGGCGAAGCACGTCGCCGGCACGGCGGACGTCCGGCAGGCCGGCCACCACGGCGGAGACGGCGGCGGCCGCCTGGGCCCGCACGAACGGGGCGACGACGGCGGCGGGCGAGCCCGCGGGCAGGGTCAGGTGCCGCACGGGCCGCCGCGTGAGGTCGAAGCGGTCCGCCCCGGCGTACGCCTCGGGATCGCGGTTCGCCGCCTCGGCCACCACGACAACCTCCTGACCGGCCTCGATCCGCCGCCCGGCGATCTCGACGTCCTGGTGGGCGTACCGGCGGTGCAGCCGGATCGGGGGCGCGTACCGCAGCGTCTCCTCGATCGCGGCGGGAGCGAGGCCGGGGTCCTCGCGCAGCAGCCGCAGCTGCTGCGGATGGTCGAGCAGCGCCGCGACCGCCTCGCAGACGAGGTTGGCGGCGGTGTCGGTGCCGACGGCCGCGAGCAGCACGCGGACGGCGAGGGCGTCGGCCGGGCGGTCGTCCAGGTCGGCCGACGCGCCCGGCGGCCCGTCGGCCGGGCGTTCCCCCGGAGACGGTCGCGCCGGCGGGATCGTCTCGCCGAGCAGCTCGCGCAGCCCGGCGAGCGCCGCGAGCAGCTCGCGGGCGGTGGCGAGGCGCGGCGGGCAGAAGGTCGCGTCCAGCGTGCCCGCCGCTCCGGCGCAGAGGGCGGCGAAACGGCCGCGCAGCGCCGGGGGCAGGCCCAGCAGGTCACCGAGCACGGTGACCGCGGCGTCGCGGGCGAATCCGGTCATCAGGTCGAACCCGCCGGTCGGCCGCCGTACCCGGGCCCGGTGGAGGTCCGCGATCTCGCGGCGGCGCCCTTCCAGCGCGTCGGCGATCATGGGACCGGCCCGGCGCGCCAGCCGGTCGTACTCGGCCCGGTCCAGGGTCACGAAGGCGTCCTCCAGCGGCAGGACCCGCCCGAGGGCGGGAACGTCCCACGGCGCCTCCTCCTCCGCGGTCCTGGCGCCGGGGTGGCGGGGGCTCAGCCGCGGGTCGGCGAGGATCGCCGCGCCCGGCTCGTAGGAGGCGGTCACCCAGACCCGCGCGAGGCTGAGGGAGACGGGGCCGCGCTCCCGGATCCGCCGGCCGAGCTCCCCCGGGTCGTCGCCGGCCGCCCGCAGCAACCGGGCGTACGGGTCGTCCATGGACTCCGGCAGCCACTGAACGCCGCGAAGTGCCAGCAGGTCCTCGCTCAGCCGGCGGGCCGGCGCTGTCTGCACCATGCGCCTCACGCTAGGAGGGGGCGCTATAGCCCGCCTCGATTCCCCCTCACCCGGGATCGGGCCCGGCGGAGAGGCTGTGCAGGCAGGCGATCAGGCTGCGCGCCTGGATGTTGACGTAGTGGCTGTGCCGCAGCAGTTCGCCGAGCTGGTGCACGGTCAGCCAGCGGTGGTCCGGCGGCTGGGCGTGCACGTCGAGGTCGGTCTCGATGATGAGGTAGCGGTTGCGGGCGTGGTAGAAGCGCCCGCCCTCCTCCGACAGGACGGCGTCGTACCTGATCTGACCGGGCCGGGCCCGCTCCACCTCACCGATCCAGCGCGGGCGGGCCGAGCGGGGCAGGACCTCGTAGTTGTCGGGCGTGCACTGCACGGTGGGCGCGAGCTCGACCACGTCCACGTAGCCGGCCTCCACGCGGGCGTGCACGAGCACGTGCAGCACCCCGTCGATGCGCCTGACCAGGAACGCCACGACGCCCATGCCGTGCGGCTCGATCATCGGCTGCGACCACCGGCTCACCTCGCGCCCGCTCGCCTCGACGCGGACGCCGATCACGTCGAAGAACCGGCCGCTCTCGTGCGAGATCCGCCCGTCCACCCTGCGCCACCCGGGCAGGGCGTTGAGCGGGACGGTGCCGGTCCGCACGTCGGTACGGCTGCGCAGGTCGGTGATCCAGCTCAGCACGTCGTCCATCGACCACAGTGCCGGCGCGCCGGGGTCGCAGGACCTGACGAGTGCGGAGCGGAAGCCGTCCGGGCCCGGCCGCAGCACTGCGGCCAGGCCGGGGTGGGCGACCGGCAGGCAGGACAGCACGGTCCGGGCGTCCATGTTGACCAGGTCGTCGACGGCGAGCAGCCGGTGGAGCTGGCCGACGGTCAGCCAGCAGAAGCCGTCGAGGAGCTCGACGTCCTCGGTGACCTCGACCACCATGTTCCGGTTGCGCTTGCGGTGGAAGGCCGACCCCTGCTCGGACTGGCGCACGTCGGTGATCAGCCGGTGCCGTCCGGCGTCCTGGAAGTACTCCAGATAGGGAATCGGCCTGCCCTGGTGCACCCTGGTGTAGTTGCTGCGGGTCGCCTGGACGGTGGGCGACAGCTGGGGGCCGTCGCAGTTGCCCGGCTCCACCTTGGCCTGCATCAGGCAGTGCAGCACCCCGTCGAACTCCTTGACGAGGATGCCGAGGATGCCGACCTCCGGCTGGTTGATGATGGGCTGCCGCCAGTCCGGCACCGGGCCGTCCTGGATGCGCACGTCGAGCCCTTCGATGGTGAAGAACCCGCCGCTGCGGTGGCCGATGTTCCCGGTCACCGGGTCGCTGCTCCAGCCTTCGACCGCTTCGAGCGGGACCCGCTCGGCCCGCGTATAGGTACGGAGCCCGAGGTCGGCGAACCAGCGGCGGAAGCTCGCGAGGTCCATGACCCGCCCGTCCCGGCACATCGCCGACTCGGCGATCCGCAGGGCCGTCTCACCTCCCCGCCCGGTCGGCGGGGCCGCCGGCACGGCCAAGGAACGCGGGAAAAGATCCGTCATGAGAACTCTCCTGGATAGCCGCCGGGGACGGGGACGTCAGCGAGCGGCCGCCTCCCACATGTCCCGCACAGATTCGTCGAGGCCGATTCGGGGGGCCCAGCCCAGCAGTTCTCCGGCGAGGCGGATGTCGGCCATGGTCCAGCCGTCTCCGCGCGACCCCACCGGCTCCCCGCGCTCTTGGAGGACCTCCGGCGGGAGTCCCGCCGCGGCGACGAGGCGCGCCACCATCTCGCGGATCGCGACCGCCACGCCGCGGCCCACGTTGACGACCCGCCCGCAGGCGGGCGCGCCGGCGGCCCTGACCACCGCGTCCGCGAGGTCGCGCACGTCGAGGAAGTCCCGCCGATCGTCGCCGATGCGAAGCTCCAGCTTCCGTGACGGCGGCAGCGCGCGCAGCCCGGCCAGGACGGAGCCGAGGAAGCTCGCCGTGGTGACGTGCGGGCCGCACACGTTGACGGCCCGCAGCACGACCCCGTCCACCCGGCCCAGGCGCGCGGCGCGCAGGATCGCCTCGGAACCGGCCAGCTTGGTCCGGGCGTACGGGGTGAGCGGGCGGGGGCTGATCTCCTCGTGGATGGGCTCGCCGCGCGGCACCGGGCCGTACTCGTGTATGGAGCCGACCTGGACGAGGCGCGGCGGTGAGGTCATGCCGGCCAGGCCCGCCAGAAGGTTCTCCACCAGGGTCACGTGGTGGAACGTGTTCGCCTCCTCGGTGGCGAGCCACCCCCCGGTCGCGTTGACCACGACGTCCGCGCGCAGCCGGACCAGGGTCCGCGCCAGTTCGGCGGGCACCGCCGTGGCGACGTCCAGCGGCACGAAGCGGTGAGCGGCCGCGCGCGACGTGCGGTGCCTGGCGACCGCGACGACCTCGTGTCCCGCGGCCGAGAACGCCTCACAGACGGCGCCGCCGACGAAGCCGGTGGCGCCAAGGACCACGGCCACTCGCGATTCGCCCACAACGGCTCCTCCGTGTCCTCTCGTGGTCCTCTCGTGGCGCCGGCGGCTCCCCGATCCCTCCGCGTCCACCCGCGCGCCTTCTGAAGGCGAGGCTCCCACCCGCCGCTCGCGGTGCGCTTGACGCCCGCGGGGCGGCCGCCTGGCCGGGACGATCGGCAGTCGAGCGGCGCGCGACCCGCCCAGTCATCGTTGAGCCCGATCCGAGACGCGCCGGACATGCTCGACCCGAACCGGCTCGCCACCGGACGCCGGAGGAGCCGGGTCACCGCGAGCGCCCGCGACGGCCCGAACCGGGTACCGCCCGGCGCCGCGCGACCGGGGCGCACGTCCGCCGCGCCGCCGCCTTCGAGGAGACGTCTTCGCGGAAACGCGCGCCGCCTTCGAGGAGGGCCGGCGGGAAGGACGGATCGCCCGGAACGGGCGTGGTGGTACGGGACGCCCCCGAAGGCGACCGGCGCCCGATCGCCCAGACCGGAGGAGTTCTTATGCGTGTGTTGTTCACGGTGTCCTCGTGGCCGACCCACTACTCGGCGATGGTGCCGCTCGGGTGGGCGCTACAGGCCGCGGGACACGAGGCCCGCGTGCTGTGCACGCCCTCCCAGGCCCGCCCGGTCGGCGAGGCCGGGCTGCACCCCGCCCCCGTACTGAACGGCATGGACGTGGTCACCCGGTTGCGGCTCCAGTACTACGCGGAGGCCGTGGAGGGTGTGTGGCCCTATCCGTGGTTGCCGCTGCACCCGCTGACCGGGGAACAGCTCGGCGACCTCGGCGACTTCGACGTCGACGGCTTCCGGGAGAACGTCGCGCCGGAGCTCTCCGCGAGGACCGCTCGAAGCTTCGACGCGGCCGTCGAGTACGCCCGCGCCTGGCGTCCGCACGTCGTGCTCCACGATCCGGCCAGCCTCGAGGGGCTGCTGGCCGGCCGGGTGATCGGCGTGCCGTCCGCGCTGTGCCTGTGGGGGCCGGTCGGCACGCACGAGGCGGAGCACATGCGCATCGTGCCGACCGACCACAGCGGCTCGTTCCCCCGGTACGGCCTGGGCGAAATGAGCCTCGACATGATCGAGAACGTGGTGGATCCCTGCCCGGCCTCCCTGGCCCCGCCCACCTCGGCGCGGCGCCTTCCGGTGCGGTACGTGCCCTACAACGGCAACCGGCCGGCCCCCACCTGGCTGCTCCAGCCCGCGGACCGGCCGCGCGTCTGCGTCACCTGGTCCACGGCGCTGTCCACCGTCTCGGGACCGAACTCCTACCTGCTGCCCAAAGTGATCCACGCCCTGAGGGACCTGGACTGCGACGTGATCGTCACCGCGACGCCCGCGGACGTGGCCGCGCTCGGCGCGGTGCCGGTGTCGACGCGCGTCGTGGAACACGTGCCCCTGCGGCTGCTGCTGTCCGGATGCGACGCCGTCGTGCACCACGGTGGGAGCGGGAGCACGCTGACCGCCCTGCACGCCGGGATACCGCAGTTCGTCGCGACCTTCGCCGCCGAGCAGACCGTCACGGGCGAGCGCCTGGCCGCCTCCGGCTCCGCCCGGCACCTGCTCGGGCACCTCGCCGACCGCAACGCCATCCGCGCCGCGGTGGGCGAGCTCCTGTCCGACGGCTCCTACCGCGCCGCCGCGACCGCGCTCCGTGAGGAGATCATGGCCCGTCCCACTCCGGCCCGGCTGGTGGAGTCACTGGAGGAGCTGGCCGCCGTCTGAGGGCGCGGGAGCCCGGCTCCGTCACCGCCGGGCGACCGATCGCGGAAGATCTCATCGTGCCTCCTTCGCCGCCGTCCGGCATCCGCGCTCAATCCGGGGAGCGACGGCGCAGGACCCCTTGAAGGGTGCTGGAGGCCCGCTGAAGCCGGTCCCCGCACTACTCGCCGACGCTCATCAGCCTTCTGCGGCCGGCGGCCGCGGGCTTTCCCGGCCCGGCGGCGGGGCACAGCCGGCCGGGGTGGGATCCGGGGTCCAGCGCCATGGTCAGGCGCTCCCGGGCGTAGCTCAGGATCAGCTGGGGGAAACGGTAGCGGATCTCGCCGTCCTCGTACTGCGTCACCGTGATCAGCCGGTGCTCGACCAGGCCTTCGAGGGCGGCGCGGATGTCGGCGGCGTCCCAGCCGAGCAGTTCGGCCGCCTCGTGCGCGGTGAATCTCGGAGTGGGCAACATGCTGAGCAGGCGGAAGACGGCCTGCTCCTGCCTGCCCAGCCCGACGTAGCTGGAGTCGAACCTGGCTCGAAGGTCGAGGTCACCGACCCGCAGGAGGTCGAGGGTGGGCTGCGGCCCGGACAGCCGCTCGACCATGTCGGTGATCGAGACGCCGGGTGTCATCGCCAGACGGCTGCCGATGCACCGCAGGGCGAGGGGCAACCGGCCGCCCAGTTCCACCAGCCGGTCCGCCGCCGCCGGCGCCCGGTCCAGCCGCGCGCGGCCGACCACCCGCCCGAGCATCTCGACGCCTTCGGCGCGGTCCATGACGTCGAGGTCGGCGTCCCAGCTCCCGGCCAGCCCGTGGAGCCTGCGCCGCCCGGTGACGACGGCGGCGCACCGCGGATCGCCCGGGATCAGGGGCCGCACGTCCGCCGGGGACGCGGCGTCGTCCAGGACCACGAGGAGCCGCCGTCCGGCCGTCACCGAACGGAACAGCGTGCTGCGCTCCTCCAGCCCGCCGGGGATGAGCGCCTCCGGGACGCCCAGCGCAAGGAGGAACCCGGCGAGCACCTCCGCCGGGTCGCGGGACCGTTCGGCCGAGCCGCGAAGCTCCGCGTAGAGCTGTCCGTCCGGAAACCGGTCGCGCAGCCGGTGCGCGAGGTGGATCGCCAGCGCCGTCTTGCCCACCCCCGGCATGCCGCTGATCGCCACGATCAGGGTGGCGGTCCGCTCCCTTGCGGAGGACGCCGGACCCGAGAGGATCTCCTTGACGATCTCCGCGCGCCCGGTGAAGTCCGCGATGTCGGCGGGAAGCTGGGCCGGGGGTCCCAGCGGCGGAACGAGGGCGGCGATCGGCCCCGCGTCGACCCCGGGGGCGGCGGGGGCGGCGGGGATGGCGATGGCCGAGGCGGGCAGGGCGGGGGTGCCGGTCGCGTCGACCGCGACGGCCTCCGGCTCGGTCTCGTGCGCGGAACGCGAAGCCTGGTGGGCGGGACGCGGGTTCTCGTACACGGGACGCGCGGTTTCGTGGGCGGGCTTGGGCGAGCGGTCCGCCGCCGGGGTCTCGGGCCGGCCGGGCCCGCCGTGGGCGGGGAGGGGCGTGGGGTCCGCCGGGGGGCCGGGGGTGATCGTGAGCCGGCCCTGGTCGCCCGGGTCGCCGAGCGGGGCGTCGGCCAGCAGCGCCTGGTGCAGTTCGCGCAGCTCCCTGCCCGGATCCAGGCCCAGGTTCTCGATCATGTTCTCTCGCAGGACGCGGTAGACCTCCAGCGCCTCGTGGCGGCGTCCCGAGCGGTGCAGGGCGACCATCAGGGACGCGTGCAGGTGCTCGTGCAGCGGATAGGCGAGCACCAGCGACTTGAGCTCGCTGACCAGCTCGCGATGGCGGCCGAGCTGGAGGTCGGTCTCGATGCGGAGTTCCAGGGTGCGCGTCCTCAGCTCCTCCAGGCGGGTCACGTAGGACGACAGCAGCCCGCCCTGCACGACGTCGACCAGCGCCTGGCCGCGCCACATGGCGAGGGCCCGGCGCAGGGTCGTGGCCGCGGCGGTGACGTCGCCGCCCTCCAGCGCCGCCTGGCCCAGGGCGGCGTCCCGCTCAAAGCGGTGGAGGTCGATCGAGCCGTCGGGGACCTCGAGGACGTATCCGCCCGGCCGGGTCCTCAGGATCTCCTCCGTGCCGGGCTCGGTCAGGATCTTCCGCAGTTTGTAAACGTACGTCTGGAGCGTCGTCATGGCGCTCATGGGCGGGCTTTCTTCCCAGAGCTCGTCGATAAGCTCGTCGGTGCGCACCATCGTATTCCTGCGAAGAAGCAGGAGCGAGATGACCTGACGCGGTTTGGACGCCGTCGGTAAGACGTTGTTACCGTTGCAGAGTATTTCCACAGGACCGAGCACCCGAAAATCCATTGAGCCCCCAAGCTGAACCGTCGGCGCAGAACTCATTGAAGCTAACTAAGACCTTGACTCCTTACAAGACGGTCAGTCCGAAAGTTTTCTGACTGCGCCCCGTCGGGCCGCTCGGGCACGACCGAAAGTCTCCGCGGGGCGCGCCGTGCCGCCGTACGGCACGCCGCGGTTCACCGTTCGCCGCGATCTCCGGGCCCCTTCGCCCTTCAGCCCGGCCGGACCTGCCGGTCCGGCCTCGACGGCCGGCGCTTCGGCCCGGCGCTCCGCGCCCGCTCCGCGGGGCCGGGCTGGCCGGCGGCCGCGGCCCCGACCGTGATCAGCGACGCCGCCACCGCCTTGTTCACCGCATCGATCCGCGAGACGGCCCCCAGCTTGCCGAATATCTTGCCGAGATGCCGCTTGACCGCCGCCTCGGTGAGGGAGAGCCTCGCGGCGATCTGGGCGTTGCTCAACGCCTCCGCGGTGAGCTGGAGGATCTCCCGTTCGGTCGTGGTCAGCACCCCCTCGACCGGGCCGCGCAGGTGGAACAGGCTGTCCTGGGAGACCGAGAGCACCACCCTGGCGTCGTCGGAGGTGACGCTGCGGATCGCCGCCACGAGTTCCTGCCTGGTGGCGCTCTTGAGCAGATAGCCCCGGATGCCCGCGTGCAGCAGGCTGCGCAGCAGTTGCGGTCCCTCGAACATGCTGAGGACGACCACGGCCGTGCCGGGCGAGAGCCTGCGGATCCGGGTCACGGTGGTGACGGCGTCGTCTCCGGGGATGCTGATGTCGAGCAGCACCACCTGCGGCCTCGTCTCGGCGGTCAGGGTGACGGCGGTGCCGCTGTCGCTCGCCTCACCGACGACGACCATGTCCTCCTGGGTTTCCAGGATCTCCCGCACTCCGTCCCGCACCAGAGCGTGGTCGTCCACGATCAGGATCTCCGTCCGCGCCGGGTCAGGCCTCGCCGCGTTCGGAAAGCGGGACGTAAAGGTCGACATGAGTTCCTCTCCCCTGCACCGTGGACATGGTCAGCTTGCCGTCGAGCAGTTCGGCGCGTTCCTGCATCGCCAGCAGGCCGATACCCCCGGCCTCCTCCTCCGGATCGAACCCCGTGCCGTCGTCGTCGACGTACACGCGCAGCTCGTGCGGCGCGATGTGCACGCTGACAGACAGAAGACCGGGGCGCCCGTGCACGATCGCGTTGCGGACCGCCTCCCTGACGATGAGGAAGACCTCGTCCTTGACCGTGTTCGGCGCCCAGGACTCGTCCCCGTTGATGGTGAGGCGGAGGTCCGCCTCGTTGACCGGCAGCGCGGCGAACGCGGTCAGCAGGGCTTTCTCCAGGTTGTTCACCTCCTGCACCCGGAGGTCGGAGGTCGTCTCCCGCAGGTTCCGCATGGCCTCCTGCAGCGCGAAGCGCGCCCGCTCGACGGGTTTGGCGGCCTTGCGCAGATCCGAGCCCCGCTCCTTGGCCACATCGAACAGTTCCGTCTGCCGGAACGCCGTGTCGAGCCAGAAGCCCACCCGGTCGTGCAGGTCGCGCGCGATGCGGTCGCGTTCGCCGGCCTGGGCCGCGTGCACCCTGTCGAGCAGCCGGCCGGAGTGGGCGACCAGACCTGCCGAGAGCCTCGCCGTGATGCTCCCGTTCAGGACGGAGACCGCGAGCGCGAACAGGGCGCGGTCACCGGCGGCGTCCGCGTGGTACGTCAGCCGGCGCACCACGACGTCAGAGAACGCTTTCCAGAACAGCAGCGAGTCGAGCGGATGCGCGGCGGCGCTCTCGCCGTCGCCGGTCACCCGCAGGTCGTTCTCCGCTACCAGGGCGCGTCCGGCGCGCAGACTGTCCACCACGTCGGAAAGGACCAGGTCGGCGTCGGCCAGAACGCGGGCGCGGGCGTCGGTGTCGTCGGCGATCGGCCCGCTCATCGCGTCGAGCGCACGCTCGCACGCGGCCCGGATCCCGGCCCTGTCGGTTTCCATGAGTGATGCCAGATTCTGCGCCGCGCTTTCCGGCGTCGGCAACATGCCGTCAACGTCGATATCTCTTGTCACCAGCAGCCTCAGAACTTGTCGAATCCATTGCAGGCGTCCGGTCGCGATACAGGGACGGTGCGCCTCGTGGCGGGGTCGTTCAGTTCGGAAGGAGCCGCCCCGGTCATGCCCGAACAACCGAGTCGGTCGGCAGCTGCACGAAATCCAATCTCCTTTTCGTCCGGCGACGGTGGGCCGCTCGCGCATTCCACTCCGACCAGGAGGTCGCTTGGCAAACACATTCGACGGCGAGCGGATATGACCGTCTGGAAGTCCCCGTATCGAACGGCCCGGCCTGACGGCGTCGCGCCTGATCAGCGAGAAACCTGCCCGCCGAACCGCGCACGGCGCCGTGCCGCGCCTTCCTATCGATCGAGGATTTCAATCGGCGAGAGCAAGGTCAATACCTGCTCACGAATTAAGGCAAAAGTCATTTTGCGTCACATTTCAGTCACACAAAATAAGGGGTGAGCTGAGCTTTTCGTGACCGGTGGGGCCCGTGGGACTCATGAGATCGCGCCCGCCGGGACCGCCACGGCCTTTTCGGACACCCGGTGTCCGGCGATATCAGCGCACGGGCGGCCTCCCCCGCATCCTGAGAACGAATATTTGCTGATTGCCGGTTTTCGACCCTAGGGGTGCTTTCATACGTGAGGGTCGGCTGCTTTCCCAGCGCCCCCCTGTCACGATTCGCCATGGCGCCATGGCGAATCGTGACAGGGTCGGCCGGCAGCGACGTTTCACAGGCGGGAGCTCGGTGGATCAAGCATGAACCTGGCACCACGAGGCGCCCCTGAGCTGGTTGCCGGCCGATGAATACACCGGTGGCATGGACGTCTCCCTTCTCCCCCGTGATCCGGCGTGTCGCGCCGCACTATGCTCCGTGGGGTGGCTGAGATCCGATCCCGCACCGGCTTGGGTAGCGGTCGCGTTCCGCTTCGGGGAGCAGGTGAGGCGACTCGGGTGAGGCGTCCTGGGAGGGGTGCCGCCAAGCCCCTCCTTCGCGAGCGCTCCTGGCAGGAGCACCTGCCGGGCCCCTGCGACGCCGGTCCCCCGACCGTCTTGGAGAAGTCGTCATGACCACGCCTGAGCACATCACCACCTGGCGCGACGCCCGTTTCGACATGCCCGTCGGCCGGCAGCTGGAGCGCTACGACGAGCTGGCCGCCAGGAACGCGTCGGCTCGCGCCCGGGCCGAGCTGGTGGCCCGGGGGATCTATGATCCCGCCCGGCACGGGGCCGATGACCGACCCGCGCTCACCGTGGCCGAGCACATCGAGCTGCTGGCGCTGGCGGAGTGCATCGCGCGTACGGTGCGCCATCCCTCCAACTTTCATCACGCGCTGCTGGCCGGGGTCACGTGGGCGCAGATCGCCCATGTCGTCGACTCCGACGAGTTCGCCGTACGGCGGGCCTACCAGCGGTGGGCCGACGACCAGCATGAGCTCAACCAGCGCTACCCTGACCGCGGCATGACCGCCGAGGAGTACGCCGCCGCGACCGCCAGAGTGGCGGAAGGCGCCGGGGACATCCGCTGAGTGAGACACCTGCTGGGCGAGACGGCCGCTTGAGTGAGGTACGCGGCGGTCCCGGGGCGGGGTGGCGGGACTTCTCGCGCGGGTCCTGCGGGCGCGGGCGTTCGTCTACCGTGGGGGGATGTGCATGATCGGTGATCTGTCGGGTGGCTCGTTCCCCCGCGGTCATGGCCGCCGGTGCTCTCGGTGCCGTCGCCGGTGACGGCGGTGTGGGGCGGTGCCGGTGGCGGTGTTTCGGCGGTCGCGGATGTGGCACTGGTGCGAGGCGAGCGGCCGTTGACGGCGGCCCGGATGCGGGAGGGGTGTCGCCGGGATCATGCGGCCTGCTGATCTGAATCGTCTCAGTGTGGGCGAGTCGGCTGATCGTTACGTGGAGCTGGTGCGGGCCAAGACCCTGACCGGCGCGCTGTCGGTGTCGACGGCGGAGGTGTACGCGCGGGATGTGTCCACCTTCGTGGACCTGGTGGGCGAGGAGGTGGTGCTGGACGACCTGACCGGTGAGGACGTGGACGCCGTCCTGCTGGCCTTCGCCCGCAAGCCCGACGGCCGGCGGCGTTCGCAGCCCGGCGAACAGGCGGGCGCCACGCAGTCGGCCTCCTCCCAGGCGCGGTTTCGGCGGTCGATCTCGGCGTTGTTCAAGCACGCGGTGCTGGCGGGGTGGGTGCAGGTCAATCCGATGGCGATGGCGACGGTGACGGCCAGGGAGCGCGGGGGGTTGCGGCCCGAGCGGCGGGCGTTGACCCGCGAGCAGGCGCGGGGGCTGATCGGTGCGGCGCGTGAGCTGGGCGGTGGCCCGGGCGGTGGTGCGGCGGCGGCCGAGGCGTCAGGGGCGCCCGTGGCGGGTGCGGGGCGGGTGCGGCGGCGTGACCAGGACACCGAGTTGCGTGACGGGCTGATCGTGTTGATGTTGTCGACGATGGGGCCGCGGGTGTCGGAGCTGGTGCGGGCCAACGTGGAGGACTTCTACACCAACGACGGGGTGCGGTACTGGCGGATCTTCGGTAAGGGTGGCAAGACGCGGGACGTGCCGCTGCCCGGTGATGTCGCGCTGGTGCTGGAGGCATATCTGCTGCATGGGCGGACGGCCTCCGCGGACAAGGCGTTGCTGCTGTCGTGGCGGGGGCGGCGCCTGGCGCGGGGGGACGTGCAGGCGGTGATCGACCGGGTGCAGCGCAGGGTGGATCCCGATCGTCGCCGTTCGGTGACGCCGCACGGGTTGCGGCACACCACGGCCACTCACCTGCTGGCCGATGCGGTGGACATGGACGCGGTGCGGCGGGTTCTGGGGCACAGTGACCTGGCGACGCTGGGGCGTTACCGCGATGAGCTGCCCGGGGAGCTGGAGGTGGCGATGCGGTCGCATCCGCTGCTGCGCGGTCCGGCGTCGAGCTGATCACCGGCCGGACGGTGGGTCCGGCGGGTTTTCGTGCCGGGGTCGCCGTTGCGGGGTGAGGTGGGTGTTCAGGCGGCGCGTTCTTCGGTGCGCACCTGGGCCAGGACGTCCAGGGAGACGTTGAGGGCGTGGGCCAGGGCGGCGACGGTGAAGAAGGCCGGGGTGGGGATGCGGCCTGTCTCGATCTTCCGGAGGGTTTCCGCGGACAGCCCGGCGGCGGTGGCCACTTCGGTCATGCTGCGCGTGCCGCGTGCCTGGCGCAGGATGGCGCCAAGGCGGTGGCCGCGTTCGCGGTCGAGTTCGGTCAGCGGGGGTCGCACCATACGCCCGATCCTAGCAATCGCGATAACAATACCGGTATAGGTGTTGGGTGGTAGGGGTGTGTCACAGGCGGGCCGGTGACGCGGTGGTCGGCTTCGTCGCCGGCCCGCCGTGCCCCGGTGACGTGGAGCCGGTCGAGGTGACCGGCGCCGCGCCCGCCGCCGGGTGCGCCGGCGCACGGGCCGGTTCAGGCCAGCAACTCCCCCACCAGCTGGCGCAGTGAGCGGGCGAACCTGCCGGGGTCGCCCTCCCGGGTGAGGTGGCGCACCATGTCGGCGTCGAACATGCCCAGCAGGGCGTGGGCCACGAAGGTGGCGTCCAGGTCGGGGCGGGCCTGGGCGATCAGGGTTTCCAGGTGGGCGTGCCAGTGCACGTAGGTGGGGTCGGCGTGGCGGTCGGTGGCGCAGGAGCGCTCGTGGGCGGCCAGCAGGGCGAGGTTGCCGGCGGCCAGCCGGGAGAGGGCGTCGAGGAAGGCGACGATGCGCTCGGCGGGCGGCGCGCCGGGTCCCAGCGGCGCCGGCCCCGCCTCCAGTGCCTCGCGCAGTTGCACGGCCCGCTCCTGCAGCAGGGCCTGCATCAGGCCGGTGCGGCTGCCGAAGCGCCTGAAGACGGTGCCCTTGCCGACCCGGGCGTGCGCGGCGACCTGGTCCAGGGAGATGTGGGCGCCGTGGGTGGCCAGTAGTTCCTCCGTGGCGCGCAGGATGGCGTGGCGGTTGCGGGCGGCGTCGGCGCGTTCGCCCATCGCTCTCCCCCCTTTTTTCCTTCTGGGTAACCGGCTTCCTTTGCGTAACCGGACTATTAGTCCGTATATTAGCCCATACATAACCGGACTATTAGTCCCTTTTGTTCGGCGTGCGGGGGTTCCGCACGCTACTTCTCCCGGTCAGGAGCATCCGCCATGCGCGCTCTCGTCGTCGACCCCTCGCTCCCCTGCGGTCTGCGCCTGGGTGAGGCCGCCGACCCCGAACCCGGCCCCGGCCAGTTGCTCGTCCAGGTGCGCCACGCCTCCCTCAACCCCGGCGAGCTGGGCATGCTCGCCCAGCTGCCCGCCGGCCACGTGGCCGGCTACGACGCCGCCGGAGTCGTCGTCCGCCCCGCCGCCGACGGCACCGGCCCGGCGAAGGGCACCCGGGTGCTGGCCTTCGGCCCCGGCGCGTGGGCCGAGCTGCTGGCGGTCTCCAGCGCCGACGTCGCCCCCCTGCCGCGCGGAGCCGCCCTGGCCGAGGCCGCGGCACTGCCCATGGCGGGCATGACGGTCCTGCGTACCCTGCGCGCCGCCGGCTCCGTCCTGGGCCGGCGGGTGCTGATCACCGGAGCCGGAGGCGCCGTGGGCCGCTACGGCGTGCAGCTGGCCGCCCGGGCCGGCGCCCACGTCCTCGCCTCGGTCCGTGACGGCGCCTGCGTACCCGCCCTGACCGCGCTCGGCGCCCACGAGGTCGTCGTGGGCCTCACCGGCCTGCGGCAGGTGGCCGAGCCGGTCGACGTGGTGCTGGAGACCGTCGGCGGGCCCTACCTGGTGGCCGCCTGGGCGCTGCTGGCCCCCGGCGCCACCTTGCAGAGCATCGGCTGGGCCGGCGGCGAGCCCGCCGTCTTCCCTCCCGGCTCGACCTTCTTTCCCGGCGCGGCCCGCACCTTGAGCTCCTTCGGCGACGCCGCCGCCGTCGGCGCCGACCTGGGCCTGCTGGCCGGGCTGCTCGCCTCGGGGGCGCTGTCGGCGCAGGTCGGCTGGCGCGGCTCCTGGGAGCGGGCCGAGGAGGCGGTACGGGCGGTCCGCGAGCGGAAAGTCACCGGCAAGGCCGTCATCGACGTCACCCCGGCTCCGGCCTCGGACCTGGGCACGGACCTGGGCACGGGCCTGGGCACGGGCCTGGGCGCTTGACCCTGCCGTAACGTGAGGGTGCAGGCTGGCACGGTGAGCGGGGAGAGGCGATGAGGCACGCGGCGGGCGACGCGACGTACCAGGGGCCTGATCACGTGCCCGGCGGTGCGCCGGACTACGCCATCGGGCAGGTGGCGCGCATCGCCTCGGTCAGCGTGCGCACGCTGCACCACTACGACGAGATCGGGCTGGTCTCACCGGGGCGGCGTACCGCGGCGGGATACCGCCGCTACACCGAGACCGACCTGCAGCGCCTGCAGCACGTGCTGTTCTACCGGGAGCTCGGCTTCGCGCTGGAGGAGATCACCGCCATCCTCGACGACCCCGCCACCGACACCCTGGCGCACCTGCGGCGCCAGCACGAACTCCTCACCCGGCGCATCGACCGGTTGCGGGCGATGGCGGACGCGGTCGAGCACGCGATGGAGGCGAACATCCTGAGCATTCCCCTGACCCCCCAGGAGCGTTTCGAGATCTTCGGCGGTTTCGTTCCCGAGGACCACGACGAGGAGGCGCGCCGGCGCTGGGGCCACAGCGAGGCCTGGCGGCAGTCTCGTGCCAGGACGGCCGCGATGACCAGGGCCGACTGGGCGCGATTCACCGAGGAGGCCGCCCAGACGGTGCGGGACTTCACCGAGGCCTACCTCGCGGGGCTGCCGGCCGGCGGCCCGCGGGCGATGGAGCTGGCCGAACGCCACCGGGCACACCTCACCCGCTGGTGCTACGACTGCTCCTACGATCTCCACCGCGGCTTGGGTGACATGTACGTCGCCGATCCGCGTTTCACCGCCGTTTACGAGGCCTCGGCCGCCGGCCTGGCCTCCTACATCCGCGACGCCATCCACGCCAACGCCGACCGCGCCGGGCGGCCGGCCTGACTGCCTCTCCCCTCCCCGGCTCCCCGGCCGCCGATGGCGCGGAAATCGGCGGCGACAGGCGGAGACAGGCGGGGACAGGGCAGGGGGCCAGGCGGCCGAGGGGTGTTCAGCGGGCGGCCACGGCGCCGCCGGCGACCTCCCGCCCCCCGTCGAGCTCACCGTCGAGCTCATCGAGTTCGCCGTCGAGTTCACCGTCGCCGGGCCGGCCCGCGTCCAGATGGCCGGCCGGGGTGATGGCCTGGCGGCCGAACTGGGTGCGATACAGCTGCGCGTAGCGGCCTCCGGCGGCCAGCAGCGTGGCGTGCGTGCCCCGCTCGGCGATCCGCCCGCCCTCCACCACCAAGATCAGGTCCGCGGCGCGGACCGTCGAGAGCCGGTGGGCGATGACCAGCGCCGTCCGCCCGGCCAGGGCCTCGGCCAGGGCCTCCTGGACCGCGGCCTCGGAGGTGGAGTCCAGGTGTGCGGTGGCCTCGTCCAGCACCACCACCCGGGGGCGGGCCAGCAGCAGGCGGGCGATGGTCAGCCGCTGGCGCTCCCCGCCCGAGAGGCGGTAGCCGCGCTCGCCGACCACGGTGTCCAGCCCGTCGGGCAGCGCCTGGACCAGATCGGCCAGCCGCGCGCGCCGCAGCACCTGCCACAGCTCCTCGGGTGTGGCCTCGGGGCGGGCCAGCAGCAGGTTGGCGCGGATCGAGTCGTGAAACAGATGCCCGTCCTGGGTCACCACGCCCAGCGTCTGGCGGATCGAGGCCGCCGACAGCTCGCGCACGTCCACCCCCGACAGCCGCACCGCGCCGGCGTCGACGTCGTACAGGCGTGCCAGCAGTTGCGCGATCGTGGACTTGCCCGCTCCCGAGGAGCCCACCAGTGCGATCATCTGCCCGGCCTCGGCGCGGAAGGACACCTCGTGCAGCACCGTCGCGCCGCCGCGCGCGTCCAGCGTGGCGACCTCCTCCAGGGAGGCCAGCGACACCTTCTCCGCCGAGGGGTAGGCGAAGCCGACGTGGTCGAACTCCACCGTCACCGGCCCCTCGGGCACCGCCCGGGCGTCGGGCCTGTCGGTGATCAGCGGTCGCAGGTCGAGGATCTCGAAGACCCGCTCGAAGCTGACCAGGGCGCTCATCACCTCAACCCGCGCCCCGGCCAGCGCGGTCAGCGGCGCGTACAGGCGGGTCAGCAGCAACGCCAGCGCCACCAGCGCGCCCGGCTCCAGCCGGCCGCTCAGTGCGTAGAAGCCGCCGACCCCGTACACCAGGGCCAGTGCCAGCGCCGAGACCAGGGTGAGAGCGGTGACGAACACCGACTGCACCATCGCGGTGCGGACCCCGATGTCCCGCACCCGCCGGGCTCGCGCCAGGAACTCGGCCGACTCCTGGGCCGGGCGGCCGAACAGCTTGACGAGGGTGGCGCCGGGCGCGGAGAAGCGCTCGGTCATCTGGTTGCTCATCGCCGCGTTGTGGTCGGCGGCCTCGCGTTCCATCCGGGCCAGCCGGGTGCCGACGCGCCGGGCGGGCAGCACGAACAGCGGCAGCAGGACCAGTGCCAGCGCGGTCAGCTGCCAGGAGATGCCGACCATCACCACCAGGGTCAAGGTGAGCGTCACCAGGTTGCCCGCCACCCCCGAGAGGGTGTCGCTGAAGGCCCGCTGAGCGCCGATGACGTCGTTGTTCAACCGGCTGACCAGCGCGCCGGTACGGGTGCGGGTGAAGAAGGCGATGGGCATGCGCTGCACGTGGTCGAAGACGGCGCCGCGCAGGCGCAGGATCAGCCCTTCGCCGATGCTCGCCGACATCCACCGGGTCAGCAGGCCCAGCCCCGCCTCGGCCAGCGCGATCACCGCGATCAGAACGGCCAGCCTGACCACGACGCCTGTCGCGGCGCCGCCGACGATGGCGTCGACCACCCGCCCGGCCAGCACCGGTGTGGCCACCGCCAGTACCGCCGACACCACGCTCAGCAGCAGGAACCACACCAGCAGGGTGCGGTGCGGACGGGCGAAGGCGGCGATGCGCCGCAGCGTGGCCGCCGAGAAGGGCCGCCGGTCGTCTTGGGCGTGCATCGTGCTGTACAGCGAATGCCAGGCCGCCATTTCCATGCTCATCACACGTCACCATGTTTCCTGCGCTCGTTGTACGGGGGGATCGCCGGCGGCCGCCGGGCGGCCCGCCTCCACGCGCACCGCCGGGTGGCGCCCGGCCGGGGCGCGTGGGCGGTGCCACACCACGACCATAGAACCTGAAGTTAACCTCAGGTCAACGGCGCCGCCTCCGCGGCCCCTCGCCTGCGTCGCGTGCCCCCGCCGGCGCGGGTGGGGCCCGGCGGGGTGGGCGGCGCCCCGTCCCCCTAGGCTGGAGGTCGTTTCCCCCCGGTCCGGACGCCCCGTTCTCCGGACGGTTCCCCCTTTTTTTGAAGAGGTGTACCCGCCGTGCCGACCGCACTCCGCCTGTTCCGTTACGTGGCGATCGCCGAAGCGTGCTCGTGGGCGGGACTGCTCATCGGCATGTACTTCAAGTACGTCGCCGCCACCGGGGACGTCGGCGTGAAGATCTTCGGCCCGGTGCACGGCGCCCTGTTCGTGCTCTACCTGGCCGCGGTGCTGTACGCGGCCCGCCAGGCCCGCTGGAGCCTGGGCACGATCGTCGTCGGCCTGGTGTGCTCGGTGCCGCCGCTGGCCACCTTGTGGTTCGAGCGGCGCATGCTCGCCCGCCACAGGGAACCGGCCACCGCCTGACCCCGCCTGACCCCGGTTCCGCGGCTTCACAGGTCCAGGATGGCGCGGGTGGCCGCCCGGCAGCGCCGCGGGTCGGTCAGCAGGTCGACGCAGTCGCCGAACTGGTCGATCGAGCCCACCGGCGGCAGCGCCCGTACCCGGGCGTCGGTGATGGCGCCGTGCAGGGCGTCGGCGAACCGGCCGGCGTCGATCACCTGGAAGGGCCGGCGGTGATAGGGCCGCAGGCTCCCCTCCAGCGCCGGCGCCACCCCCATCCGGTTGTGCAGGGCCGCCACCCGCCGGTACACCACCCCCAGGTGTTCCTCGCGCCGGCGCCACCCGGTGGCCGCCACCGCCGCCGACAACGCGTCCCCCAGCTCCGCCGTACCCGGCAGGCGGGCGAAGGCGCTGCCCAGCCACTTGGCGTAGGGCGGGTAGCGGCGGCGCATCAGCACCACCAGCCGCATCAGGTCACGGGCCAGGGCCGCGGTGACCAGCGCCGAGCCCACGTCGTCGCCGACCTCCCCGCACCGCCCGGGGAAGGCCTCCTGCTGGGCCAGGCGCCGCCACTGCCCGGCCAGCACGTAGCGCTCCAGGTCGGGCGGATACCAGCGCAACGCGGCGCGGGCCCGTTCCATGACCTCCAGGCCGTCGTGGAAGACCTCCCCGCTGGTGACCTCGGCCAGGCGCTGCCAGGGGGTCGACAGCCAGTCCAGCACGCCGATCTCCCGCAGCGGGTCGAAACCGAGCCGCTCGGTGAACCAGGTCGCCGGATCGCTCACCTGCACCCCGCATCGCTCACCGGTCACGGTGGTGCGATATCCGCGAAAGGCCTCGGGCAGCCGGTCGGCGACGGCGCGCCGGACCGGCTCGGTCCGGTGCGCCGCGACGAACACCACCACCCTGGGCCCCCAGTCATGGTCGGTGGAGCGTTCGGTGTCGAAGGCCAGCACCTCCGACCCGGCGCCGATCAGCGCGGCACTGTGCGGCACGTCGGCCACGATCGGCCGCACGACCTGGGCGTAGAAAACACGTGAAAGCTCCAGGCCAGGGATGAAACTGGACATCATTTCGTCCACTTTGCCTGCCGGGACCGCGCTCCGCACCAGGTTTTCCCCCCGCCCGGCGCACTCGATCGGCGGGCGAGGTTCAGTCGGGGTTCAGGCGTCGTCCGGCGCCGCGGCGGCCAGCGGCCGCCCGCGCAGCCCCAGCCGCTCGTACAGGGCGATGGCGGCGTGGTTGTCGGTGTCGACCATCAGCGCGACCCGCTCGTGCGCGGCCGCCAGCTCACCGAGGGCGAACCGGCACACCCGCTCACCGTACCCGCGCCCGCGCACGGCCGGCGCGGTGGCGACCCCGGCGACGAACCCCACCGGCGGGCAGGACCAGGCGTCGGCGGCCACCGCCACCAGCCGCCCGTCGTCGTCGCGCACCCCGGCCCAGCGCCGCACCCCCGCCACGCCCGGCACCGCCCACGCCGAGGGGGCCGCCCGCGCCAGCAGGGCGCTCACCTCCCCCTCCTGGTCGCCGCGCAGCCACCCCACCCGTCCCGGGCCCGCCTGCCCGCCCGGCGGCCGGGTGAGCGCGGCGCCCGGGACGCCGGCCGGGGTGTCCATCCACTCGAACGAGCCCAGCACCCGCAGGTGCGCCGAGCGGGCGGCCACCTCCTCGACCAGCGTCCGCTCCCCCACCATCCGGTAGGAGGGGCCGACCTGTCGCAGCGCCCACCGCACCAGGGTGCTCACCGCTCCCGCCGGGCCGCACACCGTGAGGCGGTCGCGGCGGTTGAGGTCGGGGCAGGCCACCGCCACCGCCTCCCCCAGCGCCCACGCCCGCACTCCCGGGCCCATCGCCTGGGCCCCCCACAGCACGAGCGCGTCACCCGCGCAGGCCTGCGCGACCTCGGAGGCCTTCACCAGCGGTGTCGGCGTGGCGTTCAGAGCGTTCAGAGGATCGCCCCGGGCCGGTAGGCGGCCGCCTGCGGGTAGCGGGCCACGACCTGCGCCACGCGCGCCACGACCGCCTCCACCTGGGCCGAGGCCGCGCCGGTGAAGGAGATCGGCTCGCCCAGCAGATCCCGCAGCGCCGCCTCCCGCAGCGGGAAACGCTCGTCGGCTCCCAGGCGGGCGATCAGCTCGTTGCCGCCCGCCCCCTCGCGCATCGCCAGGGCCGAGGCCACCGCGTGCTCCTTGATCAGCTCATGGGCGCTCTCGCGGCCCACCCCGGCGCGCACCGCGGCCATCAGCATCTTCGTCGTCGCCAGGAACGGCAGGTAGCGGTCCAGCTCGGCGGCGATCACCGCGGGGAAGGCGCCGAACTCCTCCAGCACCGTCAGCATGGTCTCCACCAGCCCGTCGAACGCGAAGAACGCGTCCGGCAGCGCCACCCGGCGCACCACCGAACACGACACGTCCCCCTCGTTCCACTGGTCGCCGGCCAGCTCCCCGGTCATCGACGCATACCCCCGCAGGATGACCGCCAGCCCGTTGACCCGCTCGCACGAGCGGGTGTTCATCTTGTGCGGCATCGCCGAGGAGCCGACCTGCCCCTCGGCGAACCCCTCGGTGACCAGCTCGTGCCCGGCCATCAGCCGGATCGTCTTGGCCAGCGAGGAGGGGGCCGCCGCCAGCTGCACCAGCGCGGTGACCACCTCGTAGTCCAGCGAACGCGGATACACCTGCCCCACGCTGGTCAGCCGGTGGGCGAACCCCAGGTGGGCGGCCACCTCGTCCTCCAGCGCCGCCAGCTTGGCCGCGTCCCCGCCCAAAAGGTCCAGCATGTCCTGGGCGGTGCCGACCGGCCCCTTGACGCCGCGCAGCGGGTAGCGGGCGATCAGCTCCTCCAGCCGGGCGAACGCCACCAGCAGCTCGTCGGCCACCGAGGCGAACCGCTTGCCCAGCGTCGTCGACTGCGCGGCCACGTTGTGCGAGCGCCCGGCCATCACCAGCCGCGAATGCTCCGCCGCCAGGCGCGCCAGCGCGGCCAGCAACGCCACGCACCGGTCGCGGACCACCACCAGGCTGTCGCGGATCTGCAGCTGCTCGACGTTCTCGGTCAGATCCCGCGAGGTCATGCCCTTGTGCACCTGCTCGTGGCCGGCCAGCGCGTTGAACTCCTCGATGCGGGCCTTGACGTCGTGGCGGGTGACGCGCTCGCGGGCGGCGATCGACTCCAGGTCGACGTGGTCGACCACCTTCTCGTAGTCCGCCTGCGCCTCGGGGGGCACCGCCACCCCCAGCCGCGCCTGGGCGGCCAGCACGGCCAGCCACAGGCGCCGCTCGGCCACCACCTTGTACTCGGAAGACCACAGGCGGGCCAGCTGCGCGGAGGCGTAGCGGGCGGCAAGGACATTGGGGATACGCGGCTTGGCAGTCACGTTGGGTCAGTATATTCCGCCGTCCCCGCCCGCCCCGACCAGGGGCGGGCGGCCCCCGCGAAACGGGAGGGCCGCTCGCCCGCGCGGGCGAGCGGCCCTCCCGCCCGGCTCGTCTTCGGCCGGCGGCCTACCGGGTCGTCGGCGCCAGCTCGTCCTTGTCGTAGACCTTCAGCTGCGGCCGCTCGCCGCCGTCCTTGGGCGTGCGCCGCAGCCGCTCCTTGAGCCGCTCCACCATCACGTACAGGGTCGGCACCAGCACCAGCGTCAGCAGCGTCGACGACAGCAGCCCGCCGATCACCACGATCGCCAGCGGCTGGGAGATGAACCCCCCTGAACCGGTCAGTCCCAGCGCCATCGGGATCAACGCGAAGATCGTCGCCACCGCGGTCATCAGGATCGGCCGCAGCCTGCGCCGGCCCCCCTCGATCACCGCCTCCACGATGCCCATGCCCTGCTCGCGGTACTGGTTGATCAGGTCGATCAGCACGATCGCGTTGGTCACCACGATGCCGATCAGCATCAGCATGCCGATCAGGGCCGGAACCCCCATCGGCGTGCCCGTCGCCAGCAGCAGCCCGATCGCGCCGGTCGCCGCGAACGGCACCGACACCAGCAGGATCAGCGGCTGCACGAAGCTACGGAACGCCGCCACCATGATCATGAAGACGATCGCGATCGCCGCCAGCATCGCCAGCCCCAGCTGCCCGAACGCCTCGGCCTGGTCCGCGCTCACCCCGCCCATGGTGAAGCTCGCCCCCGCCGGCAACGCCAGCGCCTCCAGCTTCGACGTCAGCTGCGTCGTCACCGCGCCCAGGTCACTGCCGGTCGCCGTACCCGACACCGTCGCGCTGCGCTCACCGTCGATCCGCGTCACCTGCGTGGGACCGGCCACCGTGGACACCTTGGCCACCTGCGACAGCTTCACCACGCCCGTCGCCGTCGGCAGCTTCAGCGCGCCCACGGCCTTGACGTCCTCGGGCGCGTCCGCCGTCCGCAGCACCACCGCACCCGAGCGGCCGTCCAGCGTCATCTCACCCAGCGGCGCCCCGCGGAACCGCTGGGCCACCAGCTGCCCGATCTGCGTCTCCGTCAGCCCCCTGGCCGCCGCCTTCTCCCGGTCGACCCGCACCTCGACCCGCTCGGCGCCGGCCGCCAGGTTGGAGGTCACATCCCGCAGCCCGCCCAGGTCGGCCATCGCGGTGCGGACCATCTCGGCCGCCGTCCGCAGCGTCGCCACATCCGGCGCCTGCACGATCACCTGCAGCTGGTCGGTCGCCCCGCCGCCGGGGCCGCCCTGGCCGCCGCCCACGGTGACCTCACCGATCTCGGCTTCGGGCAGCTCCTTCAGCCGCCCGCGCAGCTCCTCCTCCAGCACCGCGCTGTCGGTCTCCTCGGCGACCGTCACCGAGTACGACGCCCGGTCACCGCCACCGCCGCCCGTTCCCAGGAATCCGCCGCCGCCGCCCACGTTCACCTGGTAGTCGCGCACGCCCTTCAGCGACGCCAGGACCTCCTCGACCTTCTTGGCCGCCGCGTCCGTCGTCGCCAGGTCGGTACCGGCCGGCATCCGCTGGCTGATCGACACCGTGTCCTGACCGGAGGAGTCGATGAAGTTGGTCTCCAGCCGCCCGGCCAGGCCCATCGTCGCGGCGAACACCACCACGCCGACCAGGAGCGTCACCAGCCGCCGCCGCGTCGCGAACCGCAGCACCGGCAGGTAGGCCCGCTGCAGCGGGCTGCGCAGCTCCTTGGCCTCGGCCTCCTCACGCACCACCCGCGCCTGCTCCGGCGAGAGCACCGGCGCCTTCAAGAACCAGTACGCCAATACCGGCACCACCGTCAGCGACACCAGCAGCGACGCCAGCAGCGCCACCGTCACCGTGATCGCGAACGGCGCGAACAGCTGCCCCACCATGCCGCCCACCACCGCGATCGGCAGGAACACCGCCACCGTCGTCAACGTCGAGGCCGTCACCGCGCCACTGACCTCGCGCACCCCGGCCAGCACCGCCTTGCGCTTGGCCTCCCCGTATCCCAGGTGACGCTTGATGTTCTCCAGGACCACGATCGAGTCGTCGACCACCCGGCCCACCGCGATCGTCAGCGCGCCCAGCGTCAGCAGGTTCAGCGAGTAGTCGCCCACCCACAAAGCGATCAACGCGATGACCACCGACAGCGGGATCGACGCCGCCGTCACCAGCGTCGAGCGCACCGACAGCAGGAAGACCAAGATGACCAGCACCGCGAACGCCAGGCCCAGCAGCCCCTCGGTCGTCAGGTCCTCGATCGACCGCTCCACGTACGGCGCCTGATCGAAGATCACCGTTATCTCCGAGGAGTCCCCGATCGCCCGCACCAGCTCCGCGCGCTTCTCACGCACCTGATGCGAGATCGCCACCGCGTTGCCGTCCGGAGTCATCGTCACCGACAACCCCAGGCTCGGCTGCCCGTTGGTCCGCGTCAGCGACGTCCCCTCTGCCAGCGTCCGCTCCACCGTCGCCACGTCGCCCAGCCGCACCGGCTTGGGAGCCGCCGGCGGCCGCTGCGCCTGCTGGATCTGCTGGGCCTGCTGGGCCGATCCGCCGCCCGGCGTCTGCCGGGCCTGCGAGGGCGCCTGCTGCGCCGCCGGCGCGGCAGGCGTCAGGTACAGATCCTTCAGCTCCTCCAGCGTCGAGACCCGCGACCCCACCTGAACCGTCAGCGACAGCTTGTCCTGGGTCACGCTGCCCGCCGGAACCGGCTGCCCGTTGGCCCGCAGCACCTCGGCCACCGCCGCCGGCGACAACCCCAGCACCGCCAGCTTGCGGGCGTCCGGAGTGATCGTCACCACCTCGTCGCGGGCCCCCGTCACCGTCGCCGAGCGCACCCCCTCGATGGCCTGCAGCTCCGGCACCACCAGCCGCTCCAGCCGCTCGGCCATGACCCGCTGGTCACCGCCGTCGCCCACCGCCAGCTGCATCACCGGGATGTCGTCGGTCCCGCCCGACAGAACCTGCGGATCGACCCCCTCGGGCAGCTGCGCCTCGATCCGCGAGATCGCCTGCTGCATCTCCGCGACCGCCGCGTCGATGTCGGTGCCGTACTCGAACGCCACCTGGACCTGCGCCATCCCCTCCCGAGACGTCGAGGTCACCTCCGAGACCCCCTCCAGCCCCTGGAAGCTGTTCTCGATCGGCTCGGTCACCTGCTCCTCGACGATCTCAGGAGAGGCCCCCGGGTAGGAGGCCGCCACGAACGCGCCCGGGAACGACAGCGAGGGCAGCAGCTGCTGCTTCAGCGAGGGGATCGAGAAAAGGCCGAACGCGCTCAACACCAGCGCGATCATTATGACGAGGCTGCGGTTGGCGAGGCTCAACCTGGCCAGGGAGGTCATGGGGGCGGGCTCCTCAAGGAGGGATATCACAACAAGATTCGCCCCAGACTAACACTTCGCCTCATACGAATATTTAACGATGCTTACCAATCCTGATAACCTTCTCAGGAAGCGAGAGGTGAGCGTGAACGACGACCGCGAACAACTGATCGACCAGATCGGCGCCATGCAACGCGACCTGGGCCGCCTCCTGGCCCAGCACAGCGCCCCATCCCCCCTCTTCGACTCCAACCTGACCATGCGCCAGCTCAAAGTCGTCATGATCCTCTCCGGCCAGGACTCCGCCTCCGGCCAGGACCTCGCCACCCACCTCGACGTCGGCCTCGGCACCGTCACCGGCATCGTCGACCGCCTCGTCGCCCACGGCCTCGTCGCCCGCCGCGAAGACCCCCACGACCGCCGCATCCGCCGCGCCCGGCTCACCCCCGCCGGACGCGCCCTCGTCGAACAGATCGCCGACGCCGGCCTCACCGAGTTCCGCCGCCTCCTGCGACACCTCGACACCCCCACCCTGCACGACCTGTCCGCCATCATGGACAAGCTCCAGCAGGCCGCCCTCGCCCTCCAGGATCACCCCCCTCACAAAAAGGTGGGATGATAGGTTCCGTCGCTGTGACAGCACCCACCGACACCCTCTTCTCCCTCACCGGCCGCACCGCCCTCATCACCGGCGGCAGCTCCGGCATCGGCCACGCCATCGCCCACGCCCTCGGCCACGCCGGCGCCGCCGTCGTCATCGCCGCCCGCCGCACCACCGAACTCACCCGCACCCTCAACGAACTCCACGACCACAACATCACCGCCGCCGCCATCACCGCCGACCTCGCCGACCCCGACGACCTCACCCGCCTGTGCCACCAGGCCCCCACCCACTTCGGCGACATCGACATCCTCGTCAACAACGCCGCCAACAACATCCGCGCCCCCATGGCAGACCTCACCACCGCCGACTACCAGCAGACAATGGCCGTCAACATCACCGCCCCCTACCTCCTCGGCCAGCACTTCGGCCCCCGCATGGCCGAACGCGGCTGGGGCCGCATCATCAACATCGGCTCCCAGCAATCCCACAAAGCCTTCGGCGACAGCGGCGCCTACGGCATCTCCAAAGCCGCCATCGCCGGCCTCACCCGCTCCCAGGCAGAAGCCTGGTCCCCCCACGGCGTCTGCGCCAACACCATCATCCCCGGCTTCGTCCTCACCCCCCTCACCCAACCCGCCCAAGCCATCCCCGGCCGCGTCGAAGCACTCGCCGCCCGCACCATGACCGGCCGCAACGGCCTGCCCGCCGACTTCGCCGGCATCGCCGTCCTCCTCGCCGGCAACGCCAGCGCCTACATCACCGGCCAGGCCATCTGCGTCGACGGAGGCTTCTCCGTCCACTGACACCCCCACCACCAAAACCCACCATGATTGAATACGCCCCGGATCCCACACACCCGGGGAGCTCATGACCACCACACACCGGCCCCCCACAGGTGCCCGCAAAGCCGTCTGCTACTTCTTCGTCCTCCTCGGCATCACCTCCGGAGCCTGGGCCGCCCGCATCCCCGCCGTCAAACACACCCTCCACCTCAGCGACGGCCAGCTCAGCTACGGCCTCCTCGCCATCGCCATCGGACTCGTCACCGGCATGCGCTTCGCCGGACACCTCACCGACCGCCTCGGCAGCGCCCGCCTCATCACCCCCGCCGCCATCGCCACCGCACTCACCGTCATCCCCCCCGGCTACGCCACCACCCTGCCCGCCCTCATCGCCACCCTCTTCCTCTTCGGCTTCACCAACGCCTTCCTCGACGTCTCCATGAACGCCCACGGCGTCGAAGTCGAACGCGCCTACCGCCGCCCCATCATGTCCTCCTTCCACGGCATGTTCAGCCTCGGCTGCTTCATCGGAGCAGGCATCGGAGGCCTCTTCGCCGCCCTCGACCTCAGCGCCGCCACCACCCTCACCGCCGTCGGCCTCCCCCTCGCCCTCACCTCCCTGTACGCCCGCCGCCACCTCCTCCCCACCACCCCACCCCCCACAACCCCCACCACACCCCGCCGACGCGCCCCCTGGACCGCCTGGATCATCCTCATGGGCATCGTCTCCTTCGCAGGCCTCGTCGGAGAAGGCGCCGCCAACGACTGGACCGCCGTCTACCTCTTCCAAAACCTCGGCGCCTCCCAAGCCGTCGCCGCCGCCGGATTCGCCGCCTTCTCCATCTCCATGACCATCGGCCGCTTCACCGGCGACCACCTCGCCCAACGCCTCGGCCCCGTACGCCTGGTCCGCTACTCCGGCCTCCTCGCCACCCTCGGCCTCACCACCGCCCTGCTCATCGGACAGATCCCCACCGCCATCGCCGGATTCGCCCTCTTCGGCCTCGGCCTGGCCGCCATCGTCCCCCAGGTCTTCTCCGCCGCCGGCAACCACGACCCCGCCCGCGCCGGACAGGCCATCGCCCAGGTCGCCACCGTCGGCTACGCCGGCCTCGTCGCGGGCCCCGCCATCATCGGCGGCGCCGCCGAACTCATCGGCCTGCCCGCCGCCCTGGGCATCCCCGCCCTGCTCGCCGCCTTCATGGCCGCCTCCGCCGGAGCACTACACCCCAAGAAAACGGCATGACACCACACCCACTCCACCGGCACCGACGAAAAGACACACCCAGACACACCCTCACAACGCCCGCGACACCCGCCAGCGCGCCACCGCCTCCACATAGGCCACCGGAACCTCCATCGGCGCCAGATGCCCCACCCCCTCCAACACCCCCGACTCCCAGTCAGGCCTGCGCCCCAGCAGATAACCGACCACCGCCCGCCCGATCAGCGGATCCCGATCACCCCACAACAACAACGTCGGCACCCCCACCCCGTCGACCGCCCCCAGAACAGGCCGCCGATCGACGTACATGGCCGACACCACCGAGGCGAACGCCACCATCGCATCGGCCAGCCTGTCCGGCCGAGCACGCATCTCCCAACGCTCCTCGGCCTGCAACGCCACCAGCTCCGGCGAGACCCGCCTCAGATCACCCCCCACCAGATCCAGCCCGCCGCCCGGCGAGACCACGGGATCACCCCTGCGCAACTTGACCTCCAGCAACCGCCCGCCGTACAACCACAACGCGCCACGCAAGGCCGGCACCCCGGCCAGCAGCGCGAGCCGGCCCAGCGTCTGCCAGCCGAGCGCCCCGGCCACCGTCAAAGGACCCGGCAGAGTCGGACTGGTCAGCACCAGCCCCTCCACCTCCACCTCACCGGCACCGTGCGCGAACAACAGGCCCACCAGCCCACCCATGGACCAGCCGTGAACGACCACGCGCTCCACCCCGAGCGAGCGCGTCAACACCCGCAGGAACCTGGCATTGACGTGCGCCCTGGCCGCCCGGTGATGCGGCGTCCCCGTGTGACCGGTGAACGTACCCGGCAGATCCGGCGCGATGACCGGCCCGTGAGCGGCCAGCGACGAGATGACGTCCAGCCAGAACGTCCCGGTGGCGCCCATCGGATGAACCAGCAGCTGAGTGGGCATTCCCGCGTCCCCCCGCGCACGCAGGAGGTGCACCAGGGTGCCTTGGAGGTCGACCATCTCACTGCGGATGCCCGCCCAGCGCGGCGAACGCTCCCCCCAGTCGTCGTATCGCACCAGGCCTCCCGGGGTCGCGTGGCCGCCGGAGTTCCACGCTACAACCGGCGATCGGGCCGCCCTGTTTTTCGGTGATGAGTCTTTAGTCCATTGTAAATGATCTTGAACTCGATCGGACGCCTTTACAATGTAGATTTATTTATTGGGGTGCCTCGAAACGGGCCAGCCAGGTGGTGAGGAGCGACTCCAAAAGGGCCGAGTCCTCCGGAGACAGCTCGTCGAGGAGGCGGCGCTCGTTGCGCATGTGCTCGGCGAAGGCCCGGTCGATCAGCTCCCTGCCCGCGGCGGTGAGCGCGACCACCCGCCCCCGGCCGTCGCTCTCGCTCGGACGGCGGGTGACGAGCCCGTCGCGTTCGAGCCGGTCGATGCGCTTGGTCATCGCGCCGGTGGTGACCATGGTGAAGGCGGCGAGCTCTCCGGGGGCGCGCTCGAAGGGCGCTCCCCCGCGCCGCAGGGTGGCCAGGACGTCGAACTCCCCCTCCCCGAGCCCGTACCGCCGGTAGACGACGCAGAGCTGTTCGGTGAGGTGTCCGGCGAGCCGGTGCAGGCGCCCGATCACCCCCTGCGGGCTCACATCCACATCCGGTCGCTCGCGGGCCCACTCCCGCTGGATGCGGGCGACGTGATCCAGGGGTTCGCTCATGCGCCCAGCATAGCTTCCAGGGAAGCTATATTCCTTCCATGGAAGCTACCTTTCGCTGGACGTTGGTCACGGCGACGGCACCGATCGCGTGGGGGACGACCTACTTCGTCACCCAGCAGTTCCTCCCGCCCGGCTACCCGCTGTACGGCGCGGCCGTCAGGGCGCTGCCCGCCGGGCTCCTGCTCCTCCTCCTGAGCGGAAGGCTCCCTCACGGCTCGTGGTGGTGGAAGTCCCTCGTCCTCGGAACGCTCAACATGAGCGCGTTCTTCGCGCTGGTCTATCTTGCGGCCCAGCTGCTGCCGACGAGCGTCGCCTCGACGATCATGGCGATGTCGCCCGTGGTGATGATGCTCCTGGCCTGGTCGATGCTCTCGGAACGGCCGCGGATCGCGCACCTGGCCGGAGCGGGCGTCGGCATCGCGGGGGTGTGCCTCATGCTGTTCACCGGCGCGTCCGCCGTCGACGCCCTCGGCGTGCTCGCGTCCGTCGCGGCCATGGTGATGTCGTCGTTCGGCTACGTGCTGGCCAAGCGATGGACCACCGGCGCCGGCGCGCTGTCGTCGGCCTCATGGCAGCTCATCGCCGGGGGGCTGGTCCTGCTGCCCTTCGCCGTCGCGCTGGAGGGGCCGCCGCCGGCGCTGGACGCACCCGCGGTCCTCGGGTTCGCCTACGTCACCGTCGTCGCGACGGCCCTCGCCTTCGCCGCCTGGTTCTCGGGACTGCGGCACCTGCCGGCGGCGACGGTGGGCCTCGTCGGGTTGCTGAACCCGGTGACCGGGGTGCTGCTCGGCACGACGATCGCCGCAGAGGCCCTCACCGCGCGGCAGCTCTGCGGGCTGGCCCTGGTCCTCCTCGGAATCCTCCTCGGGCAGCCCGCCGCGGCCCGCCTCGCCGCCCTCCTGCGGGATCGGAAGCGGCCTTCGGGGACCGGAGGAGGGCGGGGCCGGCGTCAGCCGACGTGGACCAGGGGGCGGCGGGCGGTCTCGTGCTCGGCCTGGCGCAGCACCTCGCGGGTGAGCGGCGGGATATCGCCGCCGCCGAAGACGAGGTAGCGCAGCAACGCGCCGACCGGGTTGCCCTCGGCGGCCCAGTGGAAGTAGACGTGCGGGGTCTTGCCGGTCTGGTCACGCAGGTACAGCAGCAGGGCGGCGATGGCGTTGGCGATGGTGGGACTCTCCATCCGCAGGATGCGGAACCCGTGGCGCTCCTCGCCGACGACGTGCAGCTCACCGGCGAACTCCGAGGCGTCGGAGACGCTCACCTCCAGGAACAGCAGGCCCTCGCCGGTGCGCAGCCGGTGCAGCTCCCAGGCCTCGCGGGCCTTGTCGACGTACTCCTTGCAGTCGCGCGCGTGCGGCTCGTTGGCGATCAGCCGGATCTCTCCCGACTCGCTGACGTAGCGGCGGGCCAGGTCGTCCAGGGTGACCTTGGTGACGCGCAGCTCGGTGGACCGGGTGGCCCGGGAGATCAGCGAGGTGATCACGATGGCCAGCACGAACAGCAGGGCGATCACCAGGCCGTCGGGGCGTTCGACGATGTTGGCGACGGTGGCGTAGGCGAAGATCAGCGTGATGACCCCGAACGAGACCGCCGCGCGGGTACGGCCGTCGTTCCAGGCGGCCAGGGTGACCGCGACGGCGGCCGACAGGATCAGCGCGAGCACGCCGGTGGCGTAGGCGCCGCCCTGGGACTCCACGTCGGCGCCGAAGAACAGGGTGATGAGGAAGGAGATGGCGGTGAAGACCAGCACCATCGGCCGGGCCGCGCGCGACCAGTCGGGGGCCATGCCGTAGCGGGGAAGGTAGCGCGGCACGATGTTGAGCAGCCCGGCCAGCGCGGAGGCTCCGGCGAACCACAGGATCGCGATGGTGGACAGGTCGTAGACGGTGCCGAACCCGTCGCCCAGATACTCGTGCGCCAGGTAGGCCAGGGCGCGCCCGTTGGCCGCGCCGCCCTCGGCGAACTCACCGGCCGGGATGAGCACGGTGGTGGCGAAACTGGAGGTGATCAGGAAGGCGCTCATGATGACCGCCGCGGTGGTCAGCAGTTTCCTCGCGCCGCCGATCCGCTGGACGAGGTCCCCCTTGACCAGCGGCATCACGGCCACGCCCGTCTCGAAGCCCGACAGGCCCAGGGCGAGCTTGGGCATCACGTACAGCGAGACGGCGACCATCGCGATCGGGCTGGAGTGCTCGGCCACCAACGCCTCACCCCAGCCGGTGACCAGCGCGGGGTCGGCGAGCACCCGGTGCAGGGCCGTGCCCAGGACGACCACGTTCAACACCAGGTAGATGGCGACCAGGACGACGGCGATCGAGATGGCCTCGCTGAACCCGACCAGGAACACCCCGCCGAGCGCGGCGATCAGCGCCAGGGTGACCGGGACCTGCCGGCCGGACAGGAACTCCGGCACGAAGGGGTTGTGCAGGATGTGGGCGGTGGCGTCGGCCGCCGACAGGGTGATGGTCACGATGAAGGCGGTGGCCACGAACCCGAGCAGGAACAGCACCAGCAGCTTGCCGCGCCAGCCGGGCAGCAGGCGTTCCAGCATCGACAGCGAGCCCAGCCCGTGGGGACTCTGCCCTGCCACCGCCCGGTAGGTCGGCAGCGCGCCGAACAGGGTCAGCGCCACCAGCAGCAACGTCGCGAGCGGGCTGAGGGCGCCGGCGGCCAGCGCGGCGATGCCCGGCTGGTAGCCCAGGGTGGAGAAGTAGTCCACCCCGGTCAGGCACATCACCTGCCACCAGGAATGCCGGTGCTCGGGCGGTTCCTCGTGGTGCGGGCCGCTGGTCCTGGGGTCGGAGCGTTGCAGCCCATGCAGTAACCACCCCCGCAGCCCCGAGTCCACCCGCGCCGATGCCGACGTACCTGCCACTGTTTCCTCTCCCCGCGCTCACGTCGTTGCCCTGTCCCTGACGGATGTGGACGGCGCGCTGTCGCGCCGCCGGCCGCCAGGTGCCGATGTCCGGTCCCTGCCGCCGCGAGATCAGAGCGGGTGACCGAGGAACATCCGCCGGGAGGGATGTCCGGTACGGGGGTGGCGTGGCCACCGGCCACCGGCCGGTGAGGGAACGGCGAGGCGTCCCGGACGGCGGAGCGCGGCCGGGAGGGATCGCCGCGGAAGAGGAACCGGGAGGGATCGCCGGAGAGGAAGACAAGACACCCCATATTCCCTACCGGTCCGGCCGCCGGGCGCCTAGAAAATCATGCGGATCCATACGCGTTCTTGACGCCGGTTCATCCGAATTCGACCAGATCCGCCCTACCGCACTCGGGCGCCGGCCGTCGCGTCGCGCTTCCCGGTCCGTACCCCTTTCCCGGTTTCCCGGGCCCGCACCCCGCCCTAGGCGTCGCGTCGGCTCGCGCCGCCGGGGGGCGGACCGGGCGCCGTGCCGGCGAGCCGGCCCTCCAGGCCGTCGAGGAGGGCCTGGAGACCGAACTCGAAGGTCCTGTCGGGGGCGGCGGCGTAGTCCGCGGCCGTCGGCGTCTCGAGGCGGGCGCGCAGCCGGGGGAAGTCCATGGCGACCTCGGTCGCCTTGGCCATCGCGTCCTGGATCAGCGCCCCGGCGTCCGCGCCGTCCCGGCTCAGCCGCCTGGTCAGGGAGACCGCGGCCGAGGCGCCGAGGACGTTGCCCATGACGAACGTGAAGACGGTCGCCGCGGCGCGGTCCGCCCGCGCGCCGGCGAAACCGGCCGCCTCGTAGACGGCCAGGCTGTGGTCGTCGTGGCGCGCCTTGCCGGGGCCGTAGAACAGGTGGGAGCCGAAGGCCTGGACGAGCCAGGGGTGGCGGCTGAACATCGCGTGCAGGCCGGTGGCCATCGTGGTGGCCGCCGCGCGCCAGCCGGCCGCCTCCGGGTCGGGCAGCTCGACCTCGTCCCAGACGCGGTCGCCGGCGAGCAGGATGAGGTTGTCCTTGTTCTTGACGTGCCAGTAGACCGCCGTCGCGGCGGTGCCGAGCCTGCCGCCCAGGCTGCGCATGTTCAGGCCGTCCAGACCCTCCTCGTCGAGCAGCTCGATCGCGGTGCGGACGATCTGTTCCTGGGTCAGCGTGTCGCGCGGCATGCGGCCACGATAGGCCACCGAACCCGACTTGCACAAAGTTCAAAAAGCGTCTTGCACTTAGTTCAAGAAACGGTCCTCGTTCGCCTTGAACTTAGTGCAATTCGATGTGGCGTACCGGAGGCGCCCCGATGAAGGAGATCGGCCGTGAACGGGGTTGAGGAACCTGCGGACAGCCGTTGGCGGTACCCGCGAGCAACTTAGGTGGACGCTCCGGCAGGTCGTCCTGCGGGTGATCATTTCCGTTCAAGATCTGGACGTGTGGTGTGCTTCCGGTTGTTACCGGGCGCTGGGTGGTGTGCCTACGGTCGTCGGTCATGCCCGCAGAGTTTCTGTCTGATGAGCAGAGGTCGGCGTACGCGACCCTCAGTGAGATGCCGTCGCTGCCGGACATGGAGAAGTTCTTCTTCCTGGACGCCTTCGACCGGGAAGTGATCGCGCGCTCACGCGTGGTGGACTACCTGGCCGAACAGTTGGGCATCGGGGACCCCTCGCAGGTGAAACGATACGGGGAGCGGCCGAAGACGGTCTATGAGTACGCGTGGATGATCCGCGATGTCTACGGCTGTCACGACTTCGACGATCGGGAGTCGTGGGAGAGCCGGGTGCTGGCGAAACGGTTCTTGACGTTCTTGCACGGCCGCGCGTGGACACACGCCGAGGGGCCGACGGCGTTGTTCGATACCCAGTGGTCGGACATGTCCCGGGTCGCCGGATCGCCGGTGACCAACCAGGTCCGCGCCTACGACCTGCTGCGCATGTTCGCCCGAGGCGGGCGCCCGACCCCGCTCGGGCAGGCGTTCGCCGAGTACGGCCGCATCGACAAGACCCTGCACCTGCTGTCCATCCTGGACCCGATCGACGACACCTACCGCCGCAGGCTCAACAAGCAGCTCACCGTCCAGGAGTCCCGGCATCGACTCGCCCGCAAGATCTGCCATGGCGCAAGCGGGCAGATCCGGAAGGCTTATCGGGAGGGCCAGGAGGATCAGCTAGCCGCGTTGGGGCTGGTCGTCAATGCGGTCGCGCTGTGGAATTCGAAGTATCTGTCGGCCGCCGTCGACCAGTTGCGGGCGCAGGGCGTGCCGGTCAAGGATGAGGATGCCGCCCGGCTCAGCCCACTCGGCCACGCCCACCTCAACGTCCTGGGCCGCTATGCCACCTCCTCCTCCGCGCCGGCCGAAGGCCTGCGCCGGCTCGGTGAGATTCCCGACCTGCCCGACGGCGGGGACACGGTGGAGACGGTGGAGGGAGAGGGCGTGCAGACCTCTGGCTTTGCGCCGACGGCTATCAGGATTCTCCTGTGCGGGATTCACCGTGACGGCGGCGTCTTCAGTTCCCCTCGTGGTCGAGGGCGGCGACCTCACGTACGGCCTTGGCGATGGCGCGATAGTCCTTACGCAGGATCGAACCGTGGTTGCTGGCGACTTTCGCGCTGATTTGGATGTTCGGATTGCGGGCAGTCACCGCAGGGAGGCTGGCGCGTATCCGTTCGTGCCCGCCCTGGCTTCCGAAGGACTCCCCAGAAGCGACCACGTAGCGCGCCGGGACGGTGATGCTGTCCAGCACGGGGCCCAGGTCACGCTCGCGGGCGATCTTGCCGACCTCGATGTTGCTGTCTGCCAGCTGGTCGCCGGTCATCCGTGGAGCCATACCGAACGGGCGCAGCAGCTGCATGGGCCACCAGATCCGCTTCCATATCTTGCGCATCCCCGGTTCCATGGACTCGTCGAACCAGTCGTAGGGCTGCGCGCCCTCCACCAAGACCGCGCCCACGGTACGGGCCGGATTCCGGCTGGCCCAGTGCGCCGCGACAAACGCTCCATAGGACCAGCCCACCATCACCGCCCGGGCCACACCCCGGGCTGCGAGGACAGCATCGACATCTCGGATGTTCGTCTCGAACGAATAATCCGCCGAACGCTTCGACTTACCACGCCCCCGCATGTCGTAGGTGATATGCCGCCACTCCGTCCCCAACTCGGCAAGGACCCGCCGCCATTGCCGCTGAACGGCGGCGTGACCGTTGAGGTAGATCACGGGGACACCGTCGGTGTCGGTGTCGGTGACGGCTAAGGCCGTATCGTCTACTGGGACCATGCCGGTCCAGGGGGATCGATTGATGGTCATGATCTTCCTTTCTCAGAAGTGAATCGGGAACGGTGGCCGGCTGCCATCCTGCTGTCTCGGGGTGACGCCGGCCTTGTACCGCGCTCCACCAGCCTGGTCCTGCACCCCGTCGCCCGCCGACATGAGTAGTGGACGTCCAGGCGTGAAACGACGCCCGCAGGTCAGTCGGGGGGCTCCGCCAGCCGCTCCATCCGGTGCCAACCGGCCCAGCCGCGCTCGCGCATCAGGTCCAGCAGCCGCTCCACCCGCGGGTCGGACTCGACGGCAAGTGCGTCCAGAAGGTCAACCGGTAGGTCGTCGTGCGCGACCTCGTCGGGGTTGATCTCGCCGGAGGTGTATGCCTGCTCGGCCAGGCCGGCCATGATATCGGCGGCTTCTGCCAGACGCGGATCGTCGTCGCCTGCGTCGTCGTCTTCGATGATCTCCGACAGGATCCGGTAGAGCCGAACGAGTTGCGGGTCATCGAGCTGCGCGAATTTTGCGGCCATAACCGCGGGGATGTCTCCGGGCCAGGAGGCAGCAACAACCAGGATCCACCCGTCCCGCTCCGCCTCCACCATCCGCTCTCCTACCCCGATCTCCCGAAGCAGATCGAGGTAGGAGATCACCTCCGGCGGAAGCGCCATACTGTCCCCGGCGGCGAGCTGCGCGATCTGCTTGCGGCTGGTCTCAAGCCGTTCGATCTCGTCGTGCAGGCGACTGTCGATTCGTTGGACCGCTTCGGCAAAGGTCGATGCGTCGGCTTGGAGCATCTGACCGATCTGAGACAGCGGCACGCCAGCGTTGGCGAGGGTTCGGATCTTGATGAGCGACACGACTGCCTTTGCGCCGTAGCGCCGGTAGCCCGAGGCATCCCGGTCCGCTTCGGGCAGGAGTCCGATCTGGTGATAGTGCCGCACCGCCCGCACCGTGACGCCGGCATACGCCGCCAATTGACTGATGGTCAGCATGCTCTGATCCTGCTCTCAACTTCGCCTAGACCCGGCCGGCGCCGGCCCAGGAGATCCTGCGACGGTAGGGGAGGTTGGTGAACAGGTAGGCAACGATGACCCACCACATCGGCAGATGTACGGCCCCGCCACACGGCGGGGCCGTACATCTGCCGTCAAGGGATCATGTCTGGCCACGTAGCTCCGGAGATTCCCGGCCATTTTTCGCCGGAACCTACATGCGGTCTCCTGGACCTGATCGGTTGTCGGCGGGATGCTCATGACAGCCAGCATGCAGGGTTGACGCAGCGTCAGGGTCAAGTCCGCCGGCAGATTCGTGTGTCTGGCGGCGATAGCAGGCGGACACGAGCCGGCGCGGACATCGTGCTGGTCTCCGAATTGCTCGGGCACGCCTCGCTGAACTCGATCCGGATCTACACCCTGTCCACCGCTGCCGACCGGGCCCGCGGCGTCGCCCTGCGCGTCCTGTCAGGCCCGCTGTCGAACTTCCACGACCTCGCCGTCAACGACGCCACGACAGCGCTGCTCATCAACGTGATCACCGCGGTCGGGCAATTCCAGCGCGACCTGCAAAACGAGCTGACCGCCGAAGGGATCGCCGCCGCCGAAGGCCGCTACCGCGGCCGGCCGCCCGCCCTGGCCGGCTCCCGGCTTGAGGAGGTTCGATCGGTGTTCGTCGACCACGGCACCTCGATCGCGGCTCTCGCCCGCGCGCATGGAGTGAGCCGGGCCGCCATCCGAACCGCGCTGACCGGCCCCGCAGCGCCCCGGCCGGGGACGGCGGATACCCGGCCGATACGTGACCGAGCGCCGCCGCATACGCGGCCTCGACGGGATCGATATCCGATTCGCGAAGGATGATGGCCATGTTCCCTTTTCGAATGACCAGCGCGCTGGCCGCGGTCACCGCATCCGCGATGGCGCTGACCGGATGCGGTGGCGCGAGCACGCCGGTCGGACCGCCGGCGCCCGCCAAGCCCGGCGCGCGAAGCGCGGGCGACCCGCTCTTCGCCTACCTGGGCAACGGCGGCTACGACGTCGGCTCCTACGACGTGAGCTACGACTACCGCGGCGGCACCACGAAGATGGACGCCTCGGTGAGGATCAGGGCCACCGCGACGCACGCCCTGTCCGGCTTCAGCCTGGACGCGGCGGTAGAGAAGATCACCAAGGTGGCCGTGGAGGGCCGCCCCGCCGGCTTCCGCGTCGCGGGGGAGAAACTGCTGATCACGCCCGGGCGGGTACTGCCCCGAGGCCGGCCGTTTCGCGTGGACGTCTCCTACCGTGTCGACCGCGCCGCCAACCCCCAGTCCCCCGCCTTTCCCCAGGACGAGAAACCGCACCGCACCGCCTGGGTCGACAAGAAGGACGGCTTCGCGGTCATGGGACAGCCGGACCGAGCCCACCTGTACTTCCCCAGCAACGATCATCCCGGCGACAAGGCGAGGATCACCTTCCGCATCACCACCCCGAAGGGCCTGCAGGCGGTCGCCAACGGAACGCTCCGCTCACGGACGGAGAAGGCCGGCCGCGTCACCCACGTCTTCACCACCCGCGACCCCATCCCGACCCACGTCGTGCAGGCGGCCGTCGGCCGCTTCACCCTGATCAAGGGCACGGGACCGCACGGCCTGCCGCTGCGCAGCCACGTCGCCACCGCACAGGCCGCCAGGACCCGCGCCCTCGTCGACGGCATCGCCGACCAGATGACCTGGATGGAAAAGCAGGTCGGCCCCTTCCCCTTCGAGACCTACGGCGTGCTCGGCGTGCCCGGCGGCTACAACGGCGTCGCCCTGGAGAGCGCGACCATCTCCACCTACGCCGTGGAAAGCCTGACCGGCACCGACCGGCAGGGCCGGGTGACCACCCAGGACACCCGGGACGACGCGATCACCATGGTCCACGAGCTGGCCCACCAGTACTTCGGCGACGCCGTCGCGGTGCGCGACTGGAACCAGATGTGGATCAGCGAGGGCCACGCCGAGTTCTACCAGCTCCTGTACGCCGCGGAGAAGGGCTGGCGCGACCTCGACGACCCCTCGCGCGGGCTGCGCGCACGCTACGACTTCGACGGGGACAAGCGCGCCGAGTCGGGCCCTCCGGGAAGGATGAAGCACGCGCGGGACGTGCTGGTCGGCACCAACACCGCGGGCCTGCTGATGCTGTTCGGCCTGCGGGAGATGGTCGGCCAGGACACCTTCCAGCGGATCGAGAAGACCTTCTTCGCCGAGTTCCGCGGCCGCTCGGCCGACACCCGGGACTACATCGAGGTCGCCAACCGGGTGAGCGGCAAGGACCTGACCGGCTACGTCAACGGCTGGATCCACAACGCGCAGACTCCGCCGATGCCGGGTCACCCGGACTGGAAGCCCACGGCGTGACCGGCTTCCCCGCAAGCCCTCCACACCCGCCGGTGCCGCCGTCAGCCTCGGGGGCGACGGCGGCACCGGCACGATCCGGACCACCTCACCTGGGGATGGAGCGCTCCCACCGCCGATCGATGATTGAGCAGGTCAGAGCGGGTAGTACCCCTGCACAACTTTCACAGCGACCGTTCTGATCCTGGCGGACACGTCGGTAGCCCCCCGCTGAACGCCACAGACGGCACTCACGTAAGGGGACCGGACATGCATACCGATCAGCGGGGCCACTGGCCGATCAGCACCGACCTGATCGGCCTGCGCCGGCATCTGTACCGCCACATGAGCCAGGTCGGGCTGGCCGGGACGCGACGCGACGACCTGCTGCTGGCGGCCAACGAGGCCGTCATCAACGTGCTGGAACACGGCGACGCGGCCGGCAGCGTGAGCGTCTGGCGCGACGAGGCGGACCTCGTCGTCGAGGTCGTCGACGACGCCGGACGCCTCGCCCCCGACCAGGCCGACCGCCACCGGCCCGGCCCGGGCGCGGTCCGCGGATTCGGGCTGTGGCTGATGGGCCGGCTCTGCGACGAGTTCACCATCTGCCAGAGCGGTGGCCGGTCCAGTGTCCGGTTGCGAATGCACCTGCACGCCCCCTCCGGCGCCGGATAGCGGCCGGCGCCCACCGTTTTACGCGCCCGGCAAGCCCGTGCCCCCGCACGGACCGCCGCCGGACTCAGCCGCTTCGCGGATCAGGCTCCGCGAAGCGGCCGGCCGTGAACATCAACGGGGTATCGACCCCGTGCCGGGAACTCGCGTCGGCGAGGAAGGCGGCCAGCCATCCCAGAGCGTCCAGCGACCACTCGGCAAGGGTGCCGTGGAAGGTGACCCGGTGATGGGCGGGCCCGAGCCACACCTCGTCGATGACGGCGGGTTCCAGGACCAGATCGTCGTCGTCCGTCACGGAGACCGCGTCGCACCAGAAGACGTCCTGATCGAATTCCCGCACCCACCGGAGTATCCCGGGCGCCGCCGAGCGGACGGACGGATCCTGCCCGCCGTCCAACGTCACCCGCACCCGTGCTCTCAGGCGCGGATCACCGTCGGCGAACCAGCCCGCGTCCTGGAGCAGGGTCATCACCGCGCCCGCACGCGACGACGCGCCCACCGGCGCGTCGAGGCTCTGCACGGGCAGCAGAAGCTGGACCGCCCGCAGGTGAGCGGTGCCGATACGCGCCACGACGTCGTCCGCGCACGACAGGAACGCCTGCACCGGCAACGGCCGGCCGTCCGGGACCGGTCCGGTCAGCGACACCTGAAACCACGCGACGCGTGCCGGCCGCGATAGCGAGGCCGGAGCCGACGCCGGGTCGTGCCCGGCGTCGTTCATTCCCCAGAGGCCGCCGACCGCGTTCTCCTCGGCCTCGGTGAGCCATCCCATCGCGGACGACCTCGCGACGAACAGGCTGTAGGCGTCCGAGGAGGCGACGAGAGGATCCCGCCACGGGTGCACCACCAGCTCGCCGTACAGAGCCGCGAGCATGGTGCCGTCGGGTCTGATACTCACGTCGCCCCTCTCGCGTCATCGCCTGCAGTAGATGTTCTGCCCCGGTGTGAAGAGCTTGCCCGGGTCGTCGGCCAGGCCGACCAGGTCCACGTCGACGACGCTACGCCACCCCGTCAGACTGCCGTTGGTGCAGACCGCGCGCCCGGTCGCGCGGTTGCCGGCCCCGCCGCCGGACCTCACCGTCGCACTGCCCGCCGTACCGGCGTTTCTCCAGGTGCCGTCAGCGTAGTACTGCTGCAGCTGGACCGTGACGATCGCCAGCGTGGCGTTGCAGTTGCCGTTGATCCACCAGCCGTGACCGGACGCCTCGAAGGCGGACCCGGAGATGTGGACGTAGTCGCCCATGGTCTGGAAGAAGCACACCGCGGAAGGCGCCCGGCCGTTCTCCGGGGAACCCGAGTTCCTGGAACTCGCCTCGCCGCCCGCGGGGGCGGGCGTGGGAACCGGGGCGGGCGGTGGGGCGGACCTCTCCGGAACCGCGATCGCCGAGGTCTGGGACATCGCGAGAAGCATCGCGCCCACGATGCCGGCCGTTGTGGAGATCCTGCGAAAAGGGTTACGCATGAACCGCACCTCCGAGCTGGGTCGAGCGGGATCAGGGGTTTCCGCGCACCCCCTGACGGGCGCGCCCCTGACGGCGGTTGAGAACGCGCACGGCGCTGACCTGGATCGGCGCGCCGAGCGTAAGTAAAAGTGTCATCGCCATTCCGCCGTGTCAAGAAAATTAAAATCGTTTAGCGGCGTTTTGTTGCTAAACAACATGCGATTTCGCATACATCCCGGTAAGCGGTAGGAGAATCACTTTGGCGGTCGTTTCACGGCAATTATCAAAGGATGGAATTCCGTGTGGTGAATCGCCGGACCTCGGAGAGTTGTTTCGGTTCCGGGAGATGCTTTTGACAACAACCGTCCGGCTTTACAATGTAGATCAAAAAGTCGCGATCCGTACCCGCCCGGGCCGCACCAGGCCGCCGGGGCCGGCGAGTTTCGCCGCGAGTTCGGCGGGTGTCCCGGCCGCCCGGTGTCAGCCGTCGAGTCCGGGCAGCACCTCGGCGCCCAGCCGGCGGATGTTCTCCAGGGTGCGGGCATGCTCGCCCGCACCCTCGACCATCAGGATCAGGTGTTCGAGCCCGGTCACCTCGCGGGTGCGCCGGATCGTCTCCACGCAGTGGTCGGCGTCCCCCACCGGATGGACGCCGGTCAGGAAGTCGACGTACTCCCCCACGTCCCGCACGGGCCGCCGCCGGCCGTCCACCGGCACGTACCCGGCCAGGCCGGGCTCCAGCCAGCGGGGCACGGCGGCCCTCACCTCCCGCACGGCCGCCCTCGTCGAGTCGGCCACGTGTCCGACGACGGCGGCCACATGCCGTACCGCACCCGCGTCCGCGTCCACATCCGCTTCCGGTGGGAGGGGCGGCGCGGGTGGGCGTGCCGCGTCGTACCCGGCGAGCATCGCCGCCTTGCCCGCGTCGTCCATGTGCATGCCCAGCAGCATCGGCAGCCCCCGCTCGGCCGCCAGCCGCGCCGTCTCCGGCGAGGTGCACGCCACCACGGGCCGCATCGACGCCGCCGGCACCATCGCGACCTCGCGGAAACGGAAGAACTCCCCCTCTGCCGACACCGTGCGCCGCCCCAGGGCCCGGCACAACAGGTCGAGCGACTCGGCGAAGCCGCGCTCGAACCTCTCCAGACCGGTGCCGAACACCTCCAGGTCGACCCAGGGCCCGCCCCTGCCGACCCCCAGCGTGAAACGCCCGCCGGACAGGTGGTGCAACATCGCCGCCTGCTCGGCCAGCGCCACCGGGTGCTGCGTGGACAGCACGCTCACCGCCGTCCCCACCCCGATCGTCCGCGTACGCCCGAGTGCCACGGCCGCCAGCGTGGCCGCCGACGGGCAGACCCCGTACGACATGAAGTGGTGCTCGGCGATCCACGCGTCGTCGAATCCCGCCTCCTCCGCGACCTCGATCGCCTCCACGCAGTCACGCAGCACCTGTCCCTGCGGCCTGCCGGGGAAACCCGCCGCGACCAGGAAGATTCCGATCCGCATCCTGCTCACGCCCTCTCACGTACGGGTCGGCGACGACGGGGAGCACTCGTTCGGGGATCTCGTGTCCGGCCGGTCGCTTCGCGAGGCTAGAGATCACGTGCCGAATCCGTCAAGGTTCGGCGGTGGACGCGGTGCTGGGTTCGCGAGGCCCACCGCGTGACGGAGGCCGGCCAGGCCGGGGGCAAGATGGTGGTCGTCGACGCCTGAACGGCGACGAGCATGACCCGCCGGGCACGGCCGGAAGCCGACCGCGATCACCGTCCCCGGCCGGAGCCCTTCTCGCGTGCGACGAGGCCGAAAGGGAATCTCCGGGGAATCCTCGGGGCCTGTCGATCCGGCCGTGCCCCGTTCGTCGTCATGGTGTACGGCAGCCCGCCGAGCGAAAACACGAAGGAGCCAGACCGTGAAGTACATATTGCTGATGTACGGTGCCGCGACGGCCGACGGGGACGACCAGTGCGACTTCGAGGAGTGGGTGGTCTACGACAAGGCGCTGAAGGAGGCGGGGGTCCTGGTCTCCGGGCACGCGCTGAAGGACGTGAGCACCGCCACGACGATCCGGATCGGCCCGGCGGGCGAGCGGATCGTCACCACCGACGGGCCGTTCGCCGAGACCCGCGAGATCCTCGGCGGCTACGACGTCATCGACGTGCCGAACCTCGACGTCGCGCTCGACTGGGCCGCCCGCTGCCCCGGCGCGCGCTACGGCGGATCGGTCGTGGTGCGGCCGATCGACGAGTTCGAGGTCTGACGGTGACGGGTGGGGAGGCGGACGAGCGGGCCGGCGATGCCAGGTCGTCCGTGGAGTCGGTGTTCCGTGAGGAACGCGGCCGGCTGCTCGCCTCCCTGGTCCGCCGCTTCGGCGACCTCGACCTGGCCGAGGAGGTCGCCTCCGAGGCCGTCGAGGCGGCGCTGGTGCACTGGCCGGTCGATGGGGTGCCGCTCAGGCCAGGGGCCTGGCTGCTGACGACGGCGCGGCGCAGGGCCGTCGACCGGCTGCGGCGGGACCGGGCCTACGCCGCCCGGCTCGCCGTCCTGCAGGTGGAGGCGGACCGGGCCGACCCCGCCCCGCCCGCGGACGCGGACGCGGACGGCGATCTCCCCGACGAGCGGCTGCGGCTGTTCTTCACCTGCGCCCACCCGGCCCTTCCCGCCGACGATCGCACGGCCCTGACCTTGCGCTGCCTCGCCGGGCTGACGACGCCCGAGGTCGCGCGGGCCTTCCTCGTCCCGTCCGCGACGATGGCCCAGCGGATCGTGCGGGCGAAGAGGAAGATCCGCGAGGCCCGCATCCCGTTCCGCGTGCCCGGTGTCGACGAGCTGCCGGAGCGCCTGCCAGGGGTGCTCCAGGTCATCTATTCGATCTTCACTGAGGGCTACGCGGCCAGCTCGGGCCCGGACCTGCAGCGGCTCGGCCTCGCCGAGGAGGCCATCCGGCTGGGGAGGATACTGCGCCGGCTGCTGCCCGCCGAGCGGGAGGTCGCCGGGCTGCTCGGGCTGATGCTGCTGGTCCACGCGCGGCGCGAGGCGCGCACCGGCCCGGGCGGCGAGCTGGTGCTGCTCGACGACCAGGACCGCGACCGGTGGGACCGCGCCATGATCGAGGAGGGTGGTGACCTGGTGCTCGTCGCGCTGACCGGCGGCCCGCCCGGCCCGTACGGGGTGCAGGCCGCGATCGCCGCCCTGCACGACGAGGCCCCGGACGTCGCGACCACCGACTGGCCGCAGGTCGTGGCCCTCTACGACGTGCTGCTCGCCCTCGCGCCGTCCCCGGTGGTCGCGCTGAACCGGGCCGTGGCGGTGGCGATGCGCGACGGGCCGGAGGCGGGGCTGGCACTGCTCGACGAGCTGGCCGGCGAGCCTCGGCTGCGCGACCACCACCCCTACCCGACGGCACGGGCGGACCTGCTGCACCGGCTCGGGCGCCTCCCCGAGGCCGCCGCGGCCTACCGGGAGGCGCTCGACCTGGCCGGCACCGATCCCGAACGGGCGCACCTGCTGCGCAGGCTCGGCGCGGTCGAGACATCCGATCCCGGCGGCACGGCCGGCGCATGACGGCGGGACACCCCCGGCCGTCGTCACCCACGCACACGAGCGAGAAGAGCCGTACATGGACGACGAAGAGATCTTTTCCTGGACAGTGGACGAACGGCTCGGCTTCGCCGCCCTGCTCGACGAGCTCGACGACCACGAATGGGCGGTGGCCTCCCTGTGCCCCGGCTGGACGGTGCACGACGTGGCCGCTCACATGACGCTGTCCACGCACACCCTGTTCCTCGACACGCTCAGGGGCATGATCCGGACGCGTGGCGACATCAACCGGGTCTTCGCCGACCAGGCGCGGGACCGGGCGGCCAGGTTCGGGCCCGCGGAGCTCGTCGCGCAGCTCCGCGAGGCGGCCGGCTCACGGCGCCGCGGGCTCGGCTCCCGTCCGCTGGACACGCTCGTCGACGCGCTGGTGCACGGGCAGGACGTCGCGCGCCCGCTCGGGCGCGTGCGGGAGATGCCCGCCGAGCGGGCGGTCGCGGGGCTCGGCCGCGTCCTGGGGACCGGTTTCTACGGCGCTCCCAGGCGTCTGCGCGGCACGAGACTGGTCGCCACCGACCTGGACTGGTCGGCGGGCGAGGGCCCGGACGAGGTCCGGGGTCCGGCGGGTGATCTCCTTCTGCTGGCGACCGGGCGGGCCGCGGGGCTCGCGGGCCTGTCCGGTCCGGGTGTCGAACGGGTCGCGGCCGCTCTGTAGGCGAGAGCTCTGTTGACGGGGGCGCGCCGGGGGTCACGGCCGGGAGGGCTCGGCCCCCGGTTCGGCCCCCGGTGCCGCCGGCGCGCCGGCCTCCTCGGAGATGACCTGCCCGTGCCGGATACGGTCGGCCTGGCGGGCGTGCCGGGTGACGGTGGCCCGGAGGAAGTCCCGAATGATCACCAGCTCCTCCTCGGTGTGATCGGCCAGCCCGGCTTCGTCCTCCTCGCTCAGCTGACCCCAGATCTCCTGGGCGACCCGCTCGGCCTGGGGCGTCGGCACCACCCGCACCTGTCGCCGGTCCCGCTGGTCCCGGACCCTTTGCGCGTACCCCGCCCGCTCCAGCCTGTCGATGGCGATGGTCGCCGCGCCGGGGGACAGCTTCGCGGCCACGGCCAGCTCCCCCGCCGTCATCGGACCGAGCGCGAACACGCACCCCATGCAGCGCATGTCGGTCCGGTTGATCCCCAGGCGTGCCGCCGCGGCCTCGTCCACCGCGTCCGAGACGTTCTGCAGCTCCATCATGGCCACCTGGACCTCGTCCACCAGGGACTTCCATTTTTCTTTTGACATTTAAAATTTCTAACTACTAGACTTCTCGACAGTCGAATCATATACCGATCTTCCCGGCAACACACCCCCCGGGCCCCGTCGAGGCGACTTCCGGGATCCGGGTCTTCCCCAAGGAGGTGCGAGGAATGAGCGAACGCGGCAATCCCTGGGCCGTCATGGCGACACTCTGCGTCGGGTCCTTCATCACCGTCCTGGACACCACGATCGTCAACATCGCCATCCCCGACATCCTCACGGACCTGGACGCGACGATCACCGAGGCCCTGTGGGTGATGAGCGCCTACATCCTCGTGGTGGCCGCGCTGGTGATCACGGCGGGCCGGATGGGCGACATCGTCGGACCCCGCGACGTCTTCATCGCGGGCATGATCCTTTTCACCGTCGCGTCGGCGCTGTGCGGGGCCGCCCGGGAACCCTGGCAGCTCATCGCCGCCCGCGCCGCGCAGGGCGTCGGCGCCGCGCTGATCACCCCGCAGACCCTGACCATCCTGACGGCGGTCTTCCCGCCCGAAAGGCGCGGCCTGCCCAGCGCGGTGTGGGGCGTCACGGCCGGGCTGGCCGGACTGGCCGGTCCGACACTCGGCGGGCTCCTCGTCGCGGAGGGCGGCTGGCGCTGGATCTTCCACGTCAACGTGCCGATCGGAATCGTCACCGTCATCATGGCGTTCGTCCTCATTCCCGGCACACGCCCGGGCGGGCGTCCCCACCTGGATCTCACCGGGGCGCTCCTGGCGACCGCCGCGCTCGGCGCGATCACCTACGGGCTCCTCGAAGGCGACCGGTACGGGTGGGGGACGATCACCTCCTTCCTCACCGTCCCGATGGTCATCGGGGCCGGCCTGGTGCTGCTGGCGGTGTTCCTGGCGACCCAGGCGCGGACCCGGGAGCCGCTGCTCCCCCTGGGTGTCTTCCGGGACCGCGGCTTCTCCCTGATGAGCTTCGTGATCGTCGCCGTCTCCTTCGGGATGATGGGGCTGTCGCTGACCCTCACCATCTACCTGCAGCGGGTGCTCGGCCTCAGCGCGCTCCAGGCGGGGCTCACGCTCGCGCCGACCGCGCTCGCCATGATGGTCTCCTTCCCGGTCGTGGGCTTCCTGATCGACAGGATCGGCGGGAAGTACGTCCTCATCGGCGGGCTCACCCTCTACCCGATCAGCCTGGTGCTCATCGCGGTGACGGCGCGGGCCGATTCCGGCCGGCTCGCGCTGCTCGGGCCGCTCGTCCTGGCGGGGATCGCCCAGGCGGCCGCCTTCGCCCCGACCGTCACGATGGCCATGCGGGACGTGCGGAAGGAGTTCACCGGTGCCGCGTCGGGCGCCTTCAACGCGATCCGCCAGCTGGGCTTCCTGATCGCGATCGCCGCGATGGGCGCGGTCCTGCAGAACCGCCTGAGCACCGGGCTCGGCGACGAGGCGCGACGCCAGGCCGAGCGGCTCCCCGGCCGGTACCGCGAGGACTTCGTCGACGCGGTCACCGCGGCGGCCGGAGGCGCCGAGGCGGGAGCCGGCCGGATGCGGCCGCCCCCCGGGGTGAGCGACCGGCTCGCCCAGCAGATGCGGGAGAGCGCCCAGCTGGCCTTCGACCACGCCTTCGTCGGCGCGCTGCGATGGACCCTGCTGGCCTGCGCCGCGGTGGTGATCGTCGCGGGCCTGCTGAGCCTCGCCGCCAAGCGGCCCGGCCCGGCCACGCTTCCCGCCCCCGAGGAGGAACCGGCACTGCGGTGAGGCCTCCGTCCCCGTCCCGTTCCTGACGACCGCCCCCTTCCGAGCACGAGACGAAGGGGTCCGGGCCGATGCTCGACGGCCCTGCAGCAGTGCCGGCGGCCGCGCGACCCGCAGGGCAAGGCCGGCGTCGAACCGTCCACCGAGACGCGACGCAACGGCACGATCGGCCTCCGCTCGGTGCCGTCCGGCGTGAATCACGTAACACCTCGCTCACCCGTCAACCACAGAAGGAGTTTGTGAAAATGGATCTCGGTCTCGTCGGGAAGGTCGTCCTCGTCACGGGCGGCAGCGGCTCGATCGGCGCTCACCTCGCCGCCGCGTTCGCGGCAGAGGGCGCCAGAGTGGCGATCACGTACCACCGCAACGAGGACGGCGCGCACCGGGTGTCGCAGGACGTGGTCGAACAGGGCGGTGAGGCGATCATCGTTCGGTACGACCTGACCGACCCCGCGTCGATCCGCGCCGCCTTCGACACGGTCACCGCGAAGTGGGGCGGTGTGGACGTGCTCGTCGTCAACGCCTCGGCCATTCCGGGGACGAAGGTCGATCCGGTCGCCTTCGAGGACATCTCCGTCGAGGAGTGGCGGTCATCGCTGCGCGCCGACGTGGAGGGCTCCTTCCACACCGTGCAGGCGGCCCTGCCCGGAATGAAGAAGCGGGGCTGGGGACGCATCGTCTTCATCTCGGCCGACATCGTCCAGCGCGGCGGCGGCGGCGACGAGGCGTTCGTCGCGAGCAAGATGGCCATGCACGGGCTGAGCAGGACGCTGGCCACCGAGCTGGCGCCGGAGGGCGTCCTCGTCAACGTCGTCGCCCCCGGCCCCACCGTCACCAGGGGTTTCCTCGCGCGGGTCCCCGAGGAGTTCAGACAGGATCTCGCCGGCAGGTCCGCGGAGGAGATCAAGCGCTTCCTGAACAGGGGCAGGCCGGCCGGTCACATCTCCACGCCCCAGGACGTCGCCGGCATCGTCCTCTACCTCGCGTCCGCGACCAACGGCAACATCACCGGCAGCGTGGTCCACGTCGCCGGAGGCAACTGACGTCCACCTCCCGCCGGGGGGAGGGGGTTCCCGGCCGCCGCACGCGCGGGTCATCCCCTCCTCGCGGCGCCGGGATCGTGGCCCTGCCGGGGCTGGTCTCACCGCGGCCTCCCCGGGCGCGGTCCCGGCTGCCAGGCTCGACCCCATGAGCGCATTCACGACGGCGAAATCGCGTACCAGACCAGCCGGCCGCTGGGACGCCTCGCCACGGTCGGCCGCGACGGCAGACCGGCGGTCAGGCCGGTGGGGGTCATCTACGATCCCGAGGCCGGGGCGATCGTGATCGGCGGGGTCGCCGGCTCCGGCATGGCGGGACGGCTGCGGCGGGATCCCAAGGCCACGGGGTCACGGGGTCGCTGGGCCTCCGAACGCGGCCTCCACGACCACCGGACCACAGGAAAGGACCTTCCTTGCGTTACCGACCACTGGGCCGGACCGGGCTGCGGGTGTCCGAGCTGTTCTTCGGCGCGATGACCTTCTACGAGCGCGGCGGCTCCGACGTGCCACAGGGGTACCGGGCCATGCTCGACGCCTACGCCGACGCCGGGGGCAACGTCATCGACACCGCCTCGGCGTACGGCGAGAGCGAGGAGATCCTCGGCGAGCTCCTCACCGGCCGCCGCGACCGCTTCGTCGTCGCCACCAAGTACACGCTCTCCCGCGACCGCGACGACCCGAACGCCGCCGGAAACCACCGCAAGAACCTCACCCTGTCGCTGGAGCGCAGCCTGCGGCGGCTGCGGACCGACCACATCGACCTGCACTGGGTGCACATCTGGGACCGCCACACCCCGGTGGAGGAGACGATGCGGGCGCTGGACGACGCCGTGCGCGCCGGGAAGATCCTCTATGTGGGCATATCCAACGCCCCGGCGTGGCTGATCAGTCGCGCCAACACGCTGGCGGAGTGGCGGGACTGGACGCCGTTCGCGGGCCTGCAGGTGCCGTACAACCTGCTCAGGCGCGACGTCGAGCGGGAGTTGCTGCCGATGGCCGAGGCGTTCGGGATGAGCGTGGCCGCGTGGGGGCCGCTCGCCGGCGGCGTGCTGTCGGGGAAGTTCACCGGCCAGGCGGCCATGGAGGGGGCCACCCGGGTCGATCCCGGCTCCCTCACCGCGCGGGACCACGCGGTCGCGGGTGCCGTACGGGACGTCGCGGGCGACCTGGGCGTCACGGCGGCCCAGGTGGCGATCGCCTGGACCCGCACCCGCTTCGCCGCCGTCCACCCGATCGTCGGCGCGAGAGACGTCGAGCAGCTCACCGAGAACCTGGGCGCGATCGACGTCGTCCTCCCCGAGGAGGCGGTCCGGCGCCTGGAGTCGGCGACGGGGTTCGAGGTGGGATTCCCCGGTGACTTCATCGCCGAGTGCGAGGCCGGCCCGTGGGTGTTCGGCGAGGCGCCCACGCAGCCCCGCGTCCGCTCACAGGTCCCCGGGCCATAGGCCTCCGGGCCGGCGGTGCCCGCCCGGTACGGGCCGCGTATCGGACTTTCGGCGGTGCCGGTGTTCCACGGGGTTCCTGATCAAATCCGGGGAGGCGCTCATCATGGGGCCTGTCCGGCGGGCCCGCGCGACCCCCCGCGATGCCCGCCACCACCAGAGCGACCGCCAGGCGGGCGCGTTCCGGGCACCGCACACGAGCAGGCGCTCGCCGTACCCCCGGAGACCGCCGTCAGAGCCGCCACCATCGCGAGCACGGCGAGTACGCGCATCATCATGTCCACCACGACGTACGGCGGGTGGGTTCGGTTCGGCCGGGCGGGGTTTCCCGGCTCCGATCCCGAGATCCGGGGAACGCCACGACGAGTTCCAGCCCGCCCCCCGGGTTGGGGCTCGCCCGTACGCCGGCCCCGTGCGCCTTCGCGATCGACGCGACGATCGACAACCCGAGCCCGGCGCCCTGCTCCCGGGTCGTGTGCAGGCGCCGGAAGGGCTCGAAGAGGTCGCCGAAACGTTCCTCCGGCACCTCGGGGCCGGTGTTCCTGACGGTCAGGACCCCGTCGGCGAGCGTCACCTCGACGGTTCCGCCGGGACGGTTGTGGCGGACCGCGTTGTCGACGAGGTTGGTGACGAGCCGGTTCAGCAGGATCGGATCGCCGTGGACGACGAACGGCTCCGTCCGTGCCGTCACGGTGATGTCGCCGGATCCCTCTTCGGCCAGGACGAGGCGTACCACCTGGTCCAGGGCCACCGGTCTCAGCCTTTCCAGGCCGTGTTCCGCCTGGGCGAGGACCAGCAGGGCGTCGATGAGGTTCTCGGTGCGGCGGTTGTGGAACAGGAGCTTGTCGCGGATCTCGCCGACGTCCTCGGGCAGGCCGATCTCGATCGCCGCCCGCTGGACGGCCAGCGGGGTGCGCAACTCGTGGGAGGCGTTCGCGACGAACCGCCGCTGCCCCTCGACCGAGCGTTCGAGCCGGTCGAGCATCGCGTCGAACGTGTCGGCCAGTTCCTTCAGCTCGTCCTTCGGCCCGGTGAGCGCGATCCGCTCGTGCAGGTTCGACAGGGACAGCCGCCGCGCGGTGGCGGTGATCCGGTGGACGGGCCGCAGGATACGCCCGGCGACCAGCCATCCGACGACCACCGACACCACCGCCAGGATCCCGACCGTCAGCGCGGTCACCTCCCACTGGTAGCCGATGACGTCGTCCACCAGGTCGGGCAGCGGCACCGGCGCCGGCCGATCCGTCGGCATCCCCGGCACCGGTCCCCTCGGCTCGGGGGGCGGCGGCACCGGGAAGCGCGCGATCCGCGTGCGCAGCGTCTGGCCCAGCAGCAGGTTGACCGTGACGAGCAGGATGACCGAGGTCAGCAGGAACAGCCCGGAGTAGGCCAGCGTGAGCCGTACCCGGACCGTCGTCACAGCAGGTACCCCGCGCCGGGAATCGTCTGGACGCACGGCGGGTCGCCCAGTTTCGCCCGCAGGCGGCTGACCACGACCCGCACCACCGTCGTGAACGGGTCGGCGTTCTCGTCCCAGGCCTCCTCGAGCAGCCGTTCGGAGCTCACGACCGCGCCGTCCGCCCTCATCAGCACCTCCAGGACGGCGAACTCCTTGAGCGACAGGTGCAGGTGCCGCCCGTCCCGCGACGCCTGGAGCCGGTGGGTGTCGAGCACGATCCCGTGCCGCGCCAGCACCGGCGGCACCGGCGACCGGCTGCGCCGCCCCAGCGCCTTCACCCGCGCGACCAGCTCGGCGTAGTCGAACGGCTTGGGCAGGTAGTCGTCGGCGCCCATCCCGAGGCCCTCGACCCGCTCGGGCACCGACGCCGCCGCCGTCATCATCAGGATCCGCGTACGGCTCCCGCGCGCCACCAGCTCACGGCACACGAGGTCGCCGTGCGTCCCGGGCAGGTCCCGGTCCAGCACGAGGACGTCGTAGTCGTGCAGCGCCAGCCGTTCGGCCGCCGCGGCGCCGTCGTACACCACGTCGACGGCCATGGCGTGGCGGCGCAGTCCCATCGCCACGAGATCGGCCAGGTCGCGTTCGTCTTCGGCCACCAGAACCCGCATGCCGACGTTCTTACTCGAACGGGGGTAACAGCGGCGTTAACCGATCCGTTCACCGCCGCGAAACCCGCTTCCGGCCACGCTGACGTTCATGATCAGAACCCTCTGCGCGGCTGTCCTGGTGACGGCCTGCTCCCTGCCCGCGCCCGCCCCGGTATTCGCGGCGGACCCGTCGCCCCGGCCGAAGCCCTCGTCCTCACCGGCCGCCCCGGACGGGGACTGCGCGCTCATCACGGCGCCGCCGCCGGAATCGGCGCCGCCGACCTCGGTGAACACGCTCCGGCAGGCGTACTTCTGCGTGCTGGACAACTACTACGGCGGCCCCGCCCTGGATTCGAGAGAGCTGCTGAAGAACGCCCTGGCCGCCTACACCCAGGATCTGATGCGGCGCGGCGCCGACCGGGCCGACCTCCAGCTGCCCGCGCTCACCGGCGGCCGCGACACCGACTGGGCCGCCTTCGCGAAGGTCCTGGGCACCGGTGACCCCACCGCGCTGCGCGCCGCGATCACCGGCATGGTCGCCGGGCTGCACGACAACCACGCCCGCTGGGAGAGGCCGTCCCCGCCTTCGGAGGGCGGTCCCGTCGGAACGGGCATCGTGGGCGCGTCCGCCGTCCGGGGCGGGGAACTCGACCCGGCGGCCCGGCCGCCGCTGTTCATCACCCGCGTCCTGCCCGGCAGCCCCGCCGCCAAGGCCGGCGTCAGGCCCGGCGACATCGTGCTCAAGGCCAACGGCATGCCGCCGTTCGTCGGGGAGAAGGTGAACCAGAGCTTCATCGAGGCCTTCGCCTCAGGCACGGTACGGATCACCCTCAAGCGCCCCACGACGGGACGGACCCGCACCATCGACCTCAAGGAGGGGCCGATCACCCGGCAGCCTCCGGCGGTGACGTCGAAGACACTTCCCGGCGACGTCGCGTACGTCCAGCTGCCCGGATTCTACGAGGGCGCCGCCGACCAGGTCATCGCCAAGCTGGGGGGCAAATCGAAGGCGGTGATCCTCGACCTGCGCGGCAACGGCGGCGGATCGCCTCGCGAGGTGACGCGGCTGCTCGGCGCGTTCGCGCACGGCAAGGTCACCAGCTACTTCTGCCCGCCCAAGGGCGAGTGCGTGCCCAACAGGACCGACGACAGCGTCCCGCTGCTCGGCCTGCGCCTGGTCGTCCTCACCGACCGCGGGTGCGCCTCGGCCTGCGAGGACTTCAGCGCGGCCGTCAGGGGCAACGGCCTGGGCACTCTCGTGGGGACCCGCACCGCCGGAGCCGTCTCCGGTCCCGCCGCCGCGTTCCTCCTCGACGACGGCAGCGTCCTGCTGCTGCCCAGGGTCCGGCACCTCGGCCCCGACCGCGAGATCATCGACACGATCGGCGTGCCGGTCGACCACCACGCTCCCCTGACCGCCCTCGACCTGGCCACCGGGCGCGACCCGGGCGTGTCCAAGGCGCTCTCGCTCCTGTAGTCCGGTGGTCCGCGGGCGCCCGCGCCCGCGGACCACCTCCACGGCGGTTCTCGCCGGGTCCGTTCCGCCGCCGACAGCGATGATCTTCAGAATGGGCGGCGACCCGGTCGCCCGGCCTGCCACCGCGCACCATCAAAACGGATATTGCCTACCATTTATACATGAATTAGGGTGATCCTAACGCGACACGCAGAACGGATCCGCTATGAGTATCGACCGCACGACCTCCCAGGCTCCCGGCCTGCCGGGGGCGCATGTGATCGCCGATGACGCGGAGGCGGTCGCCACGGCCCGCGCGCTGGCGGCAGAGTTCGCGCCCGGCGCCGCCGAACGCGACGCCGGGCGGCTGCTGCCCGCGGCGGAACTGGACCGGCTCTCCGCGAGCGGGCTGCTCGCGATCACCGTGCCGCGCGAGCACGGCGGCGCGGACGTGCGCGCGGAGACCCTCGCGGACGTGGTGCGCCTGCTGGCCGCCGCCGACCCGAACATCGCGCAGATCCCGCAGAGCCACTTCGTCTACGTCAACGTGCTCCGCCGCCAGGGCACCCCCGAGCAGCGGAAGTTCTTCTTCGGCGAGGTGCTCGCCGGAGCCAGGCTCGGCAACGCCCAGTCCGAGGCCGGCACCAAGCACGTGCAGGACTACCGCACGCGGCTGGTGCCCGACGGCGAGGACGGCTTCCTGCTGCGAGGGGTCAAGCACTACAGCACCGGCGCGCTGTTCGCGCACTGGATCCCGGTGCCGGCCCGGCGCGAGGACGAGACGCTGCACGTGGCGTACGTGCCCAGGGACGCCGACGGGCTGACGGTGATCGACGACTGGGCCGGGATGGGCCAGCGGACCACGGCCAGCGGCACCGTGCGCCTCGACGACGTGCGCGTGCCCGCCGACCGCGTGGTGCCGCACCACCTGACGTTCACCGGACCCCAGCTCCACGGCGCGGTGGCCCAGCTCCTGCACGCCGCGATCGACGTGGGCATCGCCGGCGGGACCCTGACGGAGGCGCTGGAGTTCGTCCGTACCAGGGCCAGGCCCTGGTTCGAGAGCGGGGTGGACAGCGCCGCGGAGGACCCGCTGATCATCCAGCGGGCGGGCGAGCTGGCGGTCAAGGTGCGGGCCGCGGAGGCGCTCCTCGCCGCGGCGGGCCGGGAGGTGGACGCCGCGGCGGCGGACCTGACGGAGGAGTCGGCGGCCGCCGCGTCCATCGCGGTGGCCACCGTGAAGGCGTACGTCGACCCGGTCGCGGTCGAGCTGGGCAGCGCGGTCTTCGAACTGGGCGGCACCCGCGCGAGCCTGGACGGGCTCAACCTCCACCGCCACTGGCGCAACGCCAGGACGCACACGCTGCACGACCCGGCTCGCTGGAAGATCCAGCACATCGGCCGCTACGTGCTCAACGGACGGCTCCCGCCCCGTCACGGCCTGCTCTAGCACCTCTCCGGCAAGACGGCGACCGACCACGACTACGGAAGTGCCATGACAAACCTGACGTTCCACTGGTTCCTCCCCACCTACGGCGACAGCCGCGACATCGTCGGCGGCGGCCACGGCCTGCCCCCGGGAGTGGCCGGCGGCGCCCGCCCGGCCACGCTGGCCTACCTGCGGCAGATCGTGCACGCCGCCGAGCAGCTCGGCTTCGTCGGCGCGCTGACGCCGACCGGCGCGTGGTGCGAGGACGCCTGGCTGACCACGGCCATGCTCACCGAGACCACCGAACGGCTGAAGTTCCTGGTCGCCTTCCGGCCCGGCCTGGTCACTCCGACCCTGGCCGCGCAGATGGGCGCCACCTTCCAGCGGCACTCGGGCGGGCGCCTGCTGCTCAACGTCGTCACCGGCGGCGAGAGCCACGAGCAGCGCGCGTACGGCGACTTCCTGGACAAGGACGCGCGATACGCACGGACCGACGAGTTCCTGCACATCGTGCGGGCCCTGTGGCGCGGCGAGAGCGTCGACTTCACCGGGGAGCACCTGCGGGTCGAGGACGCGAGGCTGAACCGGGTGCCCGACCCGGTGCCGGACATCTACTTCGGCGGATCCTCCCCGGCCGCCGGCCGGGTCGCGGCCCGGCACGTGGACGCGTATCTCACCTGGGGCGAGCCGCCCGCCGCGGTCGCCGAGAAGATCGCCTGGGTGAGCGGCCTGGCCGCGGCCGAGGGCCGCGCGCTGCGGCAGGGCATCCGGCTGCACGTGATCAACAGGGACACCTCCGACGAGGCGTGGGCGCAGGCCCGCAGGCTGCTCGACGGCATCGACCCGGCCACGATCGAGAAGGTGCAGGCGGGCCTGGCCCGCAGCGAGTCCGAGGGCCAGAAGCGGATGCTCGCCCTGCACGGCGGCAGCCGCGACGGGCTGGAGATCTCCCCCAACCTGTGGGCCGGGGTCGGGCTGGTCCGCGGCGGCGCGGGCACCGCGCTGGTCGGCAGCCACACCGAGGTGGCCGACCGGATCGAGGAGTACGCCCGCCTGGGCATCACCGAGTTCGTCATGTCCGGCCACCCGCACGTGGAGGAGGCGTACTGGTTCGGCGAGGGAGTGCTGCCGCTCCTGCGCGAGCGCGGGCTGTGGGAACACCCCGCCGCGGCGACCGCGCACGAACCGGCCTCGATCCCGTTCGCGTCCACCGGAACGAGCTGAGCGACGCTCCACCTTTCATCCGGGTGTTTCCGCAACCCTTGGAGGCCGCGCGGATGGCGGCGGGACGCCGGGAACGTCGGTCGTCGCCGATCTCCCGCACCCGCTCGGCCGTGCCGGACGGTCCGGCCGGGAACAGGCCCCGGCCGGCGCGCCGCCGGCCGGTCGACGTCCGAGAGGTCAGGCCGAGGCGCATGGCGTTTCAACGCCTTCGGGGGTGCCTTGAGGAGGTTCGCCCCGCGACGCGGATCAGGTGAGGTGTTCGAGGATCAGTGCGGTGATCTCCCCCGGCCGCTCCATGCTCGGCAGGTGCCCGGCCCACTCCAGGTGCACCGCCGTCACCGAGGCCAGCTCCCGGGCCAGACGGCGGGCCGTCATCTGGAAGTAGGGCAGGTCGTGGGCGCCGCTGACCACCAGCGTGGGCATGGTCACCCTGGACAGGTCGATCCTCCCCTCCAGCTGTGACGGCTCGGGGTCGGCGGCGAGCTGGACCTCGAAGGCGTGGCGCTGCATGGCCATCTGCCGGGCGCGGGTCTCCCCGTCGGCCTCGGGGCCGAGCCAGGTGCGGGCGTTGAGCTCGACGGCGGCCTCGACCTCCCCCGCCTCCAGCAGCCGGTCCTCCTCCTCGCCGAACGCGGCGAGGTCGGGGGTGGGCTCCAGCCCGCAGCCCGGATTGAGCAGCACCAGCCGGGAGACCAGCGCCGGATGGGCGGTGGCCACCTCCAGCGCGACCCGGCCCCCGTAGGAGGAGCCGACCAGCGCGGCTCTTTCCACCGCGAGCGCGGCGAGCAGGTCCGCCACGTCACCGGAGTCGGAGTAGGGGGTCTCGGAGGCGTACGGCGTGCGGCCGTGACCTCGCAGGTCTGGCCGGATCACCCGGAAGCGGGCGGTCAGCGCCTCCCACTGCGGGTCCCACATCCGCGAGTCGGCGGCACTGGAGTGCAGCAGCACCACCGGCTCGCCCACTCCCCCGTCGTCGTGGGCGAGCGTCATCGGACCACCGGAGAACGAGCATCGCCCGAGGTGAGAAGGGACATCCCGCCATCGTCGCGGCCGCCCCCGGGTGTCCGCAATCGATTAACCACGGACACGGCCCGCGCCACCGGGCCCGGGAGCACGCGAGACAGGCCGGTGTCAGCCGGAGCCCGGGCCCGTTCCGTACAGCGCGGCGAGGCCGGCGACGGTGGCGGCCATCTGCTCGCGCAGCTCGGGCGGCTCCAGCACCTCGATGTCGGCGCCCAGGCGCAGCAGCTGCCAGTGGGCGTGCCGGGTGGACTCGGTCGGCAGGCGCAGCACGACCCAGCCGTGCTCGTCGGGCGGCCCCGCCTCGGCGAGCGCGGCCTCGGCGACCTCGGCGCCCACCGTGTGGCCCAGCATCCCCTCGGTGCCTGGCGCCATCCGCACCACGGCCTCGCCGGTGTGCATCCGCTCGCGGAAGTCGGCGGCGTACTCCCGCCAGAAGACGGGCAGGTCGAAGTCGGCGGGACGCTCGAAGTGCCCCGGCGCGAGTTCGGCGCTCACGATCCGCGACACCCGGTAGGTGCGCGGCCCTCCCTCGCCGGCGACCGCCACCATGTACCACGCCCCGCCCTTGAGGACCAGCCCGTACGGGTGGGCCAGCCGCTCGACGTCGCGGGGGCCCCAGCGCCGGTAGGTCATCCGCAGCGGCCGCTGCTCCCACACCGCTTCGGAGACCTCCCCGAGGAAGGGGGCCGGGTCGGCGTCGCGGTACCAGCCGGGGACGTCCAGGTGGAAGCGCTCGCGCATCCGGGCGGCGTGGAAGCGCGGCTCGGGAGGAAGCGCGGCGAGCATCTTCAGCTCGGCGTTGGCCGCGACCTCGGCCAGCCCCAGGTCGGCGGCGGGACCGGGCAGCCCGGCCAGGAACAGCGAGGACGCCTCCGCGGCGGTCAGGCCGTTGAGCCGGGTGCGATAGCCGTCCAGCAGGCGGTATCCGCCGGCGGGGCCGCGGTCGGCGTAGACCGGCACCCCGGCCGACGACAGCGCCTCCACGTCGCGGTAGACCGTGCGGACGGAGACCTCCAGCTCCCCGGCCAGCTCGGTGGCCGTCATCCGCCCCCGGGTCTGCAGGAGCAGCAGGAGTGAGAGCAGCCGACTCGCGCGCATGACGGCCATTGTCCCGCACGTTTGCCAACCTCACACACCTCATGTTCAAATGAACATGTGGAGAGCAACAATCGTATTCGCGCGATCATGTCGGCGCTGCGGGCCAGCGACGCGGTCTCGGTCGCGGAGCTGGCGGTCGAGCACGCCGTGTCGGAGATGACCATCCGCCGCGACCTCGACGAGCTCGCCCAGCAGGGCGTGGTCAGGCGGGTCAGGGGCGGCGCGGTGAGCCTGCTGCTGCGCGGGGACGAGCCGCCCTTCGGGGTGCGCGAGCGCGAGGCCGTGGAGGCCAAGCGGCGGATCGCCGCCGAGGTCGCGGCCCTGCTCGCCGACGGGGAGGCCGTGCTGCTCGACAGCGGCACCACCTCCCTGGAGATCGCGCGCGTGATCCGCGACCGCCGCCTGACGGTCCTGCCGCTCTGCCTGCAGTCGGCCACCGAGCTCAGCGCGGCCTCCCGGATCCGCCTGGTGCTCCCCGGGGGCGAGGTCCGCCCCGGCGAGCTGAACTTCGCCGGCCCGCTGACCGAGAACGCCATCCGGTCCCTGCGCTTCGACACCGCGGTCATCGGCTGCTGCGGCCTGTCCGCCGAGCACGGCCTCACCGCCCACGACCTCTCCGAGGTCGCCGTCAAACAGGCGGCGATCGCCTCCGCCCGGCGCGTGATCGTGGCCACCGACTCCGGCAAGTTCACCCGCACCGCGTTCGGCGCGGTCTGCCCGCTGGACCGCCTCGACATGGTCGTCACCGACACGGCACTGCCCCCCGCCGAGCACGACGCCATGATCGCGGCAGGCGTCGTCGTCCGCACCGTCTGAGCCACACCACCTGGTTCGCGGCGTCCGAGCGCGGCGTCCGGCCGGAATCCGCCCGGCGGCCGTGCTGGACGCGCGGGGTTCGCCCGCCCTCCCTGATCCGCCCCTTCTGACTGGAGTCCTCCCCCATGCACGTCGTCCCCCTCGACCGGGCCGCGCTGCTACGCGGCCGGGTGGCGGTCTACCTGCTCTTCCTGCTCTCTGGCATGTCCATCGGCACCTGGACGGCACGCATCCCGTCGATCAAACAGGGGCTGGGGCTGAGCGAGGGCGAGCTCAGCCTCGGGCTGCTCGGCATCGCCGCCGGGGCGATCGCCGGCATGCAGGTGGTCGGCCGCCTGGTCGACCGCCACGGCAGCGTCAAGGTGATGCTGCCGATGGCCTTCGCCCAGGCCCTCGCGCTGACCCTGCCCGCCTTCGTGCCGAACCTGGCCGTCCTGGCCGTCGCGCTGTTCGTCTTCGGGGCGGTGCACGGCACGCTGGACGTGGCGATGAACGCCAACGCCGTCGAGATCGAGCAGGCCACCGGCCGTCCGATCATGTCGTCCTTCCACGCCGTGTTCAGCATCGGCGGCTTCCTCGGCGCCACCGCCGGAGGGCTGCTCGCCCAGGCCGGCCTCAGCCCGGGGGTGACGTTCACCGCGGTCGCCGTCGTGATCGTCGCGCTCGCGCTCTGGGCCGCCCGCTGGGCGCTGTCCCTGACCGCGCACGCCGCCCCCACCGGGACCGGGCCGGCGACCGGCGGGGGCGGCGGGGTGCTGCTGCTGGGCGTCCTGGCCTTCTGCTGCATGCTCGGCGAAGGGGCCGCGGCCGACTGGAGCTCGGTCTACCTGAGCGAGAGCCTCAACAGCTCCGACGGGTTCGCCGCCGCCGCCTACGCCGCCTTCTCGATCATGATGACCGCGGGCCGCCTCGCCGGCGACAGGCTGGCCACCCTGCTGGGGCCGGTCAACCTGGTGCGCGCGTGCGGGGCGCTGGCCGCCTGCGGGCTCGGCCTGGGCCTGCTCGCCGGCCACCAGATCGCCGCGGTGATCGGTTTCGGCTGTTTCGGGGCCGGCCTGTCCTGCATCGTCCCGCAGGTCTTCTCCGCGGCGGGCCGGCGTGACCCGGCCCGGGCCGGGAAGGCACTGGCCCGGGTGGCGAGCCTGGGCTACGTGGGATTCCTCAGCGGGCCCGTGCTGATCGGTGGCGCCGCCGAGCTGATCGGCCTGCCCCGCGCGCTGGCCATCCCCGCCCTGCTGGCCCTTTTTGTTGCCCTGGCGGCCAGGGCGCTCAGGACCTCGCCCTTTACAAAGTAGATCAATAAACCACGACCTCAGGGCAGCAGGAGGGAGACGGTGCTGTCCAGCTCCTGCTGCGCGGTGCTGCATCGGGCGTAACCGACCCGGGTCGGGCGAACCGAGGCCACCGGCACCACCGCGGCGTCGACCATCGGGCCCGCCTGCCACCGGCGGCCAGGTCCGCGCCCGGCCGGGGTACGGACCTCGAGCTCCGCGCGCAGCGAGGACACCAGCATGAAGCGGGGCGTGTGGTACTTCGGTGCGACCTTGCCGCCTCGGGTCCGGCAGGCGCTGCCCGCCGGCGCCTCGCACATGGGGCAGTCGAAGGCCTCGACGGCAGCAGCTGGATCGGCAGGCTCGCTCATGTCGCAGAACCTACTGGGACCACCATTTTGGCGAGAGGTTCCGAGAACGACGGTCAGCGACAAACAGGACGCGCGTCGCCGGTGTTCGTCGTCTCGCAGAACTGGTCATTTCTGCGAATCGCGCACTTTGCGATCCAAGGGATGGGCCGGGCATGAAGGTTGCCAAGACAGGTGGTGACCTTGGAGGCTCTCCTTACCGACGCGTGCGACCTTCCAGGAGTGCCCTGTGATCATCGAGGATCTGTCCGAGCCGGAACTCGCCCTCTGGGAGGCGTTTCCCACAGCGCGTCCTGTGGATCTTCCTGGCACCCCCGTTCGGGCTGCGATCATCGCAAGGATGTTGCTCGGCGCCCGGGAACGCCTTGCAGGGCAGACGCCCGGCGTGCACCTGTCCGGCGCCCGGATCGCGGGCCGACTGGACCTGTCGTACGCCGAGGTACAGCACCCTCTGATCTTGACCAAGTGCGAGTTCGAGGAAGCGCCGGTCTTCACCGGAGCCCGCACCGGCCTGGTGGACCTCGCGGCCTCCCGGGCACCCGGACTGCAGGCTGTAGACGCTGTGATCGGCGGGGCACTGCGCCTGGAAGGCTGCGAGATGGCCGGCCCGATCCAGCTCGCCGGGGCCCATGTGTCCGGGACACTGAATCTCAGCGGCGCAGCGATCCACGCACTTCAGGCTGTCCATGCCGACGGCCTGATCGTCGACCGTGATCTTCTGTGCGCGAACGCCGTCATCGACGGTGAGTTACGTGTTGTCGGCGCCAGGATCGGCGGGACGATGACCCTCGATGGCGCGCGGGTCGGGCGGTCAGGCGGCTTCAGCCTCACCGCCGAGGGGGTCGTCATCGACGGCGGGTTGTCGTGTGCCCGCGGTTTCCGCTCCTGGGGGGAGCTGAGCGTGCAGGACGCCCGGATAGGGCGCCGGTGCGTCTTCAGCGGAGCCCAGCTGTCCAACCCGGACGGCATCGCCCTGAACGCGGAGAGACTCAGCGTCGAGGGCGGGCTGCGCATCGATGACGGCTTCTCGGCCGAAGGTGAGGTCCTTCTGCGCGGAGCCCGCGTGGCCGGCTCGCTCCGTTTCGCGCAGGCGAGCCTCGCCAATCCGGGAAGACGCGCGCTGAACGCGCCGCTGATGGAGATCGGCAGCGGACTGCGACTCACCCCAGGTTTTGTGGCGAACGGAGAGGTCTTTCTGGACTCCACCCAGGTCCGCGGATCGGTCAACCTCGACGGCGGGACGTTGTCCAACCCGGGTGCGACGGCGCTTTCCCTGCGTCGGCTGGGGGTCACCGGCAGGCTCAGCTGCAGCGAAGGCTTCCGTGCCGACGGGGAGATCGTGCTCATCAACGCCCGGATCGAGGGCAGCTTGGAGTTTCACGGTGCCGCCCTCAGCAATCCCGGCGGGCGGGTTCTGTCCCTATGGGAGGTGATCGCGGGCGGGGGCATCGACTGCTGCGAAGGCTTCGCGGCCACGGGAGACGTCTCGATCAGGAACTCCCGGATCGCCGCCACACTGTGCCTTGCGGAGACCACCATCGACGGTGACCTTCACCTTCGTGGTGTGGAAGCGGCTTCGCTGAAGATCGGGCCCCAGACGGAACTGCTGCGGGCCGTCGACCTTCGCCACAGTCGGGTCGGCGTGCTCGATGACGCTCCCAGCCGGTGGCCTGCTCACGTCCTGATGAACGGCTTCACCTATGACGGCCTGGAGGCTCCCCTGCCTGTCCAGGAGCGACTTGACTGGCTGGCCAGGGAGGCCTACCAACCTCAACCCTATGAGCAGTTGGCCGCCGTCTACCGCCGGCAGGGTCACGATGAGGCTGCTCGGGACGTGCTGCTGGCCAAACAGCGTCGCCGCCGCACGGGGCGACGGCTCGGGGCGCGGCTGTGGGGATATGTGCAGGACTGGACCGTCGGGTACGGCTACCGACCCTTCCGCGCCGCGCTCTGGCTCGCAGCCCTTCTCCTTATCGGCACGGTCGTTTTCACCGCCCACCAGCCACCGGCCTTCAAGCCAGGCGAGGCTCCCCCCTTCAACGCCTTCCTCTACACCCTGGACCTGCTCCTCCCGATCATCAGCTTCGGACAAGAGACGGCCTTCGGCCCGCGCGGCGCACAACAGTGGCTCGCCGCCACGATGATCACTGCAGGGTGGACCCTCGCAACGACCATCCTGGCAGGCCTCACTCGCGCACTCTCGCGCCAATAACACGACCGGAAGCGGCCACCTTGGCGCCCTCTCAGCAGCCACTGACAGGGTGATCTACCTAGGAGCTGGGGCCACGGTCAGCAGAGCACCCCCGTCTCCATCGTCACCCAGAGTTACTTTGCCCCGGGTGACGCGGACCCGAGTGGGAGGCCTTCCACGAAGCGCTCCTCGAGGCTGGTGACCACGGTTACAGCAGTCATGGTTACCAACCCGGGGGAAGATCGCCCGGCGAGGTGCTCACCCGGTGGAGACGTACCCCCGGTGACACGGCTTGCAAGGTACATCGGAACGAGACCGTACGCCAAAAAATGATCTTTAGGGTGTGGGGGCCCTCCGGCGGCCGGACGAGGGGCCCGGGTCAGCTCGTGCCGCGTGGGACCAGTCGCAGCCTCAGCGCCACCTCGCGGGCGGTCCCGGGCCGGTCGAGTCGTTGGATGAGCAGTTCCATCGCGGCGTGCCCGGACTCCTCCAGGGGCTGGCGCACGGTGGTGAGATCAAGGGCGTCGGCCAGGTCGCTGTCGTCGAAGCCGACCACCGCCAGGTCGCCGGGGACGGCGAGGCCGAGGTCGTGGGCGGCCCTCAGAGTTCCGGCCGCGAGGGTGTCGTCGGCGGCGAAGACCGCGGACGGGCGGTCCGGTGCCGACAACAGCTTCCCGGCGGCGGCGCGGGCCGGCGCGACGCCGTGCGCGGTCAGCCGCACGTCGGCGTCGGCGAGGGGGTGGCCGGCCTCGGCCAGGGCCGCGCGGTAGCCCGCCAGCCGTCGCTGGGACGGCGAGACGTACAGCCCGGATCTCTGCGCCTCACCGAGGAAGCCGAATCGGCGGTGACCACGGCTGATCAGATGCTCGGCGACGAGCCGGCCGCCGGTGGCGTCGTCGGTGTGCACGGAGTCGAAGCGGGGATGGCGGACGTCCACCAGGACCGCGGGTAGCCGCAGGTCGGTCAGACGGTCGGCCACCGCCTCGTCGAGGGAGAGGCTGACGACGATGAGCCCGTCCAGGCGGCCGGTGACGGGCAGGCTGGCGAGTAACGGCGAGGAGCTCTGCGCGGCCGACTCCTGGTCGAACAGGACGACCTCCAGGGGCCGGTGGCCGACGGCTCGCAGGATGCCGTTCAGGCGCCGGGCGACGGACGGGTACGAGGTGAACGGCGCGATGACACCGACGCGCCCCACGCCGCGCCGCGCCTTGGCGACCGCGTCCTGCTTGGGGACGAAGCCGAGCGCGTCCGCCGCCGCGAGGACCTTGTGCCTGGTCGCCTGGCTGACCCGGGCCGGGGAGTTGAGGACCAGCGACACGGTGGAGATGCTGACGCCCGCCGCGGCGGCGACGTCGTAGATGGTCGTCCGTGTCGCCATGCGGCCCTCCTTCCGAAAGCGCGGTCTCGCCGCCGGCAGGAATCGTATCAAGCGCCCGAAGCTATCGAAGTGCTTCGATAGAAGTAGTTGACATTTTCGCGGACGATCACGTCTCATGGGGAGGGAACAGCCCTGCGTCCGGGCGGGAGAGGAACACCGGTCCGCGTCGCGGCGGGCGGGAGCGCGTCGGCGGGAGGGGAAGAGCATGAGCCGTTCGTACGTGGTGACGGGAGGGGGTCGCGGCATCGGCAGGGCGGTGGTCGAGCGCCTGCTCGGCGACGGCGGCGCCGTCGTCGCCGTCGAGCGCGACCCGGCGGCCCTGACCTGGCTGGACGGCCACCCCGCCGGCGCACGCCTGGCCGGTGTCGCCGGTGACGCGGCCGACGAGACCGTGGCGGAGCGGGCCGCCGAGCTCGCGCGGGCCGCGGGCCCCCTCTCCGGCTGGGTCAACAACGCCGCCGTGTTCCGGGACGCCTCCCTCCACTCCGCCACGACCGGACAGGTGCTGGATCTCATCGCGGCCAACCTGAACGCCGCCGTCGTCGGGTGCGCGACCGCGGTCCGCCGCTTCCTCGCGGCGGGAACCCCGGGCGCGATCGTCAACGTCTCCTCGCACCAGGCGCGGCAGGCGGTCCCCGGCTGCCTGCCGTACGTCACCGCCAAGGCGGCCGTCGAGGGGATGACCCGTGCGCTCGCGGTCGAGTACGGCCCGCGCGGCATCCGCGTCAACGCCGTGGCGCCGGGCTCGGTGGACACCGAGCGCTACGCGGAGTTCCTCGGCGCCCAGGGGCCTGCCGGCGCGGCCCGTATCGAGCGGGAGATGGCGCTGTCGCACCCGCTGGGCAGGGTGGCGCGGCCCCGGGAGGTCGCGGCCGTGATCGCCCACCTGCTCTCCGACGACGCCGGCTTCGTCACCGGCGCGACCGTGCCCGTCGACGGCGGGCGGTCGGTGCTCGCGCGCGATCCCGAGTCGTAGGAGGTCACAGCAGCGACAGGGCCCGGGCGGCGACCCCGGCCATGCCCAGGCGCTCGGCCAGGCGCAGCGCGCGGCGGAGCAGGCGGGCGGAATCCTCTTCGGAGCCTCCGAAGGCGTCTCCGAAGAGGACCCCCGAGGCGCCCGCGCCGTCCCGCAGGCGCAGCGCCCTGGCACGGTCGAGGTGGAGGTGCGCGATCAGCGGTGAGGCGGCGCCGGCGAGCGGGAGCGCCTCGTCGAAGCACCGCAGCGCCTCCTCGGCGTCCCCCTCGGCCAGCGCGAGCAGCCCGAGATAGCGGTCCGTCGGCCCCAGCAGGATCGTGGGCCACCCGGCGAGCGCGATCTGCCCCCGATGGGCCGACAACCGCTCTCGCACGAGGGCGCCGCACCGCGACAGCTCGGGATCGCCGTGGCCCGCCTCGATGAGGAGCGCGCACGACTCGGCCAGCAGGGCCAGCGTCGGAACCGACCACCCGTCGGGCGGCAGCGCGCCGAGATCGGAGGTCTCACGGAAGAACGCCCTCAGCCGGTCCCTCGCGTCCTCGTGCCCGCCGATCTCGCAGAGCGCCAGGATGAGCGCCGCGCGCCAGATCGGGAAGTACTCGTACTCCACCACCTGCCTGGCGAGCCCGGAGCCGAAGAGCTCTCCCAGCCTTCCCTGCTCACGCAGCAGCCAGTAGTGCTGCCCGATCAGGGTCTGCCGCAGGGTGTCGGCGGCCACTCCCCCGCTCTCGCCCTCCTTGCCGAGCTGCTCCCACTCGGCCAGGACGCGCTCCTCGGCGCGGCCGAACTCCCCGTGCCACACGTCCATCAGCGTGTCGAGGGTGGTCTGCAGCCAGGGGCCGAAGACCCGGTGGTTGCGCGCGACGTGCCTGCGGTGACCGGCCACGGTGGCGGCGGCCTCTCTTAGGCGGCCCAGCCTCAGCTGGTCGATCGTGAGGGCGACCATGGCCTCGCTGCGAAAGTGCGCGGACGCCGCCTGGATGCTCGCCTCCTGGAGCCGCTCGGCGATGCCCAGCAGCTCCTTCGGGTGCGCAAAGTCGTACAGGCCCCATCTGCACTCGTTCAGCACCTCGCAGCGGATGAGCGGCCCGGCCCCGGACTCCTCCAGCTCGCGCAGCGTCGCGCGGGCCAGCTCCACCCCGGGCCGCAGGCCGGCGTACGTGGGGTCGAGGCTGTCGCTGACCGCCATCGTCAGCTTGTGGGCGAGATGCGCCCGCAGCTGCAGCCGCAGCGGGACCGCCTCCTCGCCGGTGTCGTCGCGGAGCGCCTCCAGGCTGTCGCTCAGCACGTGCAGCAGCTGCCGGTCGGCCTGTCCGGGATCCGACCAGCGGCGCGCCAGCCTGATGGCCGCCACCGCCGCGAGCCTCGGCAGGCTCTCGCCGTCGCGGTGGGCCCGCAGGTACAGGCGCTCGGCCTCCTCCAGGTCGCCGGCGTCGGTGCGCGCGTCCCCCAGCGTGATCAGCAGGCCGGTCCGGGTCTCGGTGTCGCACCGCAGCTCCAGCCCGGCCAGCGCCCACGTGATCGCCCCCTCGGTGGCGAAGCCGCGCTGCTGCGCCCGCGCGGCGCCCAGGCAGGCCGCGGCGACACGTTCCCGGGCCAGCCCGCTTCCCGAGGAGCGGGCGTGTTCGGCGACGCGCACCGGCAGCGCCGGGTCGATCCAGCCGTCCCCGGTCGTCCGCGCCATCCGCTCGTCCAGGCTTTCGAACGCCCGGCGGTGCAGCTCCATGGCGAGTGCCGGATGGCGCCTCAGCTCCTGGAGCAGGCTCTCCCTGGCCGTGTCGTGACCGAAGCGCAGTCCCTGGTGGTCGACGACCGTTCCGGCCGTCACGGCCACCGCGCGCCTGCGGTTCGCCTCCCGGGTGTCGAGTTCCAGCATGCCCGCGACGAGATCGGGGTCGATCTCCCTGCCCAGGGCGGTGACGGCCGCCGCGGCGAGCCAGCGGAACATCGGGCTGGAGGCGGTGTCGTGCCGGGGGCGGTCGCGGGGGAGGTCACCGGCCTCGGTGATCCGGCACAGGTCCAGCGGCAGCCCCCCGGTCTCGTCCACGGCCCTGCAGGTCTCGGCGCGCGTCGGTTCGCGGCCCCACGCCGCGCCCAGCCACTCCGCCACCTCCGCGGCCCCCAGCCGGGACAGGGCCAGCACGTCCATCCGTCCCCGCCGGCGCGACGGCTCGGAGCGGTCGGTGAGCACGAAGCCGACGGGGGCCTCCCCGAGGGCCTCCCGCACGTTGTGCAGCAGTTCCTCGGCGTCGGAGCGGAGCAGGTGGGCGTCGTCGAAGGCGACCAGGAGACCGGCGCCGGCGGTCAGGCGCAGCAGGGAGACCAGGAGGGCGACCAGCCGCCGCGGATCGCGTTCGTGGCCGGGCCCGCCGAGCGAGACGAACAGGCCCGCCGACATCAGGCCCTCCAGCGTCTCGCGCTCCTCGGCGCCGAGCGGGACGGCCGGGGCGGCCAGGTCGCGCCGCAGGTCCTCCCAGAGGGTCCCGACCAGCACCCGCCACGGCTGCAGGTCGCCGAACTCCTGGCACGGGACGGTCACCATGCGCATCCTCGGGGGCAGGAGCACGGCCAGCTCCTCCACCAGCCTGGTCTTGCCGACTCCGGGGACGCCGCAGACGGCCAGGGCCACCGGCTCGCCGCGTTCGAGCCGCCCGGCCAGCGCGGAGAGCCGGAGGACCTCGTCCCTGCGGCCGATCAGGGACCGCGGGCCACCGTGACCGTAGGCGTGCCCGCGGGCGGCGGGGGGCGGCGACGGCGGGCGGCCGAGGCCGTGCCCGCGCAGGGCCAGCAGGTCCCGCGCCCGGCTCACCGCGTCGTCCCCCGGGGAGATCGCGCGGCGCCGCTCGATCAGCTCCCTCGCGGTGACCGCTCCCTCGTCGCGCAGGGTGATGAGGAAGCGCAGCAGCCACAGCGGGCCGCTGTCCTCCTGCCCTTCGGCGGCGACCTCGCCGGTGAGGAACGCCGCGTCGCCCAGCAGGTCGAGCCGGATGGCGACGCGGGCGACGAGCCTGATCAGCTCCCGGCGCCGCTCCCGCAGCCGGGCGTGGTAGCTCTCGCAGACCCTGGGCGGGATCCACCCGCCCGCCAGCGACGCGAACGGGTCGCCGGACCACTCCCCGAGGGCCTCCCGCAACGTCCGCAGGGACGCGGCGAGGTCGCCCCTCTCCAGCAGCGTCCGCCCGTCGCGCAGGTACGCCTCGAACCTCCGCGTGTCGACGGTGGCGGCGAGGCGGCCCGGGGCGTCCTCGACCAGCTCGTAGACGTGCGAGCGCCTGGCCCGCGGGATGTCCAGCCCGCTGCCGCGCAGTAGCCCGCGCAGCCGCGAGACCGGCGGCGCCACCTCCACGTGCCTGTCCGCGGAGGGCTCCGACAGCCCGGCGGCCAGGGCGGCCGGGGAGATCGGGCCGCGGGCGGAGACCAGCATCGCCAGCGTCTTCGCCAGCTGCGGGTTGATCTTCTGCGGCACCCCGTCGATCACGATGTCCACCGCGCCGAACAACCTGATCTCGAAGCTCGCCACGTCCACCGCCCGGGGGGATCGATTCGTGTTTTCCGGCGACGGCTCCGGCTGCAAGGTCGTCGCAAGGTCGTCCGCCCCATCGTGGACAGGAGCGTGAAAAGCAGCTCGAAGCGCTCGACAACGATGTCACAGGAGATGACCGCATGGCCAAGATCGATGATTTTTCCATCGGCCCGCCGGGCGACGGCCCGCGGAGAAAGGCCGGAGAGAATGGCCGGCGCGGAAGAAGTGCCGAATTAGATAAACCACTAAGTGTGGCAATAATGGGACAAACGGGAGTAGGTAAGACTTCGCTGCTGAATTGCCTGTTCGGCACCGATCTCGCCGTCGGTCACGTCCGGCCGGTCACCCGGAGACCGGAGCCGGTCTCGGTACCCGGCGCCTCGGGCCACATGCTGACCTTCTGGGACATGCCGGGAATCGGGGAGTCCGCCGCCGCCGACGAGACCTACCTGGCCATGTACCTGGAGAGGCTGGTCCAGTGCGACGTCGTCATCTGGGCCTTCCACGCCGACAGCCGCTCCACCGCCTACGACGAGCAGTGCCTGAGCGGGCTGCTCGACGGTGTCGCGATCGAGACGCGGCGGCTCGTCATGAGCAAGCTGACCTTCCTCCTCACCAAGGCGGACACCCTGACCCCGCCCCCGTGGATCTTCGACATGCGCGGGGAGCGAGGCACCTTCGCCCCGGGCGGGGCACTCCTGCGACGCCTGGAGGAAAAGGCCGCCTACTACGAGAGCGTCTTTCTCGAACCCCGCGCGGACATCCTCCTCACGAGCACCTACGGCACCGGGGAGTTCACCGTCTCCGACGAAAGGCTCGGCTTCGACCGGCGCGGTGTCCACTATCGCGGCTATTTCTCGCAGCGGGTGTGCGACGCCTACTCGGCGCGTTATCCGGCACACCGGGAGGTTTTCTCCCGCCTGCGCGACAACCATCGCGTGCTGCCCTGCTCGGCGCTGTTCAGGTTCAATCTCACGCGGCTGATGACCGGCGTCGTGAACAGGCTCGGCCCGACGGCCGTCTTCCGCTTCCGGCGCCTTCTCCAGGACGTCGACGAGCTCTCCGCCGTGCCGGTGGCCACGGCGCGCACGTACGGCAACATGATGATCTGGGACGGCGAGCGCGGCGCCAAGGCGTTCGACCTCACCGAGATCCCGCTGTCGGCTTCTCCGCCGTGAACGACCGAGCTTGCGGCTCCTCGCCGTCGATGGCTTCGAGGATCCGGTCCGCGTCAGGCTCGGCGGCAATTCGACGAGCGTCGCCCCTGGAGTGCCCCGGCGGGTGATCCGCGCCCCGCGCGCCGGTGAGATCGACCGAGCGGTGCGGCGGAGTTCTGCCGGCACGCTGTGCTGCGTCTCAGGGAGATTCCTTCCGGGTGTTACTCCCCTCCACCGACTCCGTCGCGCGGCCCTGAGCGTACATCGCCACCGGCTGTGCTGATCATCTGTGCCCGGCGTAGCACGTCGATCTGAGCGCGGTTGTAGAGGGCTTCGAGGGCACGGCCGAGGGCGGTTCGGGCAGCTCGGACCTGCCGCGGCGCGGAGGCCTTGAGCTCCAACGTGACCGAGTGATCGGTGGTCGCGCCGTCGATGAACGGTGCGATCTGCTCGGCGAGGGCCTGCCTCGTGGTGTCGTCGGCGTCCTCGGGGAGGTCGCGGAACTCCTCGTCGAGTGCGAGGTTGGGGCGTGCCTCGAGGGTCCGCCGTACGGCGTCCATCGACTCGTCCGAGAACAGTTGGGCGTAGATCGTGAGGAGGGCGCGATCGTTGTCGCGCAGGTGCTCCGCAACGCCGCTGAACCCGGTCGGCACGTCCGCTGACGCGCCCGGCTCGGACAGCGTGGCCAGTGCCTGCCGGATCTTCTGGAGTCGCTCCACCGTCGCCTCGAGCTCGGCGTCGACGGTCCGGAAGATCGAGGCTTGACCGTCGGCGTCCGTTCCCATCGCGGCCACCTGTGCGAGCGGCACGCCCAGCCCGGTCAGTCGCCTGATCTGCAGCAGCCGCGTCAGGTGGTGGACCTCGTACCGCTTGTAGCCATTGGGTTCGCGGTCAGGCTCGTCGAGCAGGCCGATCTCGTGGTAGTAGCGCACCGTCTTCACCGTGGTCTCCGCGAGCTCGGCTATCTCACGAGTGCTCCAGGTCATGGGTTGCCCGCCTCCTCATGCGGTTCCGCGGGTCCGGCGACGCCGCTCGCGCAGCCAGACCAGGACGACCATGCCGACGTTGACGGCGGCGAGGATCAGCAGGGACGCGTCGCCGGTGTCGGTGGATCGGTCGAGAGGGAACGCCTCGCCGTCCGCCATCAGTGTATTGACGGTCGTCGCCACGACGTTGTTGGCGACGTGGAACGCGACCGGCGCCTCGACGCCCCTGCTGATGATCGCCATCAGCCCGGTGCAGACGCCGAACACGACGTAGTAGCCGAACAGCCAGGGGTCGGTCGACCCGTGGACCACGGCAAAGGCCAGGCTGGAGACCACGAGCCCGACGACCAGCGCCGGGCGAACCGCACGCACCCAGGATGCGGCGGCGGGCAGCACGGCGCTTCGGAACATCAGCTCCTCCCCGGCGGCCTGTATCGGAGTGGTCAGGAGGGTGATCACCAGCATGGCGATCGTCGTGGCGCTCACGCCGAAGGCGGTCCAGCCCGGAGCGTCGGGGGCGACCAGGGCCACGACGCCGATCCCGGCGCCCAGCAGCGGCGCCGCGCCGAGAAGGTACTGCGTCAAGCGGCGCGCGTCGAACGCTCGCGGTGAGCTGATCAGGCTGCGCCACGGCACCTTCGCCGTCCACGCCAGGAGCCCGATCGCCAGCGCACCGGCCGCGCCCACGCTGACGTTGACGGCCAGGAACTTCAACGGCGTGAAGGTGGCCGCCATCGGGTCGCCGCTGCCCTCGACGATGCCGACGATCTGGTAGAGCAGGATCTGCAGGACCACCATCACCAGCGGCGGCACGATGATGACCACGAGCGGCTTCCACCAGCTCATGCGGAGGTGCGCGCCGAACGGCCGGGAGTCGTCGACGGCCGGCCGGGAGCGCTCCTGCATCAAGGGGCCCGGGTTGCTCGAGGCCACGGGGTTCGGGCGACTCGTCGCGTCTCGGAGATCGTCGGGTCCTGGCACATCCATCGGGAAGGGTTTCCTCTCGGGGTCGAATCGGTTGCCGCGCTCATGAGCGAACACCATGCCCTGGGGGCACACTCAAGTCGCCCGGACGTCGCAGGTCCCCGCTACTCGCACCTGGTGTGACCGCTTCAGTCGATGACCGCGGTGACTTCGGCCTCGATGAGGATGCCGGGCTCGAAAAGCACGTCCACTCCGATCAGCGCGGCCGGTGGCGTGGCGATGTCGAACTCGCGGGCCGCCTGTTCGACGCCCGCGTTGAAGGTGTCGTACATCTCTCTCTTCCAGCCTGCGGCGTACCACGTGACGCGGACGACGTCGTGGAACGTCGCTCCGGCCGCGTCCAGCGCTTTGGCGACGTTGCGGTAGACCTGGGTGACCTGCCCGGCGAGGTCGCCCGGTGCCACGAGTTCGCCGTTCTCGTCCCAGGCGACCTGTCCCGCGATGTGAACCTGCCTGCTCCCCCTCGCCACCGCGACGTGGTGGTAGAGCGGGACCTGGACATGCCTGTCGGGGTTGATGAGCGAAACAGTCACGAGATCTCCTGATCGGTTATGTGATCGAGGCGCCGGAGGGGCGCCCGTGCTCTCTTGCGGTTACTCGGAAACCATAGGAGAGTGTGCGCTGACGTGGAAGAACGCACTTTTTAGAGACTGGGGAACCTCATGGTGACCAAGCAGTTCGCGGGCACGGCCGACGAAGCGGACCTGAGGCGCGCGGACTCCCTGGCGCGGGAGATCTTCTCGGATGTCGCCAACAAGTGGGCGCTGCTCATCATCGAGGCTCTCGGTGAGCGCACCCTCCGCTTCAGCGAACTGCGCGACGAGGTCGAGGGCATCAGCCACAAGATGCTCACCCAGAATCTGCGCATGCTGGAGCGCAACGGCCTGGCCGAGCGGAAGGTGTATCCCACGGTGCCGCCGCGGGTCGAGTACACCCTCACCGCGCCGGGCCAGGCCCTGCGCGCGACGGTTGACCTCATCTGCGGCTGGACCCACCAGCACTTCGGCCACATCGAGACCGCCCGCCGGCGCTTCGACGCCTGACGGCTCGGTTCACGTGGACAGGACGAAGGACGCCCCTGAAGACCTGATCGGCTGACCGGAGTGGTCTTGCCTTCACGCAGTCCCGTGTGGAGTACCCTCTGCTTCCGCATCGATATCGATCGAGGTGGAAGCAGAGGTCAGCGTATTCTGCATCGATCACTACAGAATGGTTAGACTGCGGGAGTGGAGACCGGGAAGCCCCGCCCGATCGGCCGGCCGCGGGGATTCGATGCCGACGAGGCACTCGAGCGCGCCCTGCTGATGTTCTGGGAGCAGGGCTACGAGGGGGCCAGTCTGGCCAACCTGACCGACGCGATGGGCATCTCCACCACCAGCATGTACGCCGCCTTCGGCAACAAGGAGGAGCTCTTCCGCAAGGCCCTGGAGCGCTACACCGAGGGCCCGAGCGCCTACCTGGCCCGAGCCCTGGACGAGCCGACCGCCCTCGGCGTCGTCACCGCGATCTTTGCCGGCACCGTCCGAACCACCACCCGCCCGACCGGTCCCAACGGGTGCCTGGGCGTCCAAGGCGCCCTGGCCGCCGGCGACTCCAGCCGCGGAGCCCGCGACCTCCTCGTCGCGTGGCGCGACAGCGGCTACTCCCGCATCCGGGAACGGTTCGAACGAGCCGTCGACGACGGCGACCTACCACCGGGGACCAGCCCGGCGCTGCTCGCTCGCTACGTCACCGCCTTGACCTACGGCATCGCCGTGCAAGCCGCCGGCGGCGTCGGCCGCGACGAACTCCAGGACATGGCCGACGCCGCCCTGCGCAACTGGCCACCCTGCTGAGAACCGCCCGGTGTCCGCCTTCGCGGACAGCCTGTGTTTGTCAACCTGGTTCGGCACCAAGAGCATCAGGCGCTGCCGGTGGAGAGTCCCCTGCCGCGTCTCGGTCAAGGTGCCCGGCTGATTCTTGAAGCGACGACTCCTGCGTTCTGCGCAGCCTGGCCGGGCTGTGACGCTTCTCGACGTTCACGAGCCGTCCCGGCCGGTTTCGCATGACCGTTGACCGCGGTCACCCGTCTCCGTCCCCACAGGTCCACGCCCTTCTGAAGTGATCGATGCGGAAATCGACGCAGGTCGACTCCCATGGGCTTCTCGAGGGCACCGGGATCGCCTTACCCGGTGCCCTGCAACTGCCGTACAGAAAGGGACATCTGATGTCCGACAGTGATCTGCGCGGGTTCCACCCGCGCTACATCGATGAGCTCAGCGCCCACAGGTTCGATCAGATGTACGAGTTCATCGACGATCGGACCGTGTGAAACCCATGACCGTCACACTGATCACCGGGGCCAACGGGGTCCGGCCGGTCAGGGGCGCCCAGGGCCGCCGGGACGCCGGCGGCCCCGAGTCGGGAGTCCCGAGGGGTGCGGGGTCAGGCCGTACGGAGCCAGACGGCGGTGTCGGAGGGGAGCAGGTTCCCCTCCAGCGGGCCGCTGGCCAGCAGGACCGACTCGTGCTCGGGCAGGGAGGCCGGCTCCTGGCCGAGGTTGACCACGCAGACCAGGCCGGACTCCCGGCGGAAGGCCAGCACCTCGTCCTGCGCGTCCAGCCAGGTCAGCGTGCCGTCGCCGAGCAGCTCGCGGCGCAGGTGCAGCCCGGCGCGGTAGAGGGTGAACATGGACGTGGGGTTGGCGGCCTGCGCCTCGGCCGTCAGCGCCTTCCACTCCAGCGGCTGCGGCAGCCACGTCGGCCCGGCGCCGAACCCGAACGGCGGCTCGTCGCCCGACCACGGCAGCGGCACCCGGCAGCCGTCACGGCCGCGGTCGGTGCGGCCCGAGCGGATCCAGATCGGGTCCTGGCGCAGGTCGTCGGGGATGTCCTCGACCTCCGGCAGCCCCAGCTCCTCGCCCTGGTAGACGTAGAGGCCGCCGGGCAGCGCCATCGCCAGCAGCGCGGCCGCGCGCGCCCTGCGCTCGCCCAGCACCGGGTCGGAGGGCATGCCGTGCTTGCGGTCGGCGTGGCTGAAGGAGGTGTCGGCCCTGCCGTACTTGGTCACCGGGCGGGTCACGTCGTGGTTGGACAGCACCCAGGTGGGGGGCGCGCCCAGCGGGATGTGCGTGGCCAGGGTCAGGTCGATCGACCCGCGCAGCGCGGCCGCGTCCCAGGTGCACGCCAGGAAGTCGAAGTTGAACGCGGTGTGCATCTCGTCGGGGCGAAGGTACTGGGCGAACCGCTCCTGGTCGGGCAGCCACACCTCGCCGATCAGGATCCTGTCCTCGTACTCCTCGGCCACCCTGCGCCAGCCGCGGTAGATCTCGTGGACGCCGTCGAGGTCGGTGTAGGCCTCCTCGCCTCCCAGGCTGTCCATGTCCTTGACCAGCAGGGCGGCCGAGTCGATCCGGATGCCGTCCACCCCCCGGTCGAACCAGAACCGCAGCACGTCGTGGAACTCCTCGACGACCTCCGGGTTGTCCCAGTTGAAGTCGGGCTGCTCGGGGGCGAACAGGTGCAGGTACCACTCGCCGTCGGCGATCCGGGTCCACGCGGGGCCACCGAAGATCGACTGCCAGTCGTTGGGCGGCAGCTCGCCGTTCTCCCCCCGGCCCGCACGGAAGTGGAAGCGCTCCCGCTCGGCGGAGCCCGGCCCGGCCTCCAGCGCCTGCAGGAACCACTTCTGCCGGTGGGAGCCGTGGTTGGGGACGATGTCGGTGATCGTCTTGATGCCCAGGGCATGCGCCTCGGCGATGAACTCCTCCGCCTCGGCGAGCGTGCCGAACGATGGCTCGATGTCACGGTAATCGGCCACGTCGTACCCACCGTCGGCCATCGGCGACGGGTACCAGGGGTTGAGCCAGATCGCGCCGACGCCCAGGTCGGAGAGGTACGGCAGGCGCGCGCGGAGTCCCGCGAGGTCGCCGACGCCGTCGCCGTTGCCGTCGGCGAAGCTCCGGAGATAGACCTGGTAGATCGCGGCTCCCCGCCACCACGTTTCGGACATGCTGGAACAACTCCTTAGTAGCTGTGGGTGGGTGACGAGGTCAGCCCTTGAGGCTGCCGGCGGTGAGGCCGGCCATGATGCTGCGCTGAAAGACGAAAAAAACGATCATCGTCGGGATGCTCGCGATCACCAGCGAGGCGATCAGCACGTTCTGCGGCATCTGCGCCGAGAGCGAGGCGATGCCCACGCTGATCGTCATCTTCTCCCCGTCCGGCAGCACCAGCAGCGGCCAGACGAAATCCTTCCAGACGTTGACCACGGAGAGGATGGACACCACTCCGAGGATCGGCCGGGAGACGGGCAGCACGATCGACCAGAGGATACGCGCCGGAGAGGCGCCGTCGATCTGGGCGGCCTCCAGCAGTTCCCTGGGGATCGAGTCGAAGAAACGCTTCAGCAGGAAGATGAAGAACCCGTTGGCCGCGGCGGGAAGCCAGATCACCCACGGGGTGTTCAGCAGGTCCCAGCCGAAGATCGGCATGTCCTTGACCGTCAGGTAGGCGGGCAGCAGGATGACCATCGGCGGGATCATGAGTGTGGCCAGCATCATGCCCAGGACCAGGTTGCCCAGCACCGGCCGCAGCTTCGACAGCGCGTAGGCGGCCGAGACGTCGACGGCGAGCGTGAACAGCCAGGCGCCGCCGGCGTAGATGACGGTGTTGGTGAGGAACAACCCCAGGTCCAGCTGGTCCCACGCCTCGGCGTACACGCCGAAGTCGAACGACGTCGGGAAGAAGCTCGGCGGGATCTGGGCGAGCTCCTCGGGGGTCTTGAGCGCGCCGGTGACCATCCAGTAGAGAGGGAACACGAACACGGCGGTGAACAGGAGCACCACGAAGGTCAGCACGGCGCGGTAGATCAGCCGCCCGTGCGGGGTGGTGAGGGTGTGCGGGGAGACCAGGCTCCGGAACTCCCTGGTCGGCTCCTTGGGCTTGCGCGGCCGCCGGGCACTCTTCCCGGAACCCCGCTCCTGCGGCGGGGCGGGAGCCGGGCGACGTGGTTGAACGGTGAGGTTCGACATCGGCTCAGCTGCCTCCTTAGCTCTGGTTGTCCCGCGACAGGCGCAGGTAGAAGGCGGAGAACACCATCAGCACGACCATGAGCATCAGCCCGAGCGCGCCTCCGGCGCCGAAGTCGCCGAAGTTGAAGGCGTACTGGTACATGAGGTAGGCGACGGTGAGCGTCGCGTTCTCCGGGCCGCCGCCGGTGAGCAGGTACGGCTCGATGAAGACCTGCATGGTCGCCACGATCTGCAGCAGCAGCATCACCAGCAGGATGAGCCTGGTCTGCGGGATCGTCACGTGCCAGACCCGCTTGAAGAGCCCGGCGCCGTCCAGTTCCGCGGCCTCGTACAGCTCGCCGGGGATGCTCTGCAGCGCGGCGAGGTAGATCAGCGTGCCGGTTCCCAGGTTCATCCAGGTGGAGACGATGACGAGGGAGATCAGCGCGGTGTCGGTGGAGTCGAGCCAGCTCAGGGCCGGCAGGTGCGCCAGGTCCAGGATCTGGTTGAACAGGCCGGCGCCCGGGTCGTAGAACCACTTGAACAGCAGCACCCCGACGGCGGGCGGCAGCATCACCGGGAGGTAGACGATGAACCGCAGGTAGGCCCGCGCGTGCCGCAGCTCGTTCAGGACGATCGCCGCCACGAACGGGACGACGTAGCCGAACACGAGCGCCAGGCCGGTGAAGGCGATGGTGTTGATCCACGCCTGGGCGAACGCCGAGTCCTCCGTCACGGTACGGAAGTTGTCCAGGCCGACCCAGGTGGGGTCGTCGACGAAGTTCGTCTGCTGGAAGCTGAGCAGGACCTCCCTCACCATGGGGTACCAGGAGAAGAAGGCGAAACAGATCAGCGCCGCGCACAGGAACCCGTAGGCGGTCAGGTTGCGTCGCAGCCCTCGCCGGAACGCTCCCGGCTTTCGCCGCCGTGGACCTTTCACGGTCAAAGTGGTCATCGGTTGACTCCCGATATCAACATGAGTGTCGGGGTGCCGGCCGACGGGCCGGCACCCCGGGTGTCAGAAGGTCAGCTCGACTTCGCCAGCACCTTGTTCGCCTTGGCCTCGGCGTCGGCGAGGAGCTTGTCGATGTCGGCGTCCTGCCTGGTCAGCACCGCCGACATGGCCACGTCGAGGATCGCGTAGAGCTCCTGCGACTTCGGCGGCTCAAGCTTGTTCTGGATGGCCGCGGAACCCTCCACGAAGGGGGCGAAGTTCTCCACGGGGACGGTGGCGTTCGCCTTGCGCAGCTCGGTGATCTCCTTGCCCGGCGCGGTGTCGCCGTACAGGTCGGGGATCGGCAGGCCGACGGGGCGGCCCTGCTGCTTGCTGCGCGCGTAGTTGAACTGGCCCTGACCGGGGGTCAGCTCGTGGAACTCCAGCCACAGCATGGCGGCCTTGATCTTCTCGGGCGTGGCCTTGGGGTTGATCATGTAGCCGTCGCCGCCGCTGAGCGAGGCCTTTGCCTCGGGCAGGGCGGTGACCCCGTAGTCCTCGAACTTGCCCTTGAAGTCGTTGTTGACGGCCTGGACGACGTCGGGGGCGCCGATCATCATGCCGAGCTTGCCGCCGCCCATCATCCGCATCAGGTCCTCCCACTGGAGGAGCTGCTTGGCGCCCATGCTGTTGTCGGTCCAGCGCATGGTCTTGAGGTTCTCCAGGACGGCCTTGCCCTCGGGGCTGTTGAAGGCCGCGGACTTGCCGTCGGGGGTGACCATCTCGCCGCCGCGCCCGTAGAGGGAGGCGGCGAAGTGCCAGCCGCCGGTGTTGCCGGCGCTGTACTCGCCGAAACCGACGTATCCGGGGCCGAGGGCGCTGATCTTCTTGGCGGCCGCCTGCACCTCGGCCCAGGTCTTGGGCGGTGCGGCGGGGTCGAGACCGGCCTGGGTGAAGAGCTTGCGGTTGTAGACCAGGCCCATCGAGTAGTTGTTCCTGGGCAGGCCGTAGAGCTTCTCACCCTCCTTGAAGGTGGCCAGGACGTCGGGCCTGATGTCGTTCAGCAACTTGATGCCGCCGACGTACGGGGTGATGTCGGCGGCCTGGCCCGCGGCGATGATCTTCTTGATGTCGGTGAAGTAAACGTAGAAGACGTCCTCCATCGAGCCACCGGCCAGCTTCGCCTGGAAGGTGTCCGGGTTGATGCAGGGGAAGGCGTCCTTGCTGTCGATCGTGATGTGCGGGTGCAGCTTCTTGAACGCTGCCACGTCCTCGTCCCAGGCGGTGCGCTCCAGCGGGTTGCTCTTCGGCGGCTGACAGCCGACGGAGATCGTGACCGGAGCCTCGGCCCCGGCGGCACTCGGCTTGGTTTCCGCGGCCTGTGATCCGCTGTCGTCGTTGCCGCACCCGGCGGCGGTGAGCGCGATGGCTGCGGCGAGCAGCATCGAGAGCTTGGGGGATTTCATCCGAGGCACTCCTTGGCGGGTCGGTTGCGAGAAACATATAGAGGCGTGCAGGAACTAGCAAGAGCCCGTCAATTCAGATGCAAAAAAGTGACAGTGATCCATCGGCCATCTTCCGGTAACACCTCCGCCGCGCGCGAGAACCCCGCCCCACCTGGGGCTACACGGACATGACACGGAGTGGAGTCATCCACTTGCGGGAAGATGCTTGGTGACGTCATCTTCCTGTCGAAATTTTTAGAGACGACTGCCGGGAAGAGGGCGGGAGGAGCCGGCGGCGGTTCGGGAACGGTCAGGCCGGTACGGCCCCGGCCCTGGGCGCCGCCGGCGCGGTGGAGGCGCGGACCACGAGTTCGGGGTCGAACAGCAGCTCGCCCCCCGGCAGGGCGGCGGCGTCGATCTGGGCGACCAGCAGGTCCACGGCCGCGCGGCCCATCGCCTCGATCGGCTGGCGCACCGTGGTCAGCGGCGGGTCGGTCCGGTTCATCATGGCCGAGTCGTCGTACCCGATCACCGAGACGTCGCGCGGCACCGCCAGCCCCTCGCGCCGGGCGGCGCGCACCGCGCCGAGCGCGAGCAGGTCGCTACCGCAGATCAGGCCGGTGACCCCGCGCCGCACCAGCCGGGTGGCGGCGGCCTGGCCGCCCTCCATCGAGAACATGGCGTGCTCGACGAAGCGGTCGCCGAAGTCCATGCCGTGCGCCCGCGCGTAGGCGGCGAAGGTCTCCAGCTTGCGGCGCGACGGCATGTGGTCGGCAGGCCCGAGGAGCATCCCGACGCGCTCGTGCCCGAGGGCGCGCAGATGTCCGGCCGCCATCTCGGCGGCGGCGACGTCGTCGCAGGAGACCTGGGAGAAACCGAGGTGTCCGACCGAGGCGTTCACCAGGACGGCGGGCAGGCGCCGCTCCAGGATGCGCGCGTAGTGCTCGTGGGAGGCGTCCCCGTCGGCGTACGCGCCTCCGGCGAAGACCACGCCCGAGACGTGCTGCGCCAGCATCAGGTCGACGTAGTCGGCCTCCTGCAGCCCGCCCGAGGTGCGCGTGCACAGCACGGAGGTGAACCCCTGCTGGGCGAGCGCCCCGCCGACGACCTCGGCGAACGCGGGGAAGACCGGGTTGTGCAGGTCGGGGAAGACCAGGCCGACCAGGCGGGCGCGGTCGCGGTGCAGCCGGGTCGGGCGCTCGTAGCCGAGGGCGTCGAGCGCCGTCAGCACGGCGTCCCTGGTCGACTCGGAGACGCCGCGCCTGCCGTTGAGCACGCGGCTGACCGTCGCCTCGCTCATCCCGACCCTCTTGGCCACCTCAGCAAGCCTCCGCGTCATACCCGCAAGCATACGGCGGCTTTCGCAAGCGTTTACATCCGCTTTGCGGATCGGTGTCATACCGGCTCGCGGGGATGACGTGTCATGACAGTCCGAGATGTGGGCTTCATGCCCGGATGAAGTCGATTGCCGGACCTCAACTCGCTGCTCGCGCGGCCTCGCCGGGCAGCTCCACCTGCCTGCGGAGCCTGAGGGGATCCACTCGGCGTCACATCCACGACAGCAGGGAACGCACGACGAGCACTTCTTTGCGGAATAAGGACTAAATATTGCGGTCAGCTGTTCGTCATCCTGTGGTTTTTGTATCATCTGATACCGCTCTTCTGCCGAGACGGCGGCATCGCCACACGGCCACCGACGGACGAAGGGGTGACCCGGCCACATGGCCGGGTCACCCCTTCGGGGCGTGCGGACGTCAGGCGGGCCGCGCGGCACCCGTACTCCCCCGGTCGTACACCCGGGGGCGACCGGCCCCGTGTACACCACGAGAAGTACGGCCGAGCGCTTCGCCGGGATGACGACGCCCGCGCCCCGGACCGGGAACCTGGACACCGAAATCCGACGGAGGTGTCCATGAGTTCCCCACCCGCTCCGACCGGGCGGGCCCGCGTGCCCGTCCCCGCGGACCCGGCCCGCGTGCCCGCCCGGACCGATCCGGCCCGCGTGCCCGCCTGGATCGTCTGGTCCCTGCGGGTCACCGCCACCCTGCACCTGGTGACCGTGCTCGGCCAGGCGGTCACCGCCGGCATGTTCGTCACCGGGAAGGTGGACCTGCTGGCCCATCACAATCTCGGCGCCATGGTGACCACGGCGCTGGTGGGCCTGCAGCTCATCGCCGCGATCGCGCTGTGGCGACCGGGACGCGGCCCGCTGTGGCCGCTCGGGGTGAGCGTCCTGCAACTGGCGCTGGTGAACGCCCAGATCGTGCTGGGTCAGGAGCGCATGGTCGCCGCGCACATCCCGCTGGCGATGGTCATCTTCGGCCTGGCCGTGTGGATGACCGCCTGGACGTGGCGGGGTCGGCGGAGGGCGGCCGCGTGATCTCCAGAAGGCGTTTCCTGGGCGGCGCGCTCGGCGTGACGGGCCTGGCCGCGGCCGGATGCGGTGCGGTCTCGGCCGAGACCGCGGGCCAGGTCCTGTCCAGCGCGCTGCCGCTGCCCAGGCCGTTCACCGTCCCGCTGCCGATCCCCGCCGTGGCGCGTCCCGCGCGGCCGGGACACTACGAGGTGGTCCAGCGTCCTGCGAAGGTGGAGATCGTCCCGGGGACGACGACCGAGGTCTGGGGGTTCGACGGCACCTTCCCCGGGCCGACCTTCCAGGTGCGGCGCGCGAGCCCCGTCACGGTCCGGGTCCGCAACGAGCTGCCCGTGCCGACCTCCACGCACCTGCACGGCGGGGTGACCCCGGCCGGCTCCGACGGCTATCCCACCGACCTGGTGGTGGCCGAGGGCCGCGGCTTCCGACCCCCGCCCGGCGGCCACTCCCACCACGGCATGCGCATGGATCCGTCACAGTGGACGCTGCACGCCGGGGCCAGGGACTACGCGTACCCGCTGGACCAGCGGGCCGCCACGCTCTGGTACCACGACCACCGGATGGACTTCACCGCCCCGCAGGTCTGGCGGGGGCTGGCCGGATTCATGATCGTCGGGGACGACGAGGACGACGCGCTGCCGCTGCCCAGGGGCGAGCGGGACGTCCCGCTGATGATCTGCGACCGCGCGTTCGAGGAGGACGGCTCGTTCCGCTACCCGGCGACCGATCCCAGCCTGCTGGTGAGCGCCGGGGTCGAGGCCGCCTACATGGAGGGCGTCGAGGGTGACGTGATCCTGGTCAACGGCGCCCCCTGGCCGGTGCTCGAGGTCTCGGCCACCCGCTACCGGCTGCGGCTGCTCAACGCCTCCAACGCCCGCCGCTACCGGCTGGAGCTCACCCCCGGCGGCAGGTTCGTCCAGGTCGGCAGCGACGCCGGGCTGCTGGCCGCCCCCGTCGCACACGAGGCGATCACGATGGCCCCCGCCGAGCGGTTCGACGTGGTCGTCGACTTCTCCGCCTACCCGGTCGGCACCGAGGTGACGATGGTCAACACCCTCGGCACCGGCCCGGCGCGCGACGTGATGCGCTTCCGCGTCGCGCGCCGGGCCCGGGAGGACGGCGCGGTGCCGGGGCGCCTGGCGGCGGTCGAACCGGCCGTCAGGTCGTCGGCGGCCGCCTCGCGGCTCTTCGACTTCCGCAGGACCGGGCAGGGCCCGGACGCCGCCTGGACGATCAACGGGCTGCCGTTCCGGCCCGGCAGCCCGCTGGCCCGCCCCCGGCTCGGCACCACCGAGGTCTGGCGCCTCACCAGCGACTTCCACCACCCCGTGCACGTGCACATGGCCCACTTCCAGGTGCTGTCACGCAACGGCCGGGCCCCGGCGGCCACGGACGGCGGCTGGAAGGACACCGTCGACCTCCGCCCGTACGAGGTGGTGGAGGTCCTGGTGCGCTTCGAGGGCTTCCGGGGGCGCTACATGATGCACTGCCACAACCTCGAACACGAGGACATGGCGATGATGGCCGACTTCGAGGTGGTCTAGCGCTCCGGTGCCACGTCGCGGCCCGTCCGGCCGAGGTCTCGATGAGCGCGGCGGCGTGGCGAAGCGGCCGTTTGGGAGCCTCCTGCCGAGGAAGCCGTACCATCGGCGGTCCACAGGGGGGATGGGAACGATGGCGGAACGACTGGTGGTGATCGGCGGCGACGCCGCGGGGATGAGCGCGGCCTCCCAGGCCAGGCGCCGGCGCGGGCCCGGCGATCTGCGGATCGTCGCCTTCGAGAAGGGCGCGCACGCCTCCTACTCGGCCTGCGGCATCCCCTACCTCGTGGGCGGGGAGGTCACCGACGTGGAGTCGCTGATCAGCCGGCGCCCGGAGGTGTTCCGCGACGAGCTGGACATCGACCTGCGGCTGCGCAGCGAGGTCGTCGAGATCGACCTGGGCCGGCGCGCGGTGGCCGTGCGCGACGAGCGGGGCGGCCGGGGCTGGGAGCCGTTCGACCAGCTCGTGGTCGCCACCGGCGCCGTGCCGGCCCGCCCCGACCTGCCCGGCGCCGGCGCCGAGGGGGTGTACGGGGTACAGACCCTGGACGACGGCATCGCGCTGCTGCGGGCCCTGGAGGACGAGCCGCGCAGGGCGGTGGTGGTCGGCGGCGGCTACATCGGCCTGGAGATGGCCGAGGCGATGGTACGGCGCGGGCTGGAGGTCTCGCTCGTCGACGCCGCCGAGCAGCCGATGGGCACGCTCGACCCCGACATGGGCGCCCTCGTCGCCGACGCCCTGCGCGACCTGGGCGTGAAGGTGCACCTCGGCGAGCGCATCGAGGGCTTCGAGGAGTCCGGCGGGCGGGTCACGGCGGCCCGCACCGAGAACCGGACCCTGCCCGCGGACCTGGTCGTCCTGGGGCTGGGCACCCGGCCGAACAGCGCGCTGGCCGAGGCCGCGGGCATCCCGGTCGGCGAGACCTCGGGGATCGTGACCGACCGGCGGATGCGGACCCCGGTGGAGGGCGTCTGGGCCGCCGGTGACTGCGTCGAGAACTTCCACCGGGTCTCCCGGCGGCCGGTGGCGATCGCGCTCGGCACCCACGCCAACAAGCAGGGACGCGTCGCGGGCATCAACATCGGCGGCGGGCACGCCGCCTTCCCCGGCGTCGTGGGCACCGCGGTGTCCAAGATCTGCGAGTACGAGGTGGCGCGCACCGGCCTGACGACCGCGGCGGCGCAGGAGGCCGGGTTCGAGCCGGTCGGCGGGATCGTGGAGTCCACCACGCGCGCCGGATACTACCCCGGCGCCCGCGAGATGAAGATCAAGACGATCGCCGACCGGGGGACGGGCCGCCTGCTGGGCGCCCAGATCGTCGGCCAGGAGGGCGCGGCCAAGCGGATCGACGCCCTGGCCGTCGCCATCTGGCACGAGATGACGGTGGAGGAGATGTCGGGGCTCGACCTGTCGTACGCTCCCCCGTTCGCCCCGGTGTGGGACCCCGTACTGATCGCCGCGCGCAAGGCGGCCGAGCACATCGACCGCCTCGACGGGAAGGCCTGACCGCTCGGTGGCTCACCGGCCCGGCACCCGCCGTCGCCCAGGGACGCGGCAGAGACATGATCCACCAGAGCCCGGTGGCTCCGCACCGCCGTCGGTCCGCCGCCGAAACCACACCGTCGTCCGCGCCGTCGTCCACGCCGTCAACCGCCGGCCCGGCCCGGCCGGGTCGCGGCGCGCTCGCGTGATCGCCTGGTCGCGGGAAACACCGGGGAGATGGTTGGGCCGGATGAGAGCGGGCAAGGGCGAAGAATCGAAGGCCCGATACCGACAAGGAGGAGCAATGCTCACATTGACGGACACGGCTGCCCAGGTAATCCGGGATCTCAGCTCGCAGGTGACAGACTCTCCGGATACCGGGGTTCGCATTTCATCCCAGAGCGACGGGACCGGATCGCTCGTGCTCTCGATCGCGGAACACCCCGAATCCGCCGACAGGGTGGTGGAGTCGGAAGGAGCACGGATCTTCCTCGACCCGCAGGTCGTGGACATGCTCGACGACAAGTCGCTGGACGCCGACGTCGACGAGGGGGGCGGCGTCGCGTTCCTCGTCACCGAACAGCATCACTGACCACTCCGGGTGGACCCGGCACGCGGGCCCCGGTCCCCTCGCGGGACCGGGGCCCGTGCGTGCTCTTCCCGGGGACCTCTCCGCGGGGCGCGGGCGAGGTCAGGCGCGGGCGCTGCTCAGGGCGAGCGGGTCCCTGGGCGCCGTGGGCTTGGCCTTCTCCATCTCCTCACCGAGCTCCTGGAGCCTCTTGCGCCCCATGGCCTCCCGCACCTGCGGGAACCACTCCTGCTCCTCCTCCTCGACGTGGTGGCGGACGTTCTCGATCAACACCGTGACCTTGGCGTCGAACCGCTCGTCCTTGGGATCGAGCTTGGCCAGCTCGGAGAGCATCCAGACCACCACGTGGTGCTCCTCGACGCTCTCCAGGACGTGGTCGGAGGTCTCCGGAACGCTCTCGCGGGCGGCCGGGTAGAAGATCTGCTCCTCGATGTGGGCGTGGGCGGTGAGCTCCTCGATGATCTGGTCGACGAGTTCCCGCTTCTTCTTGTACGCCCGCTCGCCCGCGTTCTCGAACTCCTTGAACAGCTTCTCGACGGTCTTGTGGTCGTCCTTGAGCAGAACGATCGCGTCCATCTTTCTCCTTCCAACGACATGTGCCGGTGTGATCAGGGGTTGAGCAGGACCTTGATGGCCCCGTCCCGCTTCTTCTGGAAGATCTCGTAACCGTGCGGCGCCCGGTCGAGGGGGAGCCGGTGGGTGGCCAGGTCCATGACCCCGAGGGGGTCGGAGTCGTCGGTCACCAGCGGCATCAGGTCGTCGATCCAGCGCTTGACGTGGGCCTGGCCCATCCGCAGGGTGACGCCCTTGTCGAACATCCTCAGCATCGGCATCGGGTCGGCCATGCCGCCGTAGACGCCGACGACGGAGATCGTGCCGCCGCGCCGTACCGTGTCGACGGCCTGGTTGAGCGCGGCCAGCCGGTCCACGCCCGCGTTGGACATCAGCGGGGCGGCGATCGCGTCGGGCAGCAGGCCGGTGACGGCGTGGGCGAACTTGGCGACCGGGGAACCGTGCGCCTCCATGCCGACCGCGTCGATCACGGAGTCGGTGCCGCGCCCGCCGGTCAGCTCCCTGACCGCCTCGGGGATGTCGCCGGTCACGGAGGCGTCGAGCACCTCGGCGCCGTGCCTGCGCGCCATCGCGAGCCGCTCGGGCACCCCGTCGACGCCGATGACCCGGTAGCCGAGGTGCCTGGCGATCCTGCAGGTCATCTGCCCGATCGGGCCGAGCCCGAAGACGGTGACGCTCCCGTCGCCGGGGATGTCGGCGTACGCCACCGCCTGCCAGGAGGTGGGCAGCACGTCGGACAGGTAGACGAACCGCTCGTCCGGCGGCCCCTCGGGGACCTTGATCGGGCCGAACTGCGCCTGCGGGACCCGCAGGTACTCGGCCTGCCCGCCGGGGACCTCGCCGTACAGCCTGGTGTAGCCGAACAGGGCCGCGCCCATCCCCTGGTCGCGGACCTGGGTGGTCTCGCACTGGGCGAAGAGGTTCAGGCCGCACATGTGGCAGTGACCGCAGGAGATGTTGAAGGGGATGACCACCCGGTCGCCCGGCTTGACGGCGGTGACCTCGGGGCCGACCTCCTCCACGACGCCCATCGGCTCGTGGCCGAGGATGTCGCCCTGTCCCATGAAGGGCCCCAGCACCTCGTACAGGTGCAGGTCGGAGCCGCAGATCGCGGTGGTGGTGACCTTGATGATCGCGTCGTTCGGCTCCTTGAGCACCGGGTCGGGAACCTCCTCGACCCGTACGTCGCGCTTGCCGTGCCAGGTGAGAGCTTTCATGATCTTCTCCTCGGGGGTGTCAGCGCAGCCGGGGCAGGACCTCTTTGGCGTAGAAGTCGAAGAAGGCGTCCTGCTCCTGGCCGATCTGGCTGATGTAGACCTCGTCGAAGCCGGCGTCCACGTACTCCTTGATCGCCCTGACGTGCACCTCGGGATCGGGGCCGCAGGGGGCGGCGATATCGTCCTCGGTCACCATCTCGGCGAGCTCCTCGAAGTGGCGGGGCAGCGGCAGCAGCTGCGAGGCCTCGCCCTGGATGCCCTGGGTCGGCCAGATCCGGTGCGCGGTCTTGCGGCCGGTGGCCTCGTCGGCGGCGTAACAGACCTTCAGCCCGCCCTGGGAGGGCTTGCCCGCGCCGCCCGCCTTGTGGAACTTCTCCACCAGCTCGGCGCTCGGGGAGGTGCAGATGTAGCCGTCGGCGATGCGCCCGGCCAGCTGCACGGCCTTGTCCCCGAAGGCGGACATGTAGACGGGCGGCGGCTCGTCGGGAAGGGTGTAGAGGCGGGCGGTGTCGACGCGGTAGTGCTCTCCCCGGTGGGTCACCAGCTTCCCGCTCCACAGCTCCCGCATGAGCTCGACCGCCTCCTCGAGCATCTCCAGCCGCTCGGAGGCCGGGGGCCAGTGCGAGTCGATGATGTGCTCGTTGAGCGCCTCACCGGTGCCCACGCCGAGCCGGAACCGGCCGCCGGACAGCGCCGCGCTGGTCGCGGCGGCCTGCGCGATGATCGCTGGGTGGGTGCGGACCAGCGGGCAGGTGACGGCGGTGGTGATGGGCAGCGAGGTCGCCTCCGCCACCGCCCCGATCACCGACCAGACGAACGGGCTCTGGCCCTGCACGTCCAGCCAGGGGTGGAAGTGGTCGGATATCCACAGGCCCTCGAAGCCCGCCCGCTCGGCGAGCTTGGCCTGCCGTACGAGCTCCGCCGGCCCGTGTTCCTCGCTCGACAAGAAGTATCCGAACGTGGTCATTTTCCCCTCCCCGATCATCTGAGCTGCAGTGACGTCTCCCTTACCCCATCCGCGAAGGTCAAACGAGGGGGTGTGCGGGGGTGGGCGCGATCTCCCCCCTGACCTCCCCGAGGAAGCCGCGCAACCCGGCGGCGAGCTCGACCGGGGCCCTGCCCCGCGATCGGGGCAGGGGTCAGGGGCCCTGATCAGTACGGCCTGATCAGTACGGCCAGGCCCAGTCGCGGATCTCTGCCGGGTCCTCGCCGTGCTCGCGGGTGTGGGCGCGGGCGCGCAGGCGGGCGTCGGCCATGTGCTGGCGCAGGTGCGCCGAGCGCCCGGCCAGCCCGGGGACCCGGTCGACGACGTCCATCACCAGGTGGTAGCGGTCGATGTCGTTGAGCATGGCCATGTCGAACGGCGTGGTGGTGGTGCCCTCCTCCTTGTAGCCGCGCACGTGGATGTTGGCGTGGCCGTTGCGGCGGTAGGTCAGGCGGTGGATCAGCCACGGGTAGCCGTGGAAGTTGAAGATGACCGGCCGGTCGGCGGTGAACAGGGTGTCGAACTCGGCGTCGGACATGCCGTGCGGGTGCTCGGAGGACTGTTGCAGCCGCATCAGGTCCACCACGTTGACCACCCGGACCCGCAGCTCGGGCAGATGCTCGCGCAGCAGGGCGGCGGCCGCCAGCGTCTCCAGGGTGGGCACGTCCCCCGCGCACGCCAGCACCACGTCCGGCTCGGTCCCGGCGTCGGTGCTGGCCCACTCCAGCACGCCCAGCCCCCGCGTGCAGTGCGCGATCGCCTCGTCCATGGTGAACAGGTCCAGCACCGGTTGCTTGCCGGCCACGATCACGTTGACGTAGTCGCGGGAGCGCAGGCAGTGGTCGGCCGTCGACAGCAGCGTGTTGGCGTCCGGCGGCAGGTACACCCGCACCACGGAGGCCTTCTTGTTCATCACCACGTCCAGGAAGCCGGGATCCTGGTGGGAGAAGCCGTTGTGGTCCTGGCGCCACACGTGCGAGGACAGCAGATAGTTCAGCGAGGCGACCGGCCTGCGCCAGGGGATCTTCTGGGAGGACTCCAGCCACTTGGCGTGCTGGTTGAACATCGCGTCGATGATGTGGATGAACGCCTCGTAGCAGTTGAACAGGCCGTGCCGCCCGGTCAGCAGGTAGCCCTCCAGCCAGCCCTGGCACAGGTGCTCGCTGAGCACCTCCATCACCCGGCCACCCGCCCCCAGGTGCTCATCGGTCTGCAGCACCTCGGCGTTCCAGGCCCGGTCGGTGACCTCGAAGACCGCCTGCAGCCGGTTGGAGGCCGTCTCGTCGGGACCCATCAGCCGGAAGGTCCGCGGGTTGGCGGCGATGACGTCGCGCAGGAAGGCGCCCAGCACCCGGGTGGGCTCGCTGGTGGCGGTGGCGGGCGACTTGATCTCGACCGCGTGCTCGCGGAAGTCGCCCAGCGCCAGCGGCCGCAGCAGCTCGCCGCCGTTGGCGTGCGGGTTGGCGCTCATCCGCAGAGACCCCTCGGGCACCGTCCCCACCACCTCGGCCACCGGCCGCCCCTCGGCGTCGAACAGCTCTTCCGGCCGGTAGGAGCGCATCCACTCCTCCAGCATCGCCAGGTGCTCGGGGTTGTCGCGCACCCTCGACAGCGGCACCTGATGCGAGCGCCAGGTGCCCTCCACCGGCAGGCCGTCGACCTCGCGCGGCCCGGTCCACCCCTTCGGCGTCCGCAGAATGATCATCGGCGGCCGGCCGCCCTCGGCGATCTGGTCGAACACCGTCTCCAGGGTCTCGGCCATGGCCTGGTGCACGGCCTCGGGCTCGTCCCCGGACACGAGATGCGGGCGGTATCCGTAGCCCTCCATGAGCTTGACCAGCTCGGCCTCGGGGATGCGGGCCAGCACGGTCGGATTGGCGATCTTGTAGCCGTTCAGGTGCAGGATCGGCAGCACCGCGCCGTCGCGGCCCGGCGCGTGGAACTTGTTGCTGTGCCAGCTGGCCGCCAGCGGCCCGGTCTCGGCCTCCCCGTCACCGATGACACACGCCACCACCAGGTCCGGGTTGTCGAACGCGGCCCCGTAGGCGTGGGCCAGGGAGTATCCGAGCTCGCCGCCCTCGTGGATCGAGCCGGGCGTCTCGGGCGCCACGTGGCTGGGGATGCCACCGGGAAAGGAGAACTGCCGGAACAACCGCCGCATCCCCTCGGCGTCCCGGGAGATGTCGGGATAGCGCTCGGTGTAGGAACCCTCCAGCCAGGCGTGCGCCACCGCCGCCGGGCCGCCGTGCCCGGGACCGGCGATGTAGATCATGTCCTGAGAGCGTTCGGCGATGATCCGGTTCAGGTGGGCGAAGCAGAGGTTCAGCCCCGGCGTGGTCCCCCAGTGCCCCAGCAGCCGGGGTTTGATGTGCTCCGGTCTCAGCGGCTCGGCCAGCAGCGGGTTGTCCAGCAGGTAGATCTGGCCGACCGACAGGTAGTTGGCCGCGCGCCAGTAGGCGTCGACGTGCGCGAGTGCGTCCATACATCGACAGTTCCTCAATTGAGGCGTTCAAACCCCGTACGGCGAACTCCCCCTACCGCATTGGGGTGAAATGTACGAAGATCTCCGGATGAGTCTAGAGTGACGTATGGGTGCGCTCGAGGCTGCTGTGGTTCCCGTCACCGGGAACATCGGGAGTGAACGATGAGGTTTGTCGGTTTTCGGGATGGGCGCCAGGTCCGGGTGGGCGTGCTGACTGGTGGAGACCGGGTGGCGCCGCTGGCCGAGGCGGGTGAGTTCTACGAGGACCTGCCCCGCTGGACCGCGAGGGCGCGCGAGCTCGTCGGCGGCGAGCCGGGACCGCACGAGCGGGCGCTGGGCGAGCTGAGCCCGGCCCCGGCGGTGGCCGGTTCCGCGCGGGTGGTGTGCGTCGGGCTGAACTACCGGGCGCACGCCGCCGAGGGCGGTTTCCCGATTCCGGAGACACCGGCGATCTTCGGGCGGTGGACGGCGTCGCTCGCGGTCGACGGGACGCCGGTCCCGGTGCCGCCGGACGAGGCCGGCCTGGACTGGGAGGTCGAGCTGGCCGCGGTGGTCGGCGCGGAGCTGCGGTGCGTGGACGAGGAGACCGCGCTGGCGGGGGTGTTCGGCTACGCGACCTTCAACGACCTGAGCGCCCGCCGGGCGCAGCGGCTGACCGCGCAGTGGACGCTCGGCAAGAACTCCGACCACAGCGGGCCGATCGGGCCGGTGGTCACCGCCGACGAGGTGGGCGACCCGGCCGGCGGGCTCCGGCTGGTGACCCGGGTCAACGGCGAGGTCGTCCAGGACGGCGACACCAAGGACATGATCTTCCCGGTCGGGCGGGTGCTGGCGCACCTGAGCCGGACCATGACGCTGCGCCCCGGCGACCTGGTGGCGACCGGCACCCCCGCCGGGGTGGGGCACGCGCGCACCCCGGCGCGCTTCCTGCGGCCCGGGGACGTGGTCGAGGTGGAGATCGACCGGCTGGGGTCGGTGCGCAACCCGATCGTGGCCTGGCCGGAGAGCTGACCGATGTCGCAAACCTCGCATTTCAGCCACTCCCCTCATGGACAAGGCGCCCACCCCCCAGCGGGGCGGGTGCCGCGCTCGGGGCTGGAGGAGCGCCCGGGAGACTTCAACGTCACCCTGATCACCTTCGCCGCGATGGCGCTGTACGACGCCCTGGACGGCGAGCAGCGGGCCCGCGCGCTGCTGCCCTTCGACGACGCCGACCGCTCGAACTGGAACTTCCTGCCCGCCTCCGGACGCGCCGGGGTGCCGCTGCGGGACCTGAGCTTCGACCAGGGCATCCTGGCGCACCGGCTGATCGCCCAGTGCTGCTCGGAGCGGGCGTACGCGCAGGTGGTGCAGGTGATCTCGCTGGAGCACGTGCTGCGCGAGCTGAACCTGGAGCGGTTCGGGCACGTGGCCAGGGAGTTCCGCAACCCGGGGATGTACTTCCTGACGTTCTTCGGGCAGCCCAACCCCGACTCGGTGTGGGGATGGCGGCTGGTCGGCCACCACCTGTCGCTGAACTTCACGGTCGTCAACCAGGACCACCTGGCGGTGACGCCGTTCCTGCTGGGCTCGGAGCCGGCCCGCTTCGGCCCGTACCGGGTGCTGGGCGAGGAGGAGGACCTGGGGTTCGCGCTGCTGCGCTCCCTGGACGACGGGCGGCGGGCGCGGGCGATCATCCACCCGGTCCCCCCGGCGGACTTCGTCACCCGCACGGTGCCGAGGATCGGCGAGGTGGAGCTGCCCGACCTGCACGGGGTCGGCCGCCGGGACGCGATGATCACCGAGGCCGACCGGCAGGCCCTGCGCTACATCAGGTCGCACCCGCGCGGGATCGCCGCCGCCGACCTGACCTCCCGGCAGCGGCGCGCGTTCGACGAGCTGCTGGAGTGCTACCTCGACCGGGCCAGGCCCGGCCAGGTGGCCGCCGAGATGGACCGCGTCCGCGCCGCCGGTGACCTGCACTTCGCCTGGGCCGGCGCCGACGACTACGGGCTCGGCCACTACTACCGGGTCCAGGGCCCGGTCACGTTGATCGAGTTCGACAACACCGAGGACGACGCCGACCACGCCCACAGCGTGTGGCGCGACCCGGCCAACGACTTCGGCGAGGACCTGCTGATGAGACACCTCATCGAGGAGCACCGCGGTACCGCGGGGTGAGACGCCGCCCGAGGAGAGGAATCCCTGAGTGAAGATCGCCATTGTCGGAGGAGGCCTCGGCGGGCTGGCCACCGCGCTGCTGCTGCGCCAGGCCGGCCTCGAGGCCGTCGTGTACGAGCAGGCCGCCGAGCTGCGCGAGGTCGGCGCGGGGATCGTGGTGGGCCCCAACATGGTCCGCCCCCTGGTGCGGGCCGGGCTCGGCGAGCGGCTGGCGTCCTTCGCCGTCCCCCTGGAGACCGCCTGGGAGTTCAGGCGCTGGGAGGACGGCCGGGTGCTGTCCTCCCAGCCGATGGGCGAGGAGTGCCGGCGGCTGTACGGCACCGACTGCTACGTCGCGCACCGGGCCGACCTGCTCGACATGCTGCTGGAGGCGCTGCCCGCGGACGCGGTCAGGACCGACCGGCGGCTGGAGGTGCTGCGGCAGGACCGCGACGAGGCCGAGCTGGTCTTCACCGACACCCGGGGTGTGAAGACGACGGTCGTCGCCGACGTGGTGATCGGCGCGGACGGCATCCACTCGGCCGTCCGGCCCGCGATCGTCGACGAGGAGCCGCCGCGCTTCTCCGGGCTGTGCGCCTACCGGTGCCTGGTCGACGCCGAGCGGGCGCCGGAGCTGGCGCTGCGCCGGGTGCAGACGCTCTGGCTGGGTCCCGGCCGCCACTTCGTCCATTACCCCATCAGGGACAGAAAGCTGGTCAACATCGTCGCGATCGTGCCCGCGGGCGAGTGGCGCGTCGAGTCGTGGACGGCCGACGGGCGGCTCGAGGACCTGGCGCGCGAGTTCGAGACCTGGGACCCCCGGCTGGGACGGCTGATCGCCGCGGCCACCGAGACCAAGCGCTGGGCGCTGTACGACCGTGCCCCCCTGGAGCGCTGGACGTCGGGGCGGGTGGCCCTGCTGGGTGACGCCGCCCACTCGATGCTGCCCTTCTTCGGCCAGGGCGCCGCCCAGGCGGTCGAGGACGCGGTGGTCCTCACGAGCTGCCTGCGCGACGCCACCGGCGACACGGCGGCGAAGGCGCTGGTCCGCTACGAGGAGATCCGCCGGCCCCGGGCCTCACGGGTGCAGCTGATGAGCCGGGGCCGCGAGGTGCAGAACCACCTTCCCGACGGGCCCGCCCAGCTGGAGCGCGACGCGGCCCTGGCCGGCAGCGACCCGCTCCGGCAGAGCGCCTGGCTCTACGGCCACGACCCCGAGACCGCCATCGTGGGCTGAGCGGCGGGCCGGACTGCGGGCTGGACGGCGGGCCGGGAGGACGCGACGGGCGGGCGGTGCGGCGGGACGGCCCGGCCGTCGGGCAGCAGCTCGCCGGTGTCCTCGAAGAGCACCACCCCGTTGCAGAGCAGGCTCCAGCCCTGCTCGGGGTGGGAGGCGATCGGTGTCGCGGCCTCCCTGCCGGGAGCGTAGGCCGGGGGGCATGGGGTTTCGTGCCGGCACATGGCGTACCTCACTGGTCTGCGCTGGTCTGCGCTGGTCTGCCTCGTGACGGCGGTCCGCCGTCGTCTTCCCGCAGGATGCGCCTGCGGGGACGTCCTGTCCCGGTACAAATCCGCACAGGGGCCCGTGCTCGGGAAGCGCGCGTCCCGCCGGTCCTCACTCGGTCTTGCGCACCCCTCCCAGGAACCGGTGGGCGATCACCACGAGGGCGAGGAAGAGCCCGCTGACCACCTGCTGGAAGGAGGCGTTCAGGTTGCCGACCTGGTTGATCAGGTTCTGGATCACGCCGAGCAGCAGCGCCCCGGCGATCGTGCCGCCGAGCGCCCCGGCTCCCCCGGTGAGCAGCGTGCCGCCGATGACGACGGCGGCGATCACGTCGAGTTCCAGCCCGATGCCGAGGATCGTCACCCCCGACGACAGCCGGGCCGCGTTGAGCGCCCCGGCCAGCCCGGCAAGCAGCCCCGACATGAGGTAGACGGCGACCTTGGTGCGGGCCACCGGCACGCCCATGAGGCCGGCGGCGTCCTCGCTGCCGCCGATGGCGTAGACGTTCTGCCCGAAACCGGTGCGCCGCAGCAGGACCATTCCCACGCCCAGCAGGACGGCGGCGACGAACACCGGGTAGCCGACGTTCAGGACGGAGCCCTGGCCGAGCAGAGCGAAGGACGGGTCCTCGACCAGGTAGGTCGCGGCGCCCTCGTCGGAGATGGCCAGCATCAGCCCCCGCGCGCCCAGCAGCCCGGCCAGGGTGACGATGAACGGCGCCATCCCGGTCCTGGCGATGATCAGCCCGTGGACCAGGCCGAACAGCCCGGACACCGCGAGCGGCAGGGCGAGCGCGACGAGGAGCCCGTACTGCGAGCCGTACGCCGCCAGGACGCCGCCGAGCACGAAGAGCGACCCCACCGACAGGTCGATGCCGCCGGAGATGATGACGAAGGTCATGCCGATCGCGATGATCGCCAGGAACGAGGAGGACGTGGCGATGTTGCCGACGTTCGCCACCGTGGCGAAGGAGTCGAAGGCCAGCGAGCCGGCGACCGCGAGCACGGCGAGCACGATCAGCGCGCCGTGCCCGCGGAAGATCCTCCCGGCGCGCTCGCGGGGGGACTCGGTCTCCGCCGGAACCGTGGTGAGGGTCATCGGCGCTCCCTGGCGGCGTAGACGGCGGCGAGAATGATCACGGCCTGGGCCATCTGGGTCCAGGACTGCGGCAGGTTGTGCTTGATCAGTGTGGCCTGGAGCAGCTGCATGAGCAGCGCGCCCATCACGGTCCCCAGCACGCGGACCCGTCCGCCGCTCAGCGGGGTGCCCCCCACCACCACGGCGGTGATGGCCGACAGCTCCATGAACAGGCCCAGCGAGGTGGGGTCGCTGGCCTGCAGGCGGGAGCTGGCGAGGATCCCGGCGATCGCGGCGAGCACGCCGGAGATGACGTAGACCAGCAGCAGGATCCGCCGGACCGGCAGTCCGGCCAGCTCGCTGGCCACCCGGTTGCCGCCGACGGCGACCACCTGGCGGCCGAAGGTGCTCTTGCGGACGACGAACAGCACCAGGAGGGTGAGCGCCACCGCCACCAGCACGACGTACGGCACGCCGAGCACCGACTCGCTGCCCAGGGCGGTGAGCGTGGGGTTGCCGATCTCCTTCAGCTGCGGCAGCAGTACGTTGGCCAGCCCGCGTATCCCGACGAGCAGCGCCAGCGTCGCCACGATCGGCTGCACCCCGACCAGCGAGACGAGCGTGCCGCCGACGCCTCCGACGACCGCCCCCGCGAGGATCGCCATGAGCATCGCGGGCCAGGCGCCGTAGCCGAGGTAGAGGGCGATCATCGACGCCGACAGCGCCATGACGGAGCCGACCGACAGGTCGATGCCCTCGGCGCCGATGACCAGGGCCATGCCCAGGGAGACCACGACGACGGGGGCGACCTGCAGGAGCTGGGTGCGGAAGTTGCCGGCCGCCAGGAAGTTGGGGGTGAAGGCGGCGTTGAACAGCACCAGGACGACGACGGCGACGTAGACGCCGTACCGCTGCAGCCACGACAGCAGCGCCGCCCTGCCGGGCAGCGGGCCGGGGGTGACCGTCACGGCCTTCATCGGGGGACCTCCACCGGCCGGGCGATCATGGACATGATCGCCTCCTCGCTCACCTCGGTGCCGTGCAGCTCGCCCTGGACGGCACCGTCGCGCAGCACCACGACCCGGTCGCAGCCCTCGACGATCTCCTCCAGGTCGGAGGAGATGAGCAGGACGGCCAGGCCGTCCACGGCCAGCTCGTCGATGAGCATCTGCACCTCGGCCTTGGCGCCGACGTCGACGCCACGGGTGGGCTCGTCCAGCAGCAGCACCTTGGGGCTCATCGCGAGCCAGCGGGCCAGCAGCACCTTCTGCTGGTTGCCGCCGGACAGCTCGCCGACCGGCTGGCCGGGCCCGGCGGCCTTGATCCGCAGCCGTTTCATGAAGGTCTCCACGATCCTGTCGACCCGGCGGTCGGAGACGATGCCCGCCCGCGAGAGCCGGGGCAGCGCGGCCAGCGCGATGTTCTCCCGCACCGACAGGGTCGGCACGATCCCCTCGGCCTTGCGGTCCTCGGGCAGCAGGCTGATCCCGGCGCGGATCGCCGCGGAGACCGAGCCGGTGCGCAGCGGTACGCCCGCCACGACGACCTCCCCGGAATCCACCCTGAGGGCACCCGCGATCGCCTTGGCGGTCTCGCTGCGCCCGGCGCCGAGCAGGCCGCCCAGGCCGACGACCTCGCCGGGCCGCAGCGCCAGGGAGACGCCGTCGAGCCGGTGCCTGCGGGTGAGGCCGGTCGCGGTGAGCACCGGCGGGTCCTGCTCGTCCTGCCCGCCCTGCCCGCCCTGGGAGTGGGAGCCGCTGAACTTGGTGGCGCCCTCGGCCCGCACCTCCGACAGCTTGCGCCCAAGCATGAGCGAGACCAGGCGCAGGCGCTCCAGCTCGGCCATCCTGCCGGTGTGGACCAGCCTGCCGTCGCGCAGCACGGTGACCCGGTCGCAGATCCGGTAGAGCTCGTCCAGCCGGTGGCTGACGTAGATCACCGAGCGGCCCTGGTCGCGCAGCCCCCTGATCACCTCGAAGAGCCTGCCGACCTCGCGCGGCTCCAGCGAGGAGGTGGGCTCGTCCATGATGACGACCCGGGCGTCGACGGAGACGGCGCGGGCCAGGGCGACCATCTGCTGGGTGCCCATGCCCAGGGAGCCGAGGGGGCGGCGGACGTCGACGTGGACGCCGTACCCCTTGAGGATCTCCCTGGCCTGCTCGTGCACGGCGCCGAAGTCGATGAGCCGGAAGCGGCCCCTGGGCTCGCGCCCGAGGAACAGGTTGCGCGCCACGCTCATGGAGGGGACCAGGTTGACCTCCTGGTAGATCGTGGAGATGCCGGCCCGCTGCGCGTCGAGCGGGCTCGAGAAGCTCACCACCTCGTCGCGGTACCTCACCTGGCCCGCGTCGGCCTGGTAGACCCCGGTCAGCACTTTGATCAACGTTGACTTGCCCGCGCCGTTCTCTCCCACCAGGGCGTGCACCTCGCCCCTGCCGAGGGTGAACGACACGTGGTCCAGCGCGCGGACGCCGGGAAAGACCTTCAGCACCCCGGCGGCTTCCAGGACTCGGCCGGTCGTGGCCACAGGGCTCCTCTCCTCAGATCTCCTCGATCCGCCCGGGGGCCGGGGGCGGCGCCCCGGGAGGATTCGATGATCGGGTTCAACGGTCGGATCCGGTCACCGGGACCCGGGGTCCGGATCCGGCGACCGGGGTCCGGCACCGGGTCCGGTGATCAGTAGGCCTCGGAGAGGGAGCTCTCCGCGTTGGCCTTGTCGTACTCGCGGTCGGAGATGATGACCTTCTCGGGGATGGCCTGGCCGTCGAGGAACTTCTGGGCGGTCTCGAAGGCCAGGGCGCCGAAGCGGGGGTTGGACTCGACCACGCCGACCAGCCAGCCGTCGGCGATGGCCTGGACCGCGCCGCGGGTGCCGTCGATGGAGACGATCTGGACGTCGCCCGCCTTCTTGCCCGCGCCCTTGAGCGCCGTGACCGCGCCCAGCGCCATCTCGTCGTTCTCGGCGTAGACGCCGTCGATGTCGGGGTTGGACTGGATGAGCTGCTCGGTGACCTGCTGGCCCTTCTCGCGGGCGAACTCGCCGGTCTGCTCGAAGGTGATCTCGATGTCGGGAGCCACCTCCTTGATCCGGTCCTTGAAGCCGCTGGTCCGCTCGGTGGTGACGTTGTTGCCCGGCGCGCCGAGCAGGATGGCCACCTCGCCCTTGTTGCCGAGCGCCTTGGCCATCTGGTCGGCGGCGCGCTTGCCCTGCTCGACGAAGTCGGAGCCGATGAAGGTCAGGTAGTCCGTGCAGGGAGCGGCGTTGATCTTGCGGTCGATCGTGATGATCGGCACCTTCTTGGCCGCGGCCTGCTGCAGGACCGGCTCCCAGCCGTCGGAGTTGAGCGGGGCGATCACCAGCAGCCGCGCGCCCTGGGCGATGAGCTGCTGGACGTCGCTGATCTGCTTGGAGAACTGCGACTGCGCGTTGGTGACCTTGAGGTTGGCGATGCCGAGCCTGGCGGCCTCATCCTTGATCGACTTCGTCTCGGCGATCCGGAAGGGGTTGGCCTCCTTCTCCGACTGGGAGAAGCCGACGACGGCGGTCTTGAGGTCGAACTTCTGGGCACCGAAGGCGTCGATGGTGCACCCGGCGCCCGCGTCGGCGGCCGGCGTCCGGACGACCTGGCCGCCCTGGGTGCTCGAACCGCTCGGCGCGGCGGCGGTCTCCTCTCCCTTCGCGCAACCTGACGCGACGAGGGCGGCGGCGGCCAGCAGCGCGGCGACTCTTTCCGGACGACTCGTGAGCAGGGTCATGGTGCCCTCCCGGACAGGACGATGGAACGTCGATGCGCTCGATGTTCATCCGGCCAGGAAACAAAATCGTAAAGAAATGGACATCACTGGGTCACGATTGATCGCATTCGATCAGATTCGGTCACCAGACTGTCGGAACCATGGCCTTTCCCGATCGTCAGATCCGGGCGACGTGGATCCGCACCCCCCGCCCCGTCAGGTCGTCCAGCACCTCCCTGGGCGCCTCGTCGTCGGTGATCAGATGGGTGATCTCCTCGGTCGGCACGGTCTGCACCATCGTGTCGACCCCGACCTTGGTGTGGTCGATCAGCACGACCACCTCCTCGGCCGCCGCCGCCAGGGCCCGGTCGACGCTCGCGACCTGCATGTTGGGCGTGGACAGGCCCCGCTCCGCGGTCAGCCCGTTGCCCGAGATGAAGGCCCTGCGCACCCGCAGGCCGGCCAGGGAGCGCTCGGCGGCGCTGCCGACCAGGGCGTGGATGGAGCCGCGCAGGGTGCCGCCGGTCATGACCACCTCGACCCGGGGCGAGTCGGTGAGCGCCTGCGCGACCAGCAGGGAGTTGGTCACCACGGCCAGCTCCGTCACCCGGGCCAGGCGCCGGGCGAAGTCCTGGGTGGTGGTGCCGGCGCCGACCACGATCGCGTCGCCGTCCTCGACCAGGGAGACCGCGAGATCGGCGATGGCCCGCTTCTCCGCGGCCGCCGTCTGCATCTTCTGCGAGTACGTCGGCTCGCGCGACAGCTCGCCGGGGAGCGTGGCACCGCCGTGGTGCCGGTTGAGCAGGCCCTCGGCCTCCAGGGCGCGCAGGTCGCGCCGGACCGTCACCTCCGACGACTGAACCGACTGGGCCAGATCCCGGAGGGAGACCGCGCCGTTGGCGCGTACCAGCTCAAGGATGCGCTGACGGCGCTCCGCGGCGAACACGGGACGACGATACTCCGCCTGCCCCGAACTCTCTCCCCCACTTTTCACGACCGACCCCGTCCGCTCCGAATCATGTGATCTGAGCCGATCATAATCGGTCGTCGAGTGACAGGCCGGGCCGCCGAAACCGCTAGCCGCGAGCCTCGGCGCGCAGCTCGGCGAGCAGCTCACCCTGCTCGGCGAGCACCTCGGCCAGGATCGACCGCGCCACGGCCATCAGCTCGGCCAGGTCCTGGGTGGACAGGGCGTAGACGACGGTGGCGCCGTCCCTGGTGGCGGTCACGACTCCCGCGCGGCGCAGCACGGCGAGTTGCTGGGAGAGGTTGGAGGCCTCGACGTCGATGGCGCTCAGGAGATCCCGCACCGGCAGGGGGCCGTCCCGCAGCAGCTCCAGCACCTGGACGCGGACCGGATGGCCGATGGTGCGGAAGAGTTCGGCCTTGGCCTGGTGCAGCGGCACCGGCATGATCACACAGCTCCGGCGACGGGCCCGCCACCGGCGTACCGCACGTCGACGCCGTGCCGGTCGGCGATGCGCAGCAGGTTCTCCAGCCGCCCGGACAGGACCTCGACCGCGTGATCGTCGAAGGCCTGGCGCATGAGCTCCAGCTCGCCGTCGACATCGGCGATGCGCGCCCGTAGCTCCGCCGCGAACTCGCTCATGTCCCCCACCTCCCGTGGATCAGGCCACTCCCCGGCGTCTGGTTTATCGGCACACCGTTCCTCATGATGTGGCAAATTGCATAATTCTTCAAATCGTAATGACGTTGGCTATGATGGCGAAGGCCGTTTTCCAACAGGGCCCGCAGCCGGTTCGAGCCCGATCGATGACGGATCGACCGCGAAGCGGGATACTTGGTACGGCTACCGCAGACTGACCTGCGGCGTCAGAGCGCGCCAGCCGGCGATGCGACAGTGACGAGAGGCCGAGCACGGCCTGCGCGAGGGAGTACAGCCAATGGGACGGGGCCGAGCCAAGGCTAAGCAGACGAAGGTTGCTCGCGAGCTGAAGTACAGCAGCCACAGCATGGACATCGACCGGTTGCGTAAGGAGCTCGGCGCCGGCGACGATCCCGCGCCGGAGAGCGAGGCCGACGACCCCACCGGTGAGCCGACCGGCAGATGACGTCGCGGGCGGGCCACGGACCCCGGTCGGCCGCCGTGGCGCCGGCGGAGCCCGGCTCCGTGACCTCGCGTGAGCCCGCGTGGTCTCGCGGCCCCGGTCGCGTGGCCTCCCCGCGAGGCTCCTCCATCGGCGCGCCGGCCGGCCGGCGCGCCGATGGGCCGGCGAACGCCCGTGGCGGCGTCCGCCGCGCGAGGGCGAATTCCACGCAACATCCGGCAACATCATTGAGGCACCCGCCCAGGGCTGCTTACCGTCACGGTTGTGCGTACCGCAGTGCGGCGGTCACGCACCCCCGGTCAGCGCGTCGACGGAGAGCTCTGGCGGGTCCCACTCATCCCACGGTGACCGGCTACCCTTCCCCCGCCGGGCATCGGGATCTGCCAGTTCACACGCCGTGGCCCCGGGACGAATCGCCGGATCGCGCGAGGTCGTGCCTCGCGCGGGCGGAAAGTCTCCCCGGGCCACGGCCACCACTCACCCCGTCGGGTCCCCGCGAGGCGTGCCCGGCGGCGACGGGCCGCGGGCGCTCGCGGAGCGGCGCCTTCCCGCCGGAGGAACGGTGACGAGCCGCTACGGACCCCAGTTCGGGCCCGACATCACCTTCCTCGGCGTCGAGCGGTGCTCGCTGGACGATCCCGCGAGTCACGCGGGCGCCGACATCGTGATCGTGGGAGCGCCGTTCGACGGCGGCACCTCGCACCGGCCGGGCGCGCGCTTCGGGCCGCAGGCGATCAGGATGACCGACTACCTGCCGCACGACGGGGCGCGTCCCAGCCTGGCGCTGCGCACCGACGGGCTGCGCGACCTGCGCGTCCTGGACGCGGGCGACGTCGAGATGCCGCCCGGCGACATCCTGGCGTCGCTGGCCGCCCTGGAGGCCGCCGTCGAGAAGATCGCCCGCTCCGGAGCCGTTCCGGTGATCCTGGGCGGTGACCACTCGATCGCCTTCCCCGACGCCAAGGGGGTGGCCAACGTCCTCGGCCACGGCCGGATCTCGATGATCCACTTCGATGCCCACGCGGACACCGGCGACATCGAGTTCGGCTCGCTGTGGGGGCACGGGCAGCCGATGCGCAGGCTCATCGAGTCGGGGGCGCTGCGCGGCGACCGGTTCCTGCAGATCGGCCTGCGCGGCTACTGGCCGCCGCCGGAGACGCTGGACTGGATGGCGGAACGGGCGATGCGCTCGTACGAGATGACCGAGATCACGCACCGCGGCCTGCAGGAGTGCCTGACCGAGGCCTTCGCCATCGCCGTCGACGAGTGCGACGGCGTCTTCCTGTCCGTCGACATCGACGTGTGCGACCCGGGCCACGCGCCGGGCACCGGGACGCCGGAACCCGGCGGCCTCACCGCGCGCCAGCTCCTGGACTCCGTACGGCGCGTCTGCCTGGAGCTGCCGGTCGTCGGGATCGACGTCGTGGAGGTCAGCCCGCCCTACGACCACGCCGACATCACCGCCGCGCTGGCCAACCGCGTGGTGCTGGAGGCGTTGAGCGCCATCGCCCGGCGGCGGCGCGACGCCCGGGACGGGACCGCCTGGAACCCGCTGCTGCCGCTGCTCGCCGAGCGTCCGGACCGCGCGGCGGGCCCACTCGACCGGCACGACCGGCCGGACCGCTGAGGCGCCCGCCGGACGCCCGCCTCTCCCGCGGTCGCCGCGGGTTCTAACGGGTTCTCGGGCGGTTTCCCCACTTGGGCTTGCGGAAGAGGTCACGGCGCTCCAGCAGGTAGACGAGCTTCGCGGCCGCGGTCCTGACGGCCTCCTCGTGGCGGTGGCGCTTCTGCGGGACGACGGCGCTCCAGCGTTCGAGCAGGAGGGCGATCTCCTCGGCGAGCTCGCCGATCACCCGGTAGCGGGTGCTGAAGGCGTAGAGGTCTCCGTGCACCTCGTTCACCAGTTCCTCGTCGACCCGATGGGCGAGCGGCCTGACCCTGCGGAGGATCCCCGCCTCCATCGCCGGGGTGACCGGCGCCCGCCGGGCGTCGCCCTCGGGCACCATGATGAGGGCCCGGACCCGCGCGACGGCCAGGGTGCGCTCGGCCTGCGAGGTCGCGGGGTGCTCGGCGAGGTCCAGGAGGCGGCGGAGGGTCTCCTGCGTCTTGTCGTCGAACATGGAAAACCCGTTCCGCCTTCGTGTCCCCGTTTCTCGCCGGACCGGGAGGGAGGGCCTCGGCGTCGGCACCGGCGCATGCCGCGCACGTGCCATCACATGCTATTCGACCCGATGGGCAGGGACGCGTACCGGTGTGACCCGTGAGCGCGGGGTGAATTGGGATATGCCCGGTGCGCACGAACGGCCCCGGCGCTCCCGGGCCGCTCACCCGCGCGCACCGGGACCGGAGCGGGACTCCGGAGTCGGCGGCCGGCACGGATGGGCAGTCGATGGTAGGTGCTGTGAGGGCGCCTTTCCCGCCTTTCGCCGAATCCGGTATTCGACAGCCGTCCTCCTTGGCTTTTTAAGCAAATAGCCTCACTTTTCCGTTTTTCTGCGAATACAGTCCAGCTTTGTCGGACGGCGCCCCCTTCTCCGAAGGGGAGGAGAGTGGACGGGGTGGCTCACAGCCATGGATCCGATCGGTGACGATCTGCTCAGGACCATCAAGCCCGAACTCGGGTACCGGGAGGGATCCGGCCAGTACAGCAAGTTCGGTGAGTGGTACGCGGTCAACGTGGCCCAGGACCCGCAGTACAGGACGGCCCCCTGGTGCGCGATGTTCATCGCCTGGGCGGCGGAGAAGGCGGGCGTGCAGGAGTACGTGGGGCAGTTCGCCTGGACCCCGTCGCAGGCGCGCTGGTTCGAGACCAACGACGCGTGGACCCGGACTCCGGAGCCGGGCGCCCTGGTCTTCTTCGACTGGTCCGGCGGCAAGGACATCAAGGGGATCGACCATGTCGGCGTCGTCGAGAGCGTGAACGGTGGAACGATCCACACCATCGAGGGAAACGTCGACCGGATCTGGCTGAAGCGCAAGACGCGCGACCAGAGCAAGGTCGTCGGATACGGGCTGCCGCGCAAGGTGAAGGAGAAACTGACGGGCGCCGCCTCCGGGGAGGACGCCACGGCCCCGCAGGCCGCCGGGCGGATCGAGATCCGCCCGGCACTCGCCCCGGGCTCCGCTCCCCCGGCGGACGTGCCGGGAACGCTTCCCGTCTCCATGGAGACCGCCGTGATCGTCGGGGTGCTGACCTTCGTCCTCGGCACGACGTTCGTCCTGTCCCGGCTGCGCCCCCGCGTCTCGGCGGGACGGCACCGCAGGAGAGGCGCGCGGCGGGAACGGGCGGACCTGTGGACCGGCGTGACGTGTCCGGCCGAGGAGACGCTCCTGCGCGCGGAGACGCCGCCGGCATGGAAGGCGCTCCCGCACACCGTGGCGCTCCATCCGGGCGGGCAGAGCCGGCAGGGCCGGGCGGACACCGCGCCCCGGGGCCGCGAGACGCTCCGCGTGAGCAGGCCGAGCTGGGCGTGCGAGCCGTACCGCACGGGTCTTCCGAAGCGGGCCGACGGCGCCGGGATCCCGGGCCGTACCGGCACGCGGCCCGCCCCCGGGCCGGACCTCGACGGGAAGGCGCGGCGCGGCGCGCGGGAGACGCGCGAGGGCGAGGAGGCCCGCGCCGCGTGACCGTACGGGCGGAAGCCACGCGACCGTACGAGCAAAATCACACAAGACCAGGACAGAACGGAGATCGCACCAGGTTGCCGAATAAGGTTAGGCAAAGCTAAGTTGCTGGGGACGGCATTTCCCAGCGAAGGCGGCACGATGACAGCGGGCAGCGAGCAGACCCTGGAGCGCGCGGCGGAGGTTCCGGCCTATCGCGGCCATCAGGTGGAGGTCGTGCGGACGGCGCGGCTCAGCCCGAACTTCGTCCGGGTCACCTTCGGCGGCGAGGACCTGGCGGGCTTCGCCGACAAGGGCTTCGACCAGCGGATCAAGGTCATCCTCCCGCTGCCGGACGGCAGCATCACCCCGCTGGGCGACGGAGACGACTGGTACCAGCGGTGGCGGGCGCTCCCCGACGAGCTGCGCAACCCGATCCGCACCTACACCGCGCGAGCCGTGCGGCCCGAGCTGCGCGAGCTCGACGTCGACTTCGTCCTGCACGGTGAGAGCGGCCCCGCCTCCCGGTGGGCGACCCGCGTCACCCCGGGCGACCGGGTCGTGGTGGTCGGTCCCAACGCCGCCTGCTCCGGCCCCGTCGGCGGCCAGGAGTGGGCCCCGCCCGCCGGGGCGTCGCACCTGCTGCTGGCCGGGGACGAGACGGCCGTGCCCGCCATCGCCGCGATCGTCGAGTCGCTCTCCGGCTCCGTGCGCGCCACCGCGCTGCTGGAGGTCCCCGAGGCCGCCGACGCGCTCCCGCTGGACGTCCGTCCCGGCGTGCAGGTCGTCTGGCTGCCCCGCGAGGGGGCCCGCCACGGCGACCTGCTCATCCCGGCCGTACGCGAGACCCTGAGCGCGCTCACCGCGCCGGGCGGCGCCCTCACCGGCGAGCCCGCCTCCCCCGCCGGTCCCGGCGCCGCGAACCCGCTGGAGGACGTCGACGTCGACGAGGGGATCCTCTGGGAGGTCCCCGAGGCCTCGAAGGGCGACGGCCTGTACGCCTGGCTGGCGGGCGAGGCGGGCGTGGTCAAGCTGCTCCGCCGCCACCTGGTGCAGGAGGCCGGGATCGACCGCGCCTCGGTGGCCTTCATGGGCTACTGGCGGCTGGGACGCTCGGAGAGCGCCTGAGCCGCGGCTCCCGGCCCGGAGACGACACCCGCGCCCGGTGACGACCCCGGGCCGCGAGTCGCCGGAAGTCACAGCCCGGATTCGCACTCGCGCCCGGTGACGCGGCCGTCGTCGGGCGGCCTTTGCCGTCGGCGGCGGGAAACGTGCCGACTCCTTGACGCGGGACGGAACCGGGCAGGTGTCCGGGGCACGTAGCTTGAGGGCGTAATGCCCGGCTCGCGACGTGAGAAGGCCGACATGACAGCAGCGGAATCCGCTCGTCAGGACCCGGCGGACGCCCCCGGATACCGGCCCATCGCCGACCACGGGCTGATCGGCGACCTGCACACCGCGGCGCTGGTGGACACCGGCGGCACCATCGTCTGGTACTGCTGCCCGCGCTTCGACGCGCCCAGCGTGTTCGGCTCGATCCTGGACGCCGGCCGGGGCGGATCGTTCGAGCTGGGCACGGCCACCCCGGCCAGGACCAAGCAGTTCTACTTCCCCGACACCAACGTGCTGATCACCCGCTTCTCCGCGGCCGACGGAGTGGGCGAGATCCAGGACTTCATGCCGATCGTCGGCGACACGCGCGACGGCGCCCGGCACCGGCTGATCCGGCGGGTGAAGTGCGTCCGCGGGTCGCTGCCGTTCCGGGCGCGGGTGGCGCCGCGGTTCGACTACGGCAGGCAGTCCCACACCCTGAGCATGCACCGGGGCCGGGCGCTCTTCGAGTCGCCGTCGCTGTCCCTGGCCCTGTCGTCCAGCACCACCCTGGAGGTGGACGGCCAGGACGTGCGGTCGGAGTTCAAGCTCAACGAGGGCGAGTGCGCGGTGTTCGCCCTCGACAGGTTCGGCGACGACGTGGCGCTGCGCGCGTGCCCGACCGAGGAGGCCGAGGAGGAGTTCGCCGCGACCGTGGCGTACTGGCGCCGCTGGCTGTCCTCCTCGAGGTACCGGGGCCGGTGGCGGGAGATGGTCCACCGGTCCGCGCTGACGCTGAAGCTCCTCACGTACGCGCCGACCGGCGGGATCGTGGCCGCCGTGACGACCAGCCTGCCCGAGCAGCTCGGCGGGGAGCGCAACTGGGACTACCGCTACGTCTGGATCCGCGACTCGGCGTTCTGCGTGTACGCGCTGCTGCGGCTGGGCTTCGGCGAGGAGGCCGAGGCGTTCATGGGATTCCTGTCCCGGCACGTCAGCCGCGACGGCGACGGCCCCTCGGGCCCGCTGCAGATCATGTACGGCATCGACGGGCGCACCGAGCTGCCCGAGATCGAGCTGCCCCACCTCGAGGGCTACCAGGGCTCGGCCCCGGTGCGCGTCGGGAACGCCGCCGTGGACCAGCTGCAGCTGGACATCTACGGCGCCCTCCTCGACTCCGTCTACCTCTACGACAAGTGGCACCAGCCGATCTCCAGCGCCCTCTGGGACGACGTCCACATCCTGGTGGACTGGGTCTGCGACAACTGGGACCGGCCCGACGAGGGCGTGTGGGAGACGCGCGGCGGACGCAAGGACTTCGTCTACTCGCGGCTGATGTGCTGGGTGGCCATCGAACGGGCCATGCGGATGGCCGCCCACCGTGGGCTGCCCGCCGACACGCCGCGCTGGCAGCTGGCCCGCGACGCGATCTACCGGCAGATCATGCGGCGCGGCTGGTCGGAGGAGCTGCGGGCGTTCGTCCAGCACTTCGACGACGACGTCCTGGACGCCTCGGTGCTGATGATGCCGATGGCGAAGTTCATCTCCCCCATCGACCCGAAGTGGCTGTCGACCCTCGACGCGCTCGGCGCGAACCTGGTGTCCGACTCGCTGGTCTACCGCTACGACCCCGCGGTCAGCCCGGACGGGTTGCGCGGCGAGGACGGCACCTTCTCGATCTGCTCGTTCTGGTACGTCGAGGGGCTCACCCGCGCCGGGCGCCTGGACGAGGCCCGGCTGGCGTTCGAGAAGATGCTCACGTACGCCAACCACCTCGGCCTGTACGCCGAGGAGATCGGGCAGACCGGCGAGCAGCTCGGCAACTTCCCGCAGGCCTTCACCCACCTGGCGCTGATCAGCGCCGCGTTCAACCTCGACCACGCCCTGGGCTGAACGCCCGTCCGGGCGCGTGCCCCGCGCGGCCCCGCCGCGAGGGCGGGCCGCGCGGGGCCGGTGAGTCCGTGGGTCAGGCGCCGCCCTCCAGGTCTCCCTCGGACTTGAGGTAGACCTCCTGGAGGTCGCGCAGGATGGCGGGGTCGGGGTGCTCCCACATGCCCCGGCCGGCCGCCTCCAGCAACCGCTCGGCGATCCCGTGCAGCGCCCACGGGTTGGACCGGGCCATGAACGCCTGGTTCTCCGGGTCCAGCACGTAGGTCGCGGCCAGCTTGTCGTACATCCAGTCGGCGACGACGCCGGTGGTGGCGTCGTAGCCGAACAGGTAGTCGACGGTGGCGGCCAGCTCGAAGGCGCCCTTGTAGCCGTGCCTGCGCATCGCGGCCAGCCAGCGGGGGTTGACCACCCTGGCGCGGAAGATCCTGGACGTCTCCTCGGAGAGCGTCCTGGTGCGGACCGCGTCCGGCCTGGTGCTGTCGCCGATGTAGGCGGCCGGGGCCTTGCCGGTGAGCGCCCGGACGGTGGCGATCATGCCTCCGTGGTACTGGAAGTAGTCGTCGGAGTCGGCGATGTCGTGCTCGCGGGTGTCGACGTTCTTGGCCGCCACGGCGATCCTGCGGTAGGCCGTCTCCATGTCCCGCCTGGCGGGAACGCCGTCGACGCCCCGGCCGTAGGCGAAGCCGCCCCAGACCGCGTACACCTCGGCCAGGTCGGCGTCGTCGCGCCAGTTGCGGCTGTCGATCAGCGGCAGCAGCCCGGCCCCGTAGGCCCCCGGCCGGGAGCCGAAGATCCGCATGGTGGCCCTGCGCTCGTCGCCGTGCTCGGCCTGGTCGGCGAGCACGTGCGCCCGCACGTAGTTGAGCTCCTCGGGCTCCTCCAGCCCGGCCGCCAGCCGTACGGCGTCGTCCAGCATCGCCACGACGTGCGGGAAGGCGTCGCGGAAGAAGCCGCTGATCCTGATGGTGACGTCCACGCGCGGGCGGCCCAGCTCGGTGGCCGGGATCGGCTCCAGGCCGGTGACGCGGCGCGAGGCCTCGTCCCAGACCGGCCGCACGCCGAGCAGCGCCAGCACCTCGGCGACGTCGTCCCCGGCGGTGCGCATGGCACTCGTGCCCCAGACCGACAGCCCGACCGAGCGCGGCCAGTCACCGGTGTCGGCGCGGTAGCGCTCCAGCAGGGAGTCGGCCATCGCCTGGCCGGTCTCCCACGCCAGCCTGCTCGGCACCGCCTTGGGATCGACCGAGTAGAAGTTGCGGCCGGTGGGGAGCACGTTGATCAGCCCGCGCAGCGGCGACCCGCTCGGCCCGGCCGGGACGTAACCGCCGTCGAGGGCGTGCAGGATCGCGTCGATCTCGTCGGTGGTACGCGCCAGCCGGGGCACGACCTCGACGGCGGCGAACCGCAGGATCCTCTCCACCGTCCCGGGATCCGCTCCGCGCGCGACGGCCGCTCCCCCGGCGCCGGGCGCGCCGCTCCGGCCGGTCGCGTCGTGCGTGCCGGTCGAACCGGCGCCTCCTGCCGGGGCGTCCGCCCGGCCCAGGACCTCGGCGGTCACCTCCCCCGCCGCCGACGGGTCCCAGCCGCGGTGCTCCATGGCCTCGACCAGGGCGCGGGCCAGGGTCTCGGCCTCGTCGACGCCGATCCGTCCGGCGCTGCCGTCCTCGGCCAGGCCGAGGGCCTCGCGCAGCCCGACGAGCGCCTCGCCGCCCGCCCACATCTGCCGGGCGCGGAGCATGGCCAGCACCAGGTCGACGCGCGGCCGCCCCTCGGGGGCGGCCCCGAGCACGTGCAGGCCGTCGCGGATCTGGACGTCCTTGACCTCGCACAGCCAGCCGTCGATGTGCAGCAGGAAGTCGTCGAACTCGGCGTCGTGCGGGCGGTCGGCGACGCCGAGGTCGTGGTCGAGCCTGGCGGCCTGGATCAGCGTCCAGATCTGGGCGCGGATCGCGGGCAGCTTGGCCGGGTCCATCGCCGCGATGGAGGCGTGCTCGTCGAGGAGCTGCTCCAGCCTGGCCATGTCCCCGTAGCTGTCGGCGCGGGCCATCGGCGGGACGAGGTGGTCGACCAGGGTGGCGTGCGCGCGGCGCTTGGCCTGGGTGCCCTCGCCGGGGTCGTTGACGAGGAACGGGTAGATGAGCGGCAGGTCGCCGAGCGCGGCGTCCGGGCCGCAGGAGGCCGACAGGCCCGCCGACTTGCCGGGCAGCCACTCCAGGTTGCCGTGCTTGCCCACGTGGACCACGGCGTGCGCGCCGAAGCCGTCGGCCAGCCAGCGGTAGGCGGCCAGGTAGTGGTGGCTGGGCGGCAGGTCGGGGTCGTGGTAGATCGCGATGGGGTTCTCGCCGAAGCCGCGCGGCGGCTGCACCATGACCACCACGTTGCCGGAGCGCAGCGCGGCCAGCACGATCTCGCCCTCCGGGTCGCGCGACCTGTCCACGAACAGCTCGCCGGGCGCCGGGCCCCAGTGTTCCTCCATCCGGGCGCGCAGGTCCGCCGGGAGGGTGGCGTACCACTCGGCGTACCGGCTCGCCGCGATGCGCACCGGGTTTCCGGCGAGCTGCTCCTCGGTGAGCCAGTCCTGGTCCTGCCCGCCCGCGGCGATCAGCGCGTGGATGAGCGCGTCGCCGTCCTGCCCGGTCACCCCGGGCAGCTCGTCCTCGGCGCCGATGTCGTAACCGCGCCGCGCGAGCGCGGCCAGCAGCCGCACCAGGCTGGCCGGGGTGTCCAGGCCGACGGCGTTGCCGATGCGGGCGTGCTTGGTGGGGTAGGCCGACAGCATCAGCACCAGCCGCCGCTCGGCGGGCGGGATGTGCCGCAGCGCGGCGTGGCGCACCGCGATGCCCGCCACCCGCGAGGCCCGCTCGGGGTCGGCCACGTAGACGGTGAGCCCGTCCTCGTCGATCTCCTTGAAGGAGAACGGCACCGTGATGATCCGCCCGTCGAACTCGGGGATCGCGACCTGGGTGGCGGCGTCCAGCGGGGACAGGCCGTCGTCGTTCTCCTCCCAGGAGGCCCGGCTGCTCGTCAGGCACAGGCCCTGCAGGATCGGCACGTCCAGCTCGGCGAGCGCGCCGACGTCCCAGGCCTCGTCGTCCCCGCCCGCCGACGCGGTCGCCGGGCGGGTCCCGCCCGCGGCGAGCACGGTCACCACCAGGGCGTCCACCGCGCGCAGGACCTCCACCAGGCCGGGCTCGGCGGTGCGCAGGGAGGCGCAGTACACCGGCAGCGCCCGCGCGCCCGCGTCCTCGATCGCCGAGCAGAGCGCCTCGACGAAGGCCGTGTTGCCGGCCACGTGGTGGGCCCGGTAGTAGAGCACTCCGACGACGGGACCGTCCTGGTCGCGCGCCTCGCGCTCCAGCGTCCCCCAGGTGGGGGTGGGCTCGGGCGCGGCGAACCCGTGGCCGGTGAGCAGCAGCGTGTCGGACAGGAAACGGTGCAGCTCGGTCAGGTTGGCCGGGCCGCCGTGGGCGAGGTAGGCGTGCGCCTCGGCGCAGACCCCACCGGGCACCGTGGACAGCTCCATCAGCTCGGCGTCGGGCGCCTGCTCGCCACCGAGCACGACGACGGGCCGGGGGCCGGCGAGCAGGGCGTCCAGCCCCTCCTCCCAGGCGCGGCGCCCGCCCAGCAGGCGTACCACGACCAGGTCGGCGCCCTCCAGCAACGGCGGGAGGTCTGCGGCGGCGAGCCGGGCGGGGTTGCCGAGCCGGTAGCCGGCGCCGCTCGCGCGAGCGCTCAGCAGGTCGGTGTCGGAGGTCGAGAGCAGGAGGATCACGCGCCACACTCCGGGAGAGGAAGGGCGGTACGGCCCAGGGGCGCCACGGCGTGGCGGGGGAACGGCGCCACGATGTGGCGGGGGAACCGTGAGAAGCGCGCGGTGTGGCGGGGGAACGGCGATGCCACGGTGTCGCGGGGGAACGGCGAAGAGCGCACGGAGCTTCCTCCCTCGGGGTCCTCGCCCCGGGTCGTCGTCGGCCGCGACGGCTGGAGTCTCCTGGCTCCCGGATCGGTGCTCACCCCGGCCTTCCCGCCCGTCGTCGGACAGTGGCCCGGGTGGGGTTCGCTCCCCGGTTACAGTGGCGGGACCGCGCCGGATTCACACCGGCTTCCTCCCTTTGCCGTCGCCACCGATGACACTACGGCAGTCCGGTTCGTTGCAAGAAACTGGCGTTAGCATCCTTCGAGTGTCCATTGCCGACTTTTCCGGACGATCGCGACTCGACGCATGTCCCGGTGCGCTTCAGGTCCATGCCGCCGCGGACGGCGGCCTGGCCCGCGTCCGCGTGCCCGGAGGCCGTCTCACCCCCTTCCAGCTGCGCGAACTCGCCGAGGCCGCCGCGGCGTACGGCGGCGGCGTCATCGAGCTGACCTCCCGCGCGAACGTCCAGGTGCGCGGCCTCGGCCCGGAGGATCCGGACAGCGGTACGGGGGACGGGTTCGCCACGCGGATGGCGAGGGCGGGCCTGCTGCCCTCGGCGACGCACGAGCGGATCCGCAACATCCTCGCCTCCCCGCTGACCGGACTGGACGGACCCACCGAGCCGAGCGGGCCGGCCGGGCCGAGCGGGCCGAACAGATCGAGCGGTGCGGACACTCCAGACAGCACGGGTATCTCGGATCGTCCGCACTATCCGCGCGGCGGCGGCATCGCCGACGTCACACCGCTGATCGGCGAGCTGGACCGGCGGTTGTGCGCCCGCCCCGCCCTCGCCGCCCTGCCGGGGCGGTTCATGTTCGCCCTCGACGACGGCCGGGGGGACGTGGCCGGTCTGGGCGCGGACGCCGGGATCCTGCTCACGGGGCCGGACGAGGCCGCGCTGATCCTCGCCGGGACCGACACCGGCCTGCGCGTCCCGCCGGCCGGAGCCGTGACCGCCCTGCTCGCCGCCGCCGAGGCGTTCCTCGACGAGCTGGCCACCCGGGACGTCACCGCCTGGCGGATCGCCGAACTCCCCGGCGGTCCCTCCCTGATCGCCGCCCGCGTGCGAACCGCCCTCGGGGTTCCCGGCACGACACCCTTCGACCCGGTGAGACCGCGGGTCGTGACCCTCGGGCCGGTCGGGGTCCTCGGGAGCACGGACGGGACGAGGAGCGGAACCGGCGCCGGAGGAGGGACGGATCCCGCGAGCGGCACCGGAGACGGGGACGCGCGGGTCGCGCTCGGGGTGGCGATCCCGCTGGGGCGGCTGACCTCCGCGCTGGCACTGCTGCTCGCGGACGCCGCCTCGGGCGGGGAGATCCGGCTCACGCCATGGCGTGGCGTGGTCCTGCCCGGCCTGGACCGCGCCGAGGTCGCGGGCACGGCCGCCCGTCTGGAGGCCGCCGGGCTGGTCGTCGACCCCGCCTCGCCGTGGATCGGCGTGACGGCCTGCACCGGCCGCCCCGGCTGCGCCAAGTCCCTGGCCGACGTCCAGGCCGACGCGGCCGCCGCCATAGCCGTCAGCACAGCCACCGCCGTAGCCGTCGGCACAGCCACCGCCGTAGCCGTCGGCACGACCTCGCCGCCCGCCGTCCCGCCGCCCGCGGTCGCACCACCCCCGGCCGTGCCGCCCGGAAGGGAGCGGTTCGGGAGCGGGCCGTCCGTGGCCCCGCCGTCCGGGAACGGGCCGGGCACCGATACGCTCCCCGTGCACTGGGCGGGCTGCGGCAGGCGCTGCGGCCGTCCGAGGGGGCGGGTCGCGGATGTGGTCGCCACCGGTGACGGCTACCGCCTGGAGCTGGACGGCACCGATCTGACCTGCTCCGGCATCGAGGAGACCGCGGCCGCGCTGGCGGCCGCCAGAGGGGAACTGTGATCGACTACGTCCGCGACGGCGCGGAGATCTACCGCCGCTCCTTCGCCACCATCCGCGCGGAAGCCGACCTGTCCGGCCTGCCCGCCGACGTCGCCCGGGTCGCGGTCCGCATGATCCACGCCTGCGGGATGGTCGACCTGGTGAGCGACCTGCGCTGGTCACCCGGCGTGGTGGCCTCGGCGCGCGAGGCGCTGCGCGCGGGCGCGCCGGTGCTCTGCGACGCCATGATGGTCGCCTCCGGGGTGACCCGGCGGCGCCTGCCCGCGGGCAACGAGGTGATCTGCACCCTCGGCGACCCCCGGGTGCCGGAACTCGCCGCGGAACTGGGCACCACCCGCAGCGCCGCCGCGCTGGAGCTGTGGCGCGACAGGCTCCAGGGCTCGGTGGTCGCGATCGGCAACGCGCCGACCGCGCTGTTCCGGCTGCTGGAGATGGTCGAGGAGGGCGCGGGCCGCCCGGCCGCCGTACTCGGCGTCCCGGTCGGTTTCATCGGTGCCGCCGAGTCCAAGCAGGCCCTCGCCGAGCACCCGGCGAACCTGGAGTACCTGGTCGTGGACGGGCGGCGGGGCGGAAGCGCGATGACCGCCGCCGCGGTCAACGCGATGGCGAGCGAGGAAGAGTGAGCGACGACGTGACCGGACGCGTGACCGGACGGCTGTGGGGCGTGGGGCTCGGACCCGGCGACCCCGAACTGGTGACCGTCAAGGCCGCCCGCCTGATCGGCGAGGCGGATGTGATCGCCTTCCACAGCGCCCGCCACGGCCGGAGCATCGCCCGCTCGGTGGCCGCCCCCTACCTGCGGGAGGGACAGGTCGAGGAGGCGCTCATCTACCCGCTCACCACCGAGACCACCGACCACCCCGGCGGCTACCAGGGGGCGATCGACGACTTCTACGCCGCCTGCGCGGTACGGCTGGCGGCCCATCTGGACGCCGGGCGCGACGTGGTGGTGCTGTGCGAGGGCGACCCGCTCTTCTACGGCTCGTACATGCACATGCACAAGCGCCTGTCGCACCGCTACGTCACCGAGGTCGTGCCGGGCGTGACGTCCGTGAGCGGCGCCTCGGCGGTCCTGGGGCGCCCGCTGGTCGAGCGGGACGAGGTCCTGACCGTGCTGCCGGGAACGCTCCCGGCCGAGGTGCTCGCCGAGCGCCTGGCGGCCACCGACTCGGCGGCCGTGCTGAAGCTCGGCCGTACCTTCACCAAGGTCCGCGACGCGCTGGCCCAGGCCGGGCGTCTCGACGAGGCCTGGTACGTCGAGCGCGCCACCACCGGGCAGCAGCGCCTCGCCCCCCTCGCCGAGGTCGACCCGGGCAGCGTCCCGTACTTCTCGCTGGCGCTGATCCCGAGCCCCGTCAACGCGGCGAGCCCCGCGCCCGCCACCGGAACCGGGAGCGCGGGCGAGGTGAGGGCGCGCGGCGAGGTGGTCGTGGTGGGGCTCGGCCCCGCCGGGCGGCCGTGGCTGACGCCGGAGGCGCAGGAGGCGCTGGCCGGGGTCGACGAGCTCGTCGGGTACGGCCCCTACCTGGACCGCGTCCCGCCCAACCCGCGCCAGCGCCGCCACCCCACCGACAACCGGGTCGAGGCCGAACGGGCCGCGCACGCGCTGGAGCTGGCCGCGGCCGGATCGAGGGTGGCCGTGGTGTCCTCGGGCGACCCCGGGGTGTTCGCGATGGCCAGCGCGGTGCTGGAGGTGGCGTGCGAACCGAGGTTCGCGGACGTGCCGGTACGGGTGCTGCCCGGCCTGACCGCGGCGCACGCGGTGGCGAGCAGGGCCGGTGCGCCCCTCGGCCACGACTACTGCGTGCTGTCGCTGTCGGACCTGCTCAAGCCCTGGGAGGTGGTCGCCGAACGGATCAGCGCCGCCGCGAAGGCCGACCTCGTCCTGGCGATATACAACCCGGCGTCGAAGAGCCGTACCTGGCAGGTGGCCGCCGCGCGGGACCTGCTGCTGGAGCACCGGGCGCCGGAGACCCCCGTGGTCGTCGGCCGCGACGTCGGCGGGCCCCGGGAGAGCATGACCGTCACCACTCTCGGCGACCTGGACCCCGACGCGATCGACATGCGCTGCCTGCTGCTGGTGGGCTCGTCCACCACGCGGGTGGCCGAGCGGGGTGACGGCGGCCGGGTGGTGTTCACCCCCCGCCGCTACCCCGCCTGACGCGCCGGGCCGGAGGCGGCGTGGCCTCCGGCGGACCGATCCGGCACGGCGCGGCCCCACCCGGCGCGCCCCGCGCACGGCGGGCCACCGCCGGCGGTGCCCGGGACGGCGAGGCGGCTCCTCCTCAGTCGTCGAGGAGCCGCCACACGGTGAGGGCGAGCCTGGCCCGTATCAGCCCGGTGGGCTCGGTGAGCTCGACGCCCAGGGTCTTCCCGATCTGTTCGAGGCGGCGGGAGACGCTGCTGTGGTGCAGGTGGAGAAGGTCCGCGGCCCGGCGCAGGGAGCCGGTGGCGCAGTAGGCGTCCAGGGTGTCCAGGTCCTCCGGGGTGCCGGCCATCCGGGCGATCGCGGCCACGTCGGCGTTGTCTCGCGCGGTGTCCTGGGGGACCTGCGCGAGCAGCGCCAGCACGCCCAGGTCGTCGTGGTGGACGACCGGCCGGCGCGGGGTGGTGAAGCGGAGGGCGGTGCGGGCCTCCCGCCAGGAGCGGTCGGGGCTCTCCGCGGCGCCGATGCCCGCCTGTACGCCTGCCGGGAAGCGGGCCGGGTCCAGGGTGGTGGCCAGGATGACGCCCACGTCGGCGACCGGTGCCGCCTTCACCGGGCGGGCCGGGCAGATCAGGCCGCCGACCTGGTCGAGCGGACGCCGCGACCGTACGGCGATGACGCGGATCGGCAGGTCGGCGGCGAAGCCCAGCAGTCGCAGGGCCCGGGCCCTGGCCGCCTCGTCGCTGCCGGAACTGATCACCAGTTCGACGAGCGCGGGATCGGCCATGGTGGTGCGAGCAGGGCCGTACCTCTCGACGACCGCCGTGGCGGCGATGGCGAGCCGGTCCAGCAGCAGCTCGTCGAGCGGGCCGGGCGGGCCCGGGCGTTCCAGCCACACCGTGCCGATCTCCTCCCCGTCGAGGAGGATCGGCATCGTGGTGGACGAGGGTGGCGCCGTGGCGGACGCCTCACCGCCGTCGGGCGACATGCGGATCGCCCGCCCGGTGCCGTGCAGCCGCACCCCGGCCACGCACTCGGCCAGGCCCGCCGAGGCCCGCGCGAGCGCCGGAAGGTCGACCCGTCGGCGCATCAGCGTGTCGTAGAACATCACGACGCGGAGCGCGCCCCCGGCCTCCGAGTCCAACCGCGACAGCCGTGCGGCCAATGCCTCCATGCCCGAAGGATATGCGGCGATCGTCGCGCGCCGGGGATGGAATGCCCGACGAGTGGCGGATGATGTCCGGGGCACCGACTGCGAGCATCGTGGTCATGGATCCCGAACTGGAAGCATTCATCCCGCTCATCCCGAAGGCAGACCTGACCGACCCGGTCACCGAACGCAAGAACTTCGCCGAGCTGGCCACCGCGATACCGGCACCCGCCGTCGCGGACATGGAGATCGAGGACCGTACGGTGCCCGCCGACCCGGAGGTGACGGTGCGGATCTATCGCCCGCACCGGGCGCGGGGCGCCGTCATCTGGATGCACGGCGGTGGATTCGTCATGGGTGACGTGGACACCGAGCACCCGTGGGCCACCCGGCTCGCGGACGCCTCCGGCGTGGTGGTGATCTCGGTGGGCTACCGCCTCGCCCCCGAGCATCCGTTCCCCGCCGCCCTGGACGACACCTACGCCGTGCTGACCTGGGCGGCCGAGCACGCGGCCGAGCTCGGCATCGACCCGGAGCTGATCGCGGTCGGGGGTCACAGCGCCGGCGCGGGGCTCGCGGCCGGGGTGGCGTTGCGGGCGCGTGACCAGCGAGGGCCGCGGATCCGCTTCCAGCTGCTCAACCAGCCGGGGCTCGACGACCGGCAGGAGACGTGGTCGGCGCGGCACTTCACCGACACGCCCTGGATGAACCGCGACACGGTCACCGCGGCCTGGCGGCACTATCTGGGCTCCGCGCCCGCATCGCCCTACGCCACCCCGGCGCGGGCCACCGATCTGTCCGGCCTGCCACCCGCCTACATCGCCACCGCGGAGCTCTGTCCGAACCGCGACGAGGACATCGACTACGCGCTGCGCCTGCTGAAGGCGGGCGTGTCGGTCGAGCTGCACCAGTGGCCCGGCACCTTCCACGGGTCGCACGCGATCCTGTCCGCCGAGGTGTCGCAACGGCAGATCGCCGAACTCGCCGCGGCCCTGCGCCGCGCCCTGGCCGGGTGAGGCCGGCGCGGACGACCCGGCCGGCCACCGCCGGCCCGGTCACGTGCTCGGTCACGTGCTCGGTCACGTGCTCGGTCACGACGAGACCGACGAGGAGGGGAGAGCGATGAACGCCACCGCCGTCGCCGAGGCGAGGGAGCGGTCCGCACCACCACCGGAGGCCGATCCCGCGGCCGGGCAGAGCCTGGCGAGGCTGCTGCGCCCTTACCGCTGGGGTTTCGCCGCCGTCGTCATCCTGCAGGTCATCGGCGCTGTCGCGGGTCTGGCGCCGCTGCTGGCGGTCGTCGAGCTGGGCCGTGCCCTGTTGTCGCCAGGCCCGATCGATCACGGTCATGTCCGGCTCGTCGTGATCGCGGGTGCGATCGGCTTCTTCGTCCGGCTGCTGTTCACGGCCGCGTCATCCGGCATCGGGCACGTCCTCGACGACCACGTGCAACTGTCGTTCCGCCGGCGACTGGCCATGCGGCTGGGGCGCGTACCGATCGGCTGGCTCTCCCGGCGCCGGACCGGCGAGCTGGCGAAGGTGGTGGGGCGGGACGTGAGTGCCATGCATCCGCTCATCGCCCACGCCCCCGGCGAGCTCGTCTCCGCGTTCGTGGTGCCGCTGGTGTCACTGGTCTACCTGCTCACCGTCGACTGGCGGCTCACGCTGATCACGCTGATCCCGGTGGCGCTGGCGGTGGCGCTGGTCCCGCTGATGATGACCCCGGCCCGGCTGCGCGAGCAGAAGGCGTTCGACGCCGCCATGGAACGGATCGCGAGCTCCGTCGTCGAGTTCGTCCAGGGCATCTCGGTGATCAAGGCGTTCGGCGGGGGCGAGCGCGCACACCGTGAATTCCGCGCGGCCGCGGACGATTTCGCCCGCGTCTTCCACCGGATGGTGCGCGGTCTCTCCGCGCTCGGTGCGGGGATGCAGGTGGCACTGTCGCCGCCGTTCGTGCTGCTGGTCGTGCTGACCGGCGGTACGGCTCTGATCACCACCGGTTCCATGGCCCCGGCGGACCTGCTTCCCTTCCTGCTGCTGGGACTGGGCCTCACCGCTCCGGTGGCGGCTCTCGGCCACGGTTTCGACGACCTGCAGGCCGCCCGGCGCGCGGCCGGCCGGATCCGGGACGTGCTCGCGGTGCGGTCGCTGCCCGAGCCCGCGCACCCGGTCGCGCCACGGGGACACCGGGTGGAACTGCGTGACGTCCGGTTCGGTTACGAAACCGGCCACGAGGTGCTGCGCGGGATCGACCTGGTGCTCGAACCGGGGACGGTCACCGCGATCGTGGGACCGTCGGGAAGCGGGAAGTCCACGCTGGTCCAGCTGCTGCCCCGGTTCTTCGACCCGACCCACGGTTCGGTCGTCCTGGGCGGTGTCGATCTGCGCGAGCTCGGCGGGGAGCTCCACCGGATGGTCTCCTTCGTCTTCCAGGACGTTCGGCTGCTGCGCGCGTCGGTCGCGGACAACATCGCGCTGGCCGTGCCGCGGGCCGGCCGCGACGACGTGGTGCGCGCCGCCCGGCTGGCGAACATTCATGATCGGATTCTCGCGCTGCCGCGCGGATACGAGTCGGTGATCGGTGAGGACGTCACGCTGTCGGGTGGCGAGGCGCAGCGGATCTCGATCGCACGCGCGCTGCTCGCCGACACGCCCGTCCTGGTGCTCGACGAGGCGACCGCCTTCGCCGACCCGCGGACCGAACAGGCGGTGCGCGACGCCCTGGTGACGCCGGCGGGCGAGCGGACGATCCTGGTCATCGCCCACCGTCTGGAGACGGTCGCCGGCGCCGACACCGTCGTGGTCCTGGAGAACGGGGTGATCGTCGAACGCGGCAGGCCAGCCGACCTACTGGCACAGAACGGAAAGTTCGCCGCGTTCTGGCAATCCCACCCGTCCGCGAGCGCCGGCGAGACCGAAACCCGCCGTGGCATACCGCAAGGAGACCAGCCTCGATGATTCGAATGCTGCTGCGCGTGCTGGGGCACCGGTACGCCCGCCCGGTACGTCGCACCGTGGCCCTGATGACGACGACCGCGATAGCCGAGGGCCTGTCCTACGCGCTGCTGGTTCCCGTGCTGCGGGCCCTGTTCGGGGGCACGCCCGGGGACGCCCGGCCCTGGCTGATCGCGTTCGGGGCCGCGGTCGCGACCTACGCGGCACTGCGCTACTACAGCGATTTATCCGGTTTCCGCGTCGGGACCACGATGTTGCGCGGCATGTACCACCGGCTCGGCGATCACCTGGCCCGCCTGCCCATCGGCTGGTACGGCGCCGGCCGGGTCGGCGAGCTGTCCGTCCTGGCCGGCCGCGGCGTCCTGCAGGCGATGAGCGCGATCGCGCATCTGCTGGCACCGTCCATCTCCGCCGCCGTGACCCCCCTGACGATCATTGTCGTGATGCTCGCCTTCAACTGGCAGATGGGGCTGGCCGCGCTGGCCGCCGCCCCGATCGTGGCGGCGATCCAGATCTGGACGGCACGGTCGACGGCCGCCACCGATGCCGAGCGCGCGGAACGCGACCACGAGGCCACCGGGCGGGTCATCGAATACCTCCAGGCCCAGCCGGTGCTGCGAGCCGGCGGCCGGAGCGCCGAACGCTTCCGGTTGCTCGACGACTCGCTGCGAGAGGTCCAGCGCGCGTCCCGCCGTACCGTGCTGGCGACGCTGCCCGGCGCCGTGGGCTTGACGCTCACCGTGCAGGCGGTGTTCACCGTCCTGCTGGTCCTGGGCGCCTACCTCGCGCTCGGCGGGAGCATCGGCGCGGCGGAGGTGCTGGCCGTCCTGGTGCTCGCCGCCCGCTGCGCCGATCCGCTGCTGTCGCTGGCCGACATCGGTGGCCAGCTGCGCGGCGCACGTTCCGAGCTGGCCAGACTCGACGCGGTGTTGCGCACCGAGCCCCTGCCGGAACCGCGCGAGCCGATCCAGCCGCGACGACATGACCTGGAGTTCGACTCCGTCACCTTCCGGCACGGCGGCCACACGGTGATCGACGGGGTGTCGCTGTCCGTACCGCAGGGACAGCGGCTCGCCGTCGTCGGGCCGTCGGGCGCGGGCAAGAGCACCCTGCTGCAGTTGCTCGCGCGTTTCCACGACGTGGACAGGGGCGCGGTGCGCGTGGGGGGTGTGGACGTGCGCGCGATCGACACCGAGGTGTTGATGGCGCGGATCGCCATCGTCTTCCAGGACGTCTATCTCTTCGACGGCACGATCGAGGAGAACGTGCGTCTCGGCCGTCCCGACGCCGGCGAGGCCGAGGTACGGGAGGCGGCGACCGCGGCGCGGCTGGACGAGGTGATCGAGCGGCTGCCCGGCGGGTGGGCGGCGAACGTCGGCGAGGGCGGCGCACTGCTGTCGGGCGGTGAACGCCAGCGTGTCTCGATCGCGCGGGCGCTGCTGAAGAACGCGCCCATCGTGCTGCTGGACGAGGTCACCTCAGCCCTGGACCCGGTCAACGAGACGGCCGTCCACGAAGGCATCGAGCGCCTGATGGCGGGCCGGACGGTGGTGATGGTGGCGCATCGGATGCGGACCGTCCGGCGCGCCGATCGCGTCGTCTTCCTGGACGGTGGCCGGATCGTGGAGGAGGGCGGCCACGACGACCTGCTGCGCCGCGGCGGCCGCTATGCCGACTTCTGGGAGATCTCCATGACATCGGGAACGCCCTGAGTCCGGAGCGGGACGGGGTGCCGGTGAGACTCACGCCGGCGGACGGGCTCGGCGTCGTCGCCGCCGACGGTGTCGGGTTCGTCGCCGGTCCGGGCGGCCGTCACGGACGCCTCCTTCCTGATCAGGGCTGGATGAGGACCTTCAGCGCGGTGCGGTCGTTCATCGCGCGGTAACCGTCGGGCACCTGCTCCAGGGCGACGGTGCGGTCGAACACGCGGCCGGGCTCCAGGGCGCCGTCCAGGATCTCGGGCAGCAGTTCCTCGATGTAGGCGCGGGCCGGCGCGACACCGCCGGTCAGGGTGAGGTTGCGCATGAACTCACCGAAGCCCATCGGCACCTTCTCGTACTGGGGAGCACCCACCCGGCTGACCGTGCCGCCGTCGCGGACCACGGCGAACGCCGTCGCCATGGCCCGCTCGGTGCCGACGCACTCCAGCACCGTGTGGGTGCCGTCGCCGCCGGTCGACTCCCGTACCCGCTCGACGCCCTCCTGGTCGCGTTCGGCGACGATGTCGGTGGCGCCGAAGTCGCGCCCCAGCTCGGTGCGATCCTTGTGGCCGCCCATCAGGATGATCCGCTCGGCGCCGAGCCGGCGGGCCGACAGCACCGCCATCAGCCCGACCGCGCCGTCGCCGATGACCGTCACCGACGTGCCCGGGCCGACCCCGGCGGTGACCGCGCAGTGGTGGCCGGTGGGCAGGACGTCCGACAGGGTGAGCAGGGACGGCAGCAGCGCGCTGTCCTCGCCGACGGGCAGCTTGACCAGGGTTCCCTGGGCCTGCGGGACGCGGACCGCCTCGCCCTGGCCGCCGTCCACGCCGTCGGCGGCCCACTGGCCGCCGTGCCGGCAGGAGGTCTGCAGGCCCTCACGGCAGAAGTCACAGGTGTTGTCCGACCAGACGAACGGCGCCACCACGACGTCGCCGCGCCGCAGCCCCGGCACGTCCGCGCCGACGTCCTCCACGACGCCCAGGAACTCGTGCCCGATGCGCTCGCCCCGCTCGGTGGCCGGCCGGGACTTGTACGGCCACAGGTCGCTGCCGCAGACGCACGAGCGCAGCACGCGTACCAGGGCGTCGGTGGGCTCCCGCAGCACCGGGTCGGGCACGTCCTCCACGCGCACGTCACCGGCACCGTAGATCAAAGTTGCTCGCATGAGAGGGCCTTCCGTCGTTGTCGGTCGTCGGCGGACCTACCCACGGCCGGTCGAGGCCGGTTGAACGGCGTCCCACGTCCGGGTCCGCTGTCGGCAAATCCGCCCTGCGGGGTCACCCGGCGGGCGGGCAGCCGCTTCCGGCCGGTGCGGTGGAACTGCACGTCGTGGGAGGCCCAGCGCTGCCGGAAGACCTCGCTCCGCGTCGAGAGCTCACCGACCAGCTCGACCAGGGCCGCCGGCCGCGGTCTCCAGCCAGGCGAGCGCGGCCTCGACGGTCCCCACCGAGGTCACCCCCTCGGGCGAGGGCGGGCGGCGCACGATCACGACCGGCAGGCCCAGCTCGCGGGCGGCGAGCAGCTTCGCGGTGGTCATCTCGCCACCGCTGTCCTTGGTGACCAGCACCTCCACCCGGTGCTCGCGCATCAGGGCCAGCTCGCCGTCCACCGTGAACGGTCCCCGGCTGAGCAGCACCTCCAGGCGCCGCGGGACGACCGGTCCCGGCATGTCCACCGAGCGGGCCAGGAACCACTGGCCGTCGAGGCCGGCGAAGACCGGCAGGCTGCGGCGTCCCGTGGTGAGGAACACCCGCTCCCCCAGCGAGGGCAGCAGCTCGGCGGCGGCCTCCAGGGAGGGCACCCAGCGCCAGTCGTCGCCGGGAGCCTCCCGCCAGCCGGGACGCCGCAGGATCAGCAGCGGCAGGCCCGTCCGGCGCGCCGCCTCGACCGCCGAGGCGGTCATCCTGGCCGCGAACGGGTGCGTGGCGTCCACGACGACGTGGACGCCGTGCTCCGCCAGCCACGCCGCGAGCCCGCCGGGGCCGCCGAAACCGCCCTCGCGCACCTCCCCCACCGGCAGCCTCGGGTCGCGGACCCGGCCCGCCAGCGAGGACACCACGCGCGTCCCCGCGCGCCCGGCGAGCGCGGCGGCCAGCCGCCTGGCCTCGTCGGTGCCGCCCAGGATCAGCACGTTCAGCGTGTTCGGCACGCCGTCACCTCGGAACACGGGCTGCTCAGTCACGGCAGCGGGCGGCCGAGTACAGGTGGCTGTCGGGAAACTCCGAGGCGGTCAGCACGCGGCCCACGACGATCACCGCGGTACGGAGGATCCCCGCGTCGCGGACCTGTCCGGCGATGTCGGCCAGGGTGCCGCGCAGGATCACCTCGTCGTCGCGGCTGGCCCTCGCCACCACGGCCACCGGGCAGTCGGCGCCGTAGTTGGGGACGAGCTCCGCCGCGACGGCCTCGATACGCTGCACCGCCAGGTGCAGGACCATCGTGGCCCGGCTGCGGCCGAGCGTGCCGAGGTCCTCGCCCTCGGGCATGGGGGTGGCGCGCACCGAGGTGCGGGTCAGCACGACCGTCTGCCCCACCCCCGGCACGGTGAGCTCGCGCCGCAGCGACGCCGCGGCGGCGGCGAAGGCGGGCACGCCCGGGATCACCTCGTACGGCACCCCCTCGGCGTCCAGCCTGCGCATCTGCTCGGCCATCGCGCTGAACACCGACGGGTCGCCGGAGTGCAGCCTGGCCACGTCGTGCCCGGCCCCGTGGGCGGCGACCATCTCCGCGACGATCTCCTCCAGGGCCATCCTGGCGGTGTCGACCAGCCGCGCGCCCGGCGGGCACGACTCCAGCAGCTCGGCCGGGACCAGCGACCCGGCGTACAGGCACACCGGCGCGGACGCGATCGCCCGCTGGCCCCGCACGGTCACGAGGTCCGCGGCGCCCGGCCCGGCCCCGACGAAACGTACCGTCATCGTTTCTCCTCCGGGACGGGCGGCTTGACCGCGGTCCAGATCGTGACGGGCATCATGGGCCGCCAGCCGGTGAACCCGCCGACCGGGGCGGCCCTGCTGACCGCGAGCCGGACCATGCCGCCGCCGAGCCTGCCGTGCCAGTGGGCCAGGACCGCCTCGGACTCGACGGTCACCGCGTTGGCCACCAGCCTGCCGCCCGGCCGCAGCGCCTCCCAGCACGTCTCCACCATCCCGGGAACGGTCACCCCGCCGCCGACGAAGACGGCGTCGGGCGGCTCCAGCCCGGCGAGCGCGGCGGGCGCGGCGCCGGTCACCACGCCGAGGCCGGGAACGCCCAGCGCCGCGGCGTTGCGGGCGACCGCGGCCGCCCTGCCCGGGTGGGACTCCACCGCGACGGCCCGGTTGTCCGGGTGCGCGCGCATCCACTCGATGCCGATGCTGCCCGCCCCCGCGCCCACGTCCCACAGCAGCTGCCCGGGGACGGGCGCCAGCCGGGACAGGGTGACCGCGCGCACCTCGCTCTTGGTGAGCTGGCCGTCGTGCTCGAACGCCTCGTCGGGCAGGCCGGGCAGCCGGGGCAGCGGAACGGTCCCGGCGTCGGCGCGGCACTCCACGGCGACGACGTTGAGGTCGTGGGTGGCGGGCAGCGACCAGGTGGCGGCCGTACCGGAGACCGCGCGCTCCCCTGCGCCGCCGAGCCGTTCCAGGACCGTCATCGGGCTCGCGCCGTAGCCTCGGGCGGCGAGCAGCCCGGCGACCCGGGCCGGGGTGCGGCCGTCGGCGCTGAGGACCAGCACGCGGCGGCCGTCGTGGACGACCGGGTGCAGCACCTCGGCGGGGCGCGCCACGAGGCTGACCACCTCGACGCGGTCGGCCGCCCACCCGAGCCTGGCGCAGGCCAGCGAGACCGACGACGGGTGCGGCAGGACCCGGACCCGGTCCGCGCCGAGCAGCCGCACCAGGGTCGTGCCGATGCCGTGGAACATGGGGTCGCCGCTGGCCAGCACGCACACCCTGCGTCCCCGGTGGGAGGCGATCAGCGCGGGCAGGGCCGGCAGCAGCGGCGAGGGCCAGACGACACGCTCGGCGCCGGGTTCGGCGCCGGTTTCCGGGACGAGGCCCAGCTGCCGGGCGCCGCCCATCAGGACCTCGGCGGCGCGCAGCTCACGCCGCGCCGCCTCGGAGAGACCGGCCCAGCCGTCGTCCCCGATCCCGACGACGGTGACGACGGGATCGAAGGCGCCGACGGCGGAGGCGACGCCGGGGGCGGCGGGGTCAGACATTGCCCAGCACCCGGGTGATGCGGATCTCGACCACGACGCGGGCGGGGTTCTCCCGCGGCGCGCGGTAGCGCTCGGCGTAGCGGCGCTCGGCGTCGGCGACCGACCCGGGGTCGGTACGGATCACCGCGCGCCCCTCCAGGGTCGACCAGCGGCGCCCGTCCACCTGGCAGACCGCGACGGCCGCGCCCTCGTCCCCCGCCGCGAGCACGTGGCGGACCTTGTGCGAGCCACCCGAGGTGATCACCCTGGCGATCCCCGCCTCGGCGTCCAGCGTCACCCCCACCGGGATGACGTGCGGCGTGCCGTCGGCGCGCACGGTGGTCATCGTGCACAGGTGACGCTCCCGCCAGAACGCGCGGAGTTCCTCCCCGAGATCCTTCAACAGCCGACCCTTCCCCGATACCGTTTGCCGGGCGACATGGTAGCCCCGGGCCGCGCCCGCCACCGGACCCGGCCGCCGGTCAGGCCCCGCGGTCGCCCCTGCCGGACCGGACCGAGGCCGGGCGGCGCCGCTCCGGTCGGAGCGGCGCCGCCCGGCCCGTCGCCCTCGGCCGGTGCCGGTCAGCCGTCCACGACGGGCCGGTCGCGCTCCTCCTCGTAGGCCCGCAGGACCTCCTCACGCCGCTCCGCCGGGAGCCGGTCGATGTAGAGGCGGCCGTCGAGGTGGTCCGTCTCGTGCTGCAGGCACCGGGCCAGCAACCCGGTGCCCTCGACCGTCAGGGGCGCGCCGGTGACGTCGAAGCCGTGCACGACCGCCCGGTCGGGCCTGGCGAGCGACGCCCGCTGTCCCGGCACCGAAAGGCACCCCTCGTCGTAGTCCGCCAGGGTGCGCTCGGCGGCCTCGGGCAGCACCAGGACCGGGTTGACCACGACGCCCTTGCGGTACTCCTCGGTGTCGTCCGGGCAGTCGTAGACGAACACGCGCAGGGGCACCCCGATCTGGTTGGCCGCGAGCCCCACGCCGTCGGCGGCGTACATGCCGGCGAACATGTCGTGCACCAGCGTGGCCAGGTTCTCGTCGAAACGGGTGACCGGCTCGCAGGACCGGTGCAGCACCGGGTCGCCGACGTGACGGATGGGCGCGGGCCGGCCCTCTCCACTCGCCTCCACCGCTCAGCCTCCCGGGTTGAAGATGACGTCGTCGGGCGTGACCCTCACGGTGATGCGCCGCTCATCCGGGGTCCGGAAGGGATAGGACTCCGCCCCGATGTACTTCTTCGCCAGGTGGTCGATCACCTCGTCCGCGCCCTCCAGCTCCAGCCGGGCCGTACCCGAGACGCTGACCAGGCGGTAGGCGTCCTTGGGGTCGAGGACGCTCACCGACACGCGCGGGTCCTCGCGCAGGTGGCGTTCCTTGGCCCGGCCGACGGCCGTGTTGAAGATGACGTCGTCCCCGTCGACGTCGACCCACACGACGGTGCTGTGCAACGAGCCGTCCGGCCTGACGGTGGTCGCCCAGGCGTGGATGGGCTGCCTGAGCAGTTCCTTGGCGTCTTCACTGAGCTTTCCCACGGGGACCTCCACGTTATGGACGATGCCTATGGAGTCATCGAACATCACGCACGCGTGATCGCTTCCATCGCCCCCGGAAAACCGCGGGAGGCTCGCGAAACCGGGCGCGTCCGATCCGGACCGGTCCAGGGCGGACCGGAGTGGGGCGGAGCCACGCACGACTCCGGTCGATTACCCGACGTTGACTCTGTATTACTCTGCGTGTTACCACTTGACCCGGCATTCCGGTGACGACCTAAGGGGATCGATGTCGTTTCTCGACCGGTACGAGTCGGCGGCGGAGGACCGGCGGCCCGCCCTGGTGGTCTCCTGGATCCGCACCGAGTGGCGAGAGTTCTTCGCCGAGCTGCGGGAGCGGCGGCCGATCATGCACACGCCGCTGCTCACCCTGGTGACCCGTTTTCCCGACGTCGTCGAGGTGCTGTCGCACGAGCGCGTCTTCACCGTCCGGCTCTACGCCCCGCGCGTGGACCCGTTCCTGGGCGGCGGCTTCATGCTGTCGCAGGACGACACGCCGCTGCACTGGGCGGAGCGAGGCCTCATGCAGAGCGTGCTGCCCGTCCAGGACGTGCCCCGGGTCCGCCGCATGGCCGCCGCCTTCGCCGACGAGGCACTGGAGCGCGCCCGGCCCCGCGGGCGGGCCGAGGCGGTCGCGGAGCTCGCCCGCCACGTCCAGCTGCGCGTCTGCCGCGAATACTTCGGGCTCGCGGGCATTGGGCTCGACGAGATGTCCTCGTGGTCGCGGGCGGCCCAGAGCGACATCTTCAAGAACCTGCACGGCGACCCCGCGGTCCACGCCGCCTCGCTGGACGCCGGCGCCCGGCTCCGCGACCGCCTCCACGACCTCATCGACGACCGGCGGGCCCGCCTCGACTGCGGCGGGACCGTCCCCGACGACGTGCTGACCCGCCTGCTGCGCGGCCGGCCGCCGGAGGAGATCGCCTTCGGCGACCGGCGCGTGCTGGCCAACATGGCCGGCCTGCTCGTCGGGTCGGTGGAGAACACCGCGCAGGCCGTGGCCGGAGCGGTAGGGGAGCTCCTGTCGCGGGACGACGCGCGGAGGGCGGCCGTCGCCGCGGCGGCGGAGCCGGATCCGGCGCGCTTCGACGCCCACGTCTGGGAGGCCCTGCGGTTCGCCCCGCCCAACCGGATGATCTTCCGCCTGTGCGAGACCGACCACATGCTGGCGGCGGGCACCCCGCGCGCGACGCTCGTCCCGGCGGGCACGCTGGTCTTCGCCTGCGTCGCCTCGGCGATGTTCGACGCGGACGCCGTGCCGGAGCCCGACGCCTTCCGCGCCGACCGGCCCTCCCACACCGGCCTGCACTTCGGCCACGGCCCGCACCTCTGCCTGGGACGGCACCTGGGCGCCGCGATCGTCCCCGAGGTGGTGCGGCGCCTCCTGCTGCGTCCCGGGACGTGCCCGCTTCCCCGGGCCGGGGGCGAGACCCCCGCCCCGCCCCTCACCCGGCCGGCGCACCCCAGGCAGGCGGCATCCTGGTAGGCATGAGCTATCGCATATGCGTGGTGTGCATGGGCAACATCTGCCGCTCCCCCATGGCCGAGGTCGTGCTGAGGAAGACCCTCGACGACCACGGTCTCGGTGACCTCGTCACGGTCGACAGCGCGGGCACCGGCGGCTGGCACCAGGGCGGCCCGATGGACGCGCGGGCCGCCGAGACGCTCTCCGAGCACGGCTACGACGGTTCGGAGCACCGGGCCCGGCAGTTCCTGCGCCACTGGTACGACCGGGTCGACCTGGTGCTGGCCATGGACGCCCACAACCTCGGCGCCCTGCGCCGCCTCGCCCCCGACGGAGCGGACGTGCGCCTGTTCCGCTCCTTCGACCCCGCCGCGCCCGAGGGCGCCGAGGTGCCCGACCCCTACTACGGCGAGCGCGAGGGCTTCGCCGAGGTGCTGGAGATGGTCGAGGCCGCCTCCAAGGGCCTGGCCGAGCACCTGGCGGCCACCCTCAGGTGAGATCTCCCGCCGGACCCGCCCCGTGCCCGGCCGGTGCCGCCGCGACCGATGAGGGGGCGGCTTTCCCCCGATGGCATTTCATCCGCGCCACCGCCTTTACAATGTAGATCAAAATCTGGTCTCCGGGGTGCGCGATGCCGATAATGCGAATGACCGCCCCGGGGAAGATCGGAACAATCAGGAGGTATGCGCCACTGGCCTCTGTTGAACATGCGATTGATCACTCCCCGGCTCGAACTGCGGATCCCCTCGCTGGACGATCTCGACGAACTGGCCGACCGCGCCCTGGAGGGTGTCCACGACCCCGATCTGATGCCGTTCGGCGTCCCTTGGACCGACGCTCCCGCAGACGAACTACCCGGGGATATCATCCGGTTTCATCTCGGCGTCATCTCGCGGTGGCGGCCGGAGCGCTGGTGCTGCAACTTCGCCGTCGTTCACAGGGGACGCGTGGTCGGCATTCAGGACATGTCCGCCTCCGACTTCCCGGTCACCCGTGAGGTACACACCGGCTCGTGGCTGGGCCGCGCCCATCAGGGCGACGGGCTCGGCACCGAGATGCGTGCCGCCGCGCTGCACCTGGCCTTCGCCGGGCTCGGCGCACAGACGGCGGTGTCCGGCGCCTTCCTGGACAACCCGGCTTCGCTGGCCGTCTCCGGCAAGCTCGGCTACCGGCCGGACGGCCTGTCGGTGCACCAGGTGCGCGGTCAGCGGGCCGTTCAGCAGCGCCTGCGCCTCGATCGGGACGGCTTCACCGGTCCGGTCCCGGTGGAGATTCACGGCCTGCAGCCATGCCTGCCGCACTTCGGTCTGCGTTGACCACCTACCCGTCGGGAAACGGTGCGTCGCCGTTGTCGTGCCGATCGACCTCGTCCCGTCACGCGTGTCCATGGGGAAGCTCGCCACCCGGTCGATCCGCCGGAGCGACCTTTCGCGTGACGGTGAGGTAGGTGACCGCAGCCGTGAAGACGAGCAGGGCGGTCCAGTCGTTGAGGCGCAGACCGAGGATGTGGTGGGTGGGGTCGATGCGGAGCCACTCGATCCAGGCGCGACCGGCGGTGTAGGCGGCGACGTAGAGCGCGAACGTCCGGCCACGGTCGAGCCGGAACCGCCGTTCGGCCCAGATGACGAACCCGGCCACGCCCAGGTTCCACAGCGACTCGTAGAGGAAGGTCGGATGGTAGGTGGCGATGGATTCCATACCGGGTGGCCGATGGGCGGGGTCGATCTCCAGCGCCCAGGGCAGGGTCGTCGGCCTGCCGTACAGCTCCTGGTTGAACCAGTTGCCCCAGCGGGCGATCGCCTGCCCGAGCGCGATCCCGGGCGCGACGGCGTCGGCGAAGTCGCGCAGCGCGACGCCGCTCCGGCGGCAGGCCAGCCACGCGCCCACCGCGCCGCCCGCGACGGCGCCCCAGATGCTGATCCCGCCCTCCCAGATCGCGAACGCGCGCAGCGGGTCGTCGCCGGGGCCGAAGTACTGCTGCCAGTCGGTGGCCACGTGGTAGAGCCGGGCACCGACCAGGCCGAACGGCACGGCCCAGGTGGCGATGTCCCCGACCGCGCCGGGCTCGCCGCCGCGGGCGACCCAGCGGCGCCGGGTCACCCAGATGCCGACGAGGACGGCGAGCAGCATCAGCAAGGAGTAGGCGCGGATCGGGAGCGGGCCGAGGTGCCAGACGGCTTGGGTCGGGCTCGGGATGGCGGTCACGCCGTCGAGTCTGGTCCCGGTACGGCGGCGCCCGCATCGAGCGGAACACCGATTACGTGATCGGTCGACTGGTTGATGCCGAACGGACGGGTGGTTGATTATCGTCGGCGGTGTGGAGTCCTGGGAGCGGTCGCAGCGCCGGTGGCAGCACGCCTTCTTCGCCTCATGGCTGGTGCTGACCTCGGCCGGCCCCCTGAAGGAGGCGGGCCAGGTGCTCCCGGTCGTGCTGGTGGCCGGGCTGGCCGCCTGGTACGCGGTGTGGTTCGTGCTGCGCACGCCGCCCTCCGACGGCGTGCCCGTGCCGTACACGCTCGGCGGCGGGTTGCTCTGGCTGGGGCTGTTCGCCATCGATTCCTCCTTCCTGGTGGTCGTGCTGAGCGTGCTCGTGCCGTACTGCATGGACGCCGTGCGGGTCGGGCTGGTCGCGGTGGTGTCGTGTGCCGGGGGCTGGCTGTGGCATCGTTTCCACGCGACCGGGACGATCACCTGGACCGAGATCGTCATCGCCGCGCTGATCGCGATCAGCGCGGCCACCGCGGTCGGGTACTTCGGCGCGGTGTCCCGGCAGAGCGCCGAGCGCAAGCGGCTCCTCGACCGGCTGCAGGTCGCGCAGGAGGCGCGGGCGGCGGCCGAACGGCAGGCGGGCGTGGCGGCCGAGCGGCAGCGGCTGGCCCGCGACATCCACGACAGCCTGACCCAGGGGTTCGCCAGCGTGGCGATGTTGCTGGAGGCGGCCCAGGCGACCCTGCCGGACAACAAGCACCTGAGCCAGGCGCTGCGGGCGGCACGGGAGAATCTGGCCGAGAGCCGCCGGGTGGTGAGAGCGCTGCGTCCCGGCCGACTCGACGAGTGCGGCCTGCCGGAGGCCCTGCGGTGGCTGTCCGGCCGGCTGTCGGACGAGACCGGCATCCACGCGCACACCGTGATCACCGGCAAGCTCCGGCCGCTCGAGGCCCAGGTTCAGGCGGAGTTGCTGCGCGTGGCGCAGGAGGCGGTCGCCAACGTTCGCCGCCATGCCCGCGCCGAGCAGGTCACGCTGACCCTGTCGTACATGGAGGACCTGGTCGTGCTCGACGTCCACGACGATGGCGACGGTTTCGATCCCGGACGGGCCGTCTTCGGGCACGGCCTTTCGATCATGCGGGAGAGGATGGAGCAGCTCGGCGGCACGCTGCTCGTGGAAAGTGCCCCGGGTGCGGGTGCCACGGTGGCGGCCAGCCTTCCAGTGATGACGCTGAGCGGGGCGCGATGACCGTCCGGGTCCTGATCGCCGACGACCACCCGGTGGTCCGCGACGGCATCCGGGCGATGCTGGGCACCCAGGACGATCTGGAGGTGGTCGGCGAAGCGGTCTCCGGCGCGGACGCGGTGCGGCTGGCGCGCGACCTGCGGCCCGACGTCACCCTGATGGACCTGCAGCTGCCCGAGATCGACGGCGCGACGGCGATCGCCCGGATCCGCGAACACGACCCGGGCGCCAAGGTGATCGTCTTGACCACCTACGACACCGATGGCGACATCTCACGCGCCATCGACGCGGGAGCCACCGGCTACCTGCTCAAGGACACCGGCCGTGAGCAGCTGTTCGACGCGATCCGGGCGGCGGCGCGAGGGGAGAGCGCCCTGTCGCCGGCGATCGCGACCCGAGTGTTGTCGTGGGCGCGGGCCGATGCCCCCGATGCGCTCAGCGGCCGGGAGGTCGAGGTCCTCGGCGCGGTCGCCCAGGGGATGAGCAACAAGGCCATCGCCGCCCACCTGTGCATCAGCGAGGCCACGGTCAAGACCCACCTGCTGCACATCTTCGCCAAGCTCGGCGTGGACGACCGCACCGCCGCGGTGACGGTCGCCGCCTCCCGCGGCATCATCCGGCTGGGCGGTTAGCCGCTTCGGCTGAGCTCAGCGGTGAGCCGGCCGCGCATCCGTGCGGATGCGGGCCGGCGCCTCCGGCCGAGATCGCTCCGAGTCACCGGATCATCGGGAGTGGGGGTCCCGGTAGCAATGAAGAAATTTCCAACGAGGTAACGTCTGACCTGCGCAAATGGAGGACGTGAGATTGAGGTCTCGGTTCAATTACGAAGATGAGGCGCGCGGGCAACCCGACTGCCACCGCGCACGGCCGAGTCGATTCGCCTGCGGTAGTCCCCGCGTTCGGCTGTTCTCCATGCGTTGACGGGCCGGGCCCGTCAGGTCGCGCTCTGCTGGTCGTGGTCGCGCAGCATGCGCATGACCGTCGCGGCCGAGGGTGACGGCCCCTTTTCGCGCCGCTGGTGATGACGAGCCGGGCGGCGATGTCTCGCAGGTCTTACCCAAAGCTCACGAGGAACCGCACACCCTGCCTGTTGACATGTGACTAAATGGTCACATATTTTGGCGGGGTGAGCGACGATGACCTTGTTTTTAAGGCGCTCGCCGATCCGACCCGCCGCTTCCTGCTCGACCTGCTGTTCGCCCGCGACGGGCGGACGCTGGGCGCGATGGAAGCCGAGGTGGAGATGACCAGGTTCGGCGTCGCCAAGCATCTGCGGATGCTGGAGGACGCCGGACTGGTGATCACACGCCGATCGGGCCGAGAGAAGCTGCACTTCCTCAACCCCGTGCCGATCCGGTTGATCCACGACCGGTGGATCGACAAGTACACCGAGCGCTCGGCGGCCGCCCTCGCCGACCTTAAGAAGGAACTGGAGCGACAAGCCATGTCATCCGTGACCGACACCGCCGACAGTGCGGTCATCCAGGTCTACCAGGTCTACATCAAGGCAACCCCGCAGGCCATCTGGGACGCCATCACCAAGCCCGAGTGGACGGTGAAGTTCGGCTACCAGTCGCCCGTCGACTACGACCTGCGTCCCGGCGGCGCCTTCCGCGCCAGGGCCAGCGAGGCCATGAAGCAGCACGGCGCTCCCGACGTCGTGATCGACGGCGAGGTCGTCGAGGCCGACCCGCCTCGCAAGCTGGTGCAGACCTGGCGGGCGCTGTTCATGGGAGAGGACTTCACCCGCCTCACATACGAGATCGAGCAGGACGGAACGGGCGTGTGCAAGCTGACCGTCACCCATGACGTCACCGGCGCGCCGCAGACCGCGGCCCAGGGCGCAGGCCAGATCCCCGAGGCCGGCGGCGGCTGGAACCAGATCCTCAGCGACCTGAAGACCCTGCTGGAAACCGGCCGGCCTCTCTATCACTGACCCACCCCCGGGCCTGCGCCCGCACGGCGCGGGCCCGGCCGTTCACAGGAGCTCACCCCATGTCTTCCGACGCCTCCGTCTCCCGGCGCATGGCCGGGACGGCCGCCCCGGCCCGTGCCCTTCTCGCCTGCGGCGTGCTCGCCGGCCCGCTATTCGTCCTGCTGATCGTGGGCCAGGCGATGACCCGCGACGGATTCGACGCCCGCCGTCATCCCCTCAGCATGCTCAGCCTGGGCGAACACGGCTGGATCCAGACCGCCAACTTCCTGGTCTGCGGGCTGCTGATCCTGGCCTCCGTCATCGGCCTGCGCCGCGTGCTCGAACCCAGGACCTTGGGCCGCGCCTGGGGTACCGGACTGCTGGCCGTGTACGGCACCAGCCTGATCTGGGCCGGCCTCTTCCCCACCGATCCGGCCTACGCCTTCCCGCCGGGAACCCCTGCCGGCGCCCCCGCCCAGGCGAGCTGGCATGGCATGCTGCACAACATCGCCCCCGTCGGGATGGGGCTCGCGCTGAGCGTGGCCTGCCTGGTGTTCGCCCGCCGATTCGCGCGCGAGGGCCGACGCGGCTGGACGGTCTACAGCGTCCTGGCCCCCGCCGCGTACCTCGTCCTGGGGTTCGCCGCCTTTCCCGCCCAGGACTACCGGCTGATGCTCGCCGGCGGCGCCGTCATCTGGACCTGGGCCTCCGCCCTGTGCCTCAGCTCGATGACCGCACGCCCCGTTGCCGAAAGGAGAAGCTCATGAGCGAGTCGGCCATCGACGAGTACGTCGCCACCCGGGTCGCGCCCGTCCACCGGCCCACCGTGGCCGCCCTGCGCGAGCTGATGAGACAGCACGCGCCCGAGGCCCGGGAGGTGATCGCGTACGGCTCGCCCGCCTGGCGGGGCAAGAAGATTCTGGCCGTCATCAGCGCCGGCAAGACCCACATCACGTTCGCCTTCGACCGCGGCGCCGAGTTCGCCGACGCCCACGGGCTGCTCGAAGGCGTCGGGAAGACAACCCGGCACGTCAAGATCAAAAAGCCGGAGGACATCGACCGCGACGCCTTGGGTGGCTACATCCGCCAGGCCGCCGAACTCGACCGGCAACAGGGCCGGCCCCAGCTGCCGCCGGAGCCAGTGGCAAGCGCGGTCGCGGGGCCGGGACCGGGAAACCGGCCTGGAGCCGGCCAGGCACCACGCCCGCCCGGATCACCGATCGTCACAGGATGAGCGCACCGGGCCGGAGCACCTTGGCCGCCATCAGGTACTCGCGCGCCAGGTTGAACAGCAGCGTCGGCGAGTCGTGCTCCATCGCCCGGTCCAGTAGGAACTGCTCCAACTCCTTCATCGCCTGGCTGCCGGCCGGGGCGGTCTTCCACTCCAGGTACTTGGCGACCTGGCCCAGGTGGTCGGAGCGGGTCTGCTCCCTCTTGCCGTACAGCTTCAGCGCCTTCGGGCCCACCCCCAGCCGCTCGGACAGGCGAGCCACCGCCGCTGGTGGGGCCGAGGCCACATCGTCGGGTACGAACCCGAACCAGGGCAGCGCACAGAGCCGGACCAGCATGCCCAGCCGATCGACCGGGCCCCGCCCACCGGGGCTCACGAACGCCAGATCAGCCGCCGTCGGCGTGAAGTACCGGATCAACTCATCACTCGTGATCTCCGGGAACGAACGCAGCTGCTCCAGATGCTCCTCGGAGAACATCCTCTCGGACAACGCACCACCTCTACCTGCCGTACCGGACGAAACCGGACGAAACCGGACGAAACCGGACGAAACCGGACGAAACCGGAACGAACGTAGCGGCAGTGATCACCAACCCGTCAAACACAACCGTTACTGCAGGTCAGGCCGCACTTCGTTGGAAATTTCTTCGTTGCTACCGGGACCCCGAGTGAGCCGGAGCCATCGTCTCCGCGCGCGACACGGATGTCCGGCCCGCCGCAAGGTGAGTTCGAACGGTGCGGCGCTCACTGCCATCTGTCGTCGCGCGCGGAGACGGTGCCGGTGGACACCCGGGATTGTCGTCAGTGAACCGCGGTCCTGATGTTTGATTGAATCATGACCGCGCGATATGACGGCCAGGCCGAGTGGTACGACGACTACATCGGGCCCGGCGCCGCCGCCAACGTCGCCCACATAGCCGATCTCCTGGGCCCCGGTGAAGGCCTGTGCCTGGACGTCGGCTGCGGCACCGGCCTCTACCTCGACGCCATCCGATCCACCGGCCGGACCGTCGTCGGCCTCGACCACTCGGCCGACCAGTTGCGTCTCGCCCGCCGCAGGGACGGCGCCCCGCTCCTCCAGGGTGACGCGACGACGCTCCCGTTCGCCGCGGACACCTTTGGCACCGTCACCGCCCTCTGGGTCTCCACCGACATCGACGACTTCGCCGGGCTGATCAAAGAGGCGGCCCGGGTGCTGCTTCCGGGCGGGCTGCTGCTGTTCTACGGGGTACACCCCTGTTTCAACGGTCCGCACATCGAGCTCCGTACCGACGGAGCGGTGGTCATTCACCCCACCTACCGGCTCAGGGGCCGGCACAAGCGCTCGCCGTGGTGGCGCGAAGGCGGGGTCCGAGACCGGGTCGGAATGAGCCACGTGCCGCTGCCCGACCTGGTCAACGCGTTCGTCGACGCGGGACTGAGCATCGATCGGCTCTTCGAGCCACGCGAGCACGCCGTCCCATCGGTGCTGGCGGTAAGGGCGTTCCACCGGCACTGAGCCGACCGCCCCCAGCGGGTGCGCCGGTGTCCCCCATCGCGACCCGCGGCGCCGGCGGCAGCGGTCCGCCGTACGCGAGAGACCCGGGATCTCCCTCGGGGCCCACCACCACGCGTCGCCGGTCACCGGACGTCCCTGCGGGTGAGCGCGACGGCCGCCGCGCCGAGGGCCGCGACGACGTACAGGGCCATCACCGCCAGCGCCGCCGCCGGGGACAGTCCGATCCCGGCGGGCGCGTCGCCGAGCCCGACCGCCAGGGGCGGCTCGCCCGCGGCCTGCCGGGTCAGGTCCTCCAGCAGCACCGAGCCGACCCTGGCGTTCCACGGGTCGGGCAGCGCGGTCGCGAACCTCGGCAGGACGTACAGGTACGCGACGACGCCGGTGATCGCCCCGGCGGTGGAGCGCAGCACGGCGCCCGCGCCGAGTCCGACCATGGCGAGCACCACCACCGACAGCCCGGTGGCGAACATCCCGGGGAACTCCTCCCACAGCGGCGTCGCGAAGCCCGGGATCGGGCGGTCACCGATGATCAGCCGGCCGGCGGCGAACGTCACCAGCACGCTCCCCTGCCCCACGGCGAACGCGACGGCGGCCACGACCGCCGCCCTGGCCGCCAGCACCGCCGCGCGCTGCGGCACCGCCGTGAAGGTGGTGCGGGCCATGCCGGTGGCGTGCTCGGAGGTGAACGCGAGGACCCCGAGCACGGCCATGCAGATCTGCACCGGCAGCAGCAGGAGCTGCTCGGGCCGCGCGGCGCGCAGGGTGGCCCGCCGTTCGGGAGGCATGCCGTCCCACAGACCGCCCACGTAGAGGGTGAACACCACCATGAGCACGACGGAGGCGGCGACGGCGGCCAGCACGTACCAGGTGGAGCGGACGGTGCGCAGCTTCAGCCACTCGGCGGCCAGCACGTCCGCCGCCAGCCGGCTCCCCGTCACCTCGCCCCGCGGGAGACGCGGGAGGCCGGTCATCGCCCGCCCGCCAGGTACTCGGCGCTGTCGCCGGTCAGCTCCATGTACGCCTCCTCCAGCGAGGCGCCGCGCGGGGTGACCTCGTGCACGGCGAGGCCGGCGGCCACGGCCAGGTCCCCGATCCGCGCGATGTCCAGCCCCCTGACGACCAGTCCCCCGCCCGGTTCCGTCCCGACCGTCGCGCCGGCGGCCTCCAGCACGCCGGTGAGCTCGGCGGCGCGCGGGGAGCGCACCAGCACACCCCGGTCGCGGCGGGCGGCCAGGTCCCCGACCGTGGTCTCGGCGACCAGCCGGCCGCGCCCGATGATCACGAGGCGGTCGGCGGTGAGTTCCATCTCGCTCATCAGGTGGCTGGAGAGCAGCACGGTGCGTCCCTCGGCGGCCAGCGAGCGCATCAGGTGGCGGATCCACCGCACGCCCTGCGGGTCGAGCCCGTTGACCGGCTCGTCGAACATCAGCACGCCCGGGTCGCCCAGCAGGGCCGCCGCGATCCCCAGCCGCTGCCGCATGCCGAGCGAGAGGTCACCGGCCCGCCTGCGGGCCACCCCCGCCAGGCCCACCCGCTCCAGGACGACGGCCACCCGCGAGGCCCCGATCCCGTTGCTCCGCGCCAGGCAGCGCAGGTGGTCGTAGGCGCTGCGCCCGCCGTGCACCGCGTTCGCGTCGAGCAGCGCGCCGACCTCGTGCAGGGGGTGCCGCATCGTCGCGTAGCGGCGCCCGTTGACGAGCGCCTGCCCGGAGGTGGGGGCGTCCAGGCCGAGCAGCACCCGCATCGTGGTCGACTTCCCCGCGCCGTTGGGGCCGAGGAACCCGGTGACCAGGCCCGGCCCCACCTGGAACGACAGGCCGTCCACCGCGACGGTCGCGCCGTGGCGTTTGGTCAACTCCCTGACTTCGATCATGCCGTCGAGGCTCTCGCGGGGCAGGCCCCGGGCGCGTCGGGCCAGGGCGGGCACTTCGCGGTCGACCCCTGGTCCGACGGCGGCGCCCGCGGCACGGGAGGGTCGGTCCCGGGGATGACGTCCCGTGGGAGGAGGCGGGGACGCGACCCTGGCGGATACGGTCTCACCGTGGACCTCACCATGGACGACTCGCTCTTCCCGCGGCACTGGAGCCGCGCCCGGCTCGTCCGCCTCGACACCCTGGGGGCGGCGGGGTACGCGCTCGCGCTGCTGCTGTTCGGAGCCGGGCACCCGGACCCGGCGGCGCCCGCGTGGGCGCGGTTCCTGATCCTGGCCGGGATCACCCTGCCGCTCGCGGTACGGCGGCTGTGGCCGCTCACCGTCTTCTGCGCCGTCCTCGCGATGTCGCTGATGTCCCTCGTCGTCCTCGGCACGGTGCACGACAGGTTCGCGGCGGCGGCCTTCGCGATCTACCTCGTGGCGCTCACCCGGCCCCGGCCCCGGTGGGAGCCCACGATCGCGATCGGCGCCTGCGGCGCGGTGGCCGTCCTGCTGCTGTCGGCGGTGGGCACCTCCGCCCCGGCGCCCGGCGTCACCGGGCCGCTGCTGGTGGGGGTGGCGTTCATGGGCGGCGCCTGGATCGCGGGCCGCGCCGTACGTGAGCGGCGGGCGTACACGGCGCGGGCGGCCGAGCAGCTCGCGGACCGGGCGGTGGCCGAGGAGCGGCTGCGGATCGCCCGCGAGCTGCACGACGTGGTGGCGCACAGCATGAGCCTGATCGCGGTCAAGGCGGGCGTCGCCCACCACGTCGCCGCCGTGCGGCCCGAGGAGGCCACGGACGCGCTGCGCGTCATCGAGACCACCAGCAGGAGCGCCCTGGCCGAGATGCGCCAGCTGCTGGGAGTGCTCCGCTTCGGCCTCGAGGCCGACCACGACGCCGATCTCTGCGCGCCGCCCGCCCTCGCCCCCTCCCCCGGCCTCGCGGGTCTCACCGGCCTCGTGGAGCGGGCGTCGATGGCCGGGGTGCGCGTCGAGCTGGACGTCCGGGCGACCGGCCTGCCCGAGGGGGTGGAGCTGTCGGTCTACCGGATCGTCCAGGAGGCGCTGACCAACGTCGTCAGGCACGCCGCCCCCGCCCGGTGCCGGGTCTCGGTCGAGGCGTCCGGGGGCGAGGTCCGGGTCGAGGTCGCCGACGACGGGCCCGGCGAGCGGGTGCTGCCCGGCGGGCCGGGGCACGGGCTGATCGGGATGCGCGAGCGGGTGGCCGTGTACGGCGGGAGCTTCACGGCCGGGCGCCGCCCGGAGGGCGGGTTCGGGGTCTCGGCCCGCATCCCGTACGAGGAGACGCGCGTGCCGCACCGGGAGGCGCGCGCACCGGGCGAGGGGACGTGCCCGCCACCCCGGGGAACTCACCCGCCGCGCGTGCCGCACGGGGAGACGTCCGCGTCACCCGGCAGGACGCGCGCGCCGCAGGAGGAGGCCCGGTGATCCGGGTGCTCGTCGCCGACGACCAGGCGCTGCTGCGCGGGAGCTTCCGGGTGCTGGTGGACACCGCGCCCGACCTGGTGACGGTCGGCGAGGCCGGGACGGGCGCCGAGGCGGTGGAGCTGGCGCGCGGCGGGTCGCCGGACGTGGTGCTCATGGACGTGCGGATGCCGGAGATGGACGGCATCGAGGCGACCCGCCGCATCTGCGGCCCGGCGGGCGTCCCGGGCGTGCGGGTGCTCATGCTCACCACGTTCGACCTGGACGAGTACGTCTACGCGGCGCTGCGGGCCGGGGCCAGCGGTTTCCTGCTCAAGGACACCCCGCCGGGCGACCTGCTGGCCGCGATCCGGGTGGTCGCCTCCGGCGAGGCGCTGCTCGCGCCGACGGTGACGCGCCGGCTCATCGCCGAGTTCTCCCGGCGGCCCGAACCGGCGCGCCCGACGGCCCGCGAGCTCGACGGGATCACCGGGCGGGAGCTCGACGTGCTGGCGCTCGTCGCCAGAGGACTGTCCAACACGGAGATCGCCGATCATCTGACCCTGAGCCTGGCGACCGTGAAGACGCACGTGGGCCGCCTGCTCGGCAAGCTCGGCGCGCGCGACCGGGCCCAGCTCGTCATCGTCGCCTACGAGACGGGCCTGGTCACGGCGGCGGGCCCGCCCCGCTAGGCCGGACCCCGCGCCCCCACCCCGCGGTTCCGCCGTGACGGGTCCTTTCGGGCACCGGACCGGCCGGGCTCCCGCCGCACCCGTCCTCGCGCGGCGGGGGACGGTACGGTCAGCGGGGTTCGCCGGTGCCGGTCGCGCGCTCCAGGACCTCCAGGACGGTCCCGGCGAGCAGCGCGAGCTTGTAGGAGCCGCGGGCCGCCGGGGCGCACCGGGCGGTGGCCAGCCCGGCCGCCCGGTCCAGGGGCTCGCCCGCCAGGAGCGCCTCCTCGACCTCGGGCAGGCGGACGGGGACGCGGGCGACGCCCCCCGCGGCCACCCGGGCGAAGGTGATCCTCCCGCCGTCGTCGACGACGAGCCGCGCCACCGCCTCCACCAGCGGCCACTCGGCCTCCGACCTGCCGATCGCCCGGTGGTAGGCGGCCCGCTCCCCCGGCACGGGCGGCGGCAGGACGACGGAGAGAAGGATCTCCCCCGCGGCCAGCAGGTGGTCGCGGGACGGGTCCGAGCCGTCTCCGTACAGCTCGGCGATCGGGAACGCGTCCCTGCCGTGCACCTCGACGGAGGCGTCGCAGGCGAGCAGGGCCACCGCCAGCGACGACGGGTGCGGCGCGACGCACGGGCCGGTGTCGAGGATCGCGGCGTTCGGGGCGAGCCCGGCGCGGGCCGGGCAGCGGTCGCCGCCGTCCTGGTGGCAGGAGAAGGCCGGGTTGCGGAAGTACGCGCAGCGGTTGCGCTGCAGCAGGTTGCCCCCGACGGTGGCCACCTCCCGGATCTGGGGGGTGGCCAGGGCCGCCGCCGTCAGCGCCAGGCAGGGGTGGTCGGCGGCCAGGCGCGCGTCGCGGGCCACCCGCGCGACCGTGGTCAGCGCGCCGATCCCGGCGGAGCCGTCCGGCCGCCGGGTGACGCCGGACAGATCGGGCAGGCCGCGCAGGTCCACGTGCGGCCCCGCCGCGCGGCGGCCCATCAGGTCGGTGCCTCCGGCGCGGAACTCGCCGCCGCGCCGCACGGTCTCGCCGAGGTCGGTGAGTACGGTCATCGAACACCTTCCAGTGCAGGGATCGTCGAACACCTTCCGGCGCGGATCCGCGGGAAGAGGATCACCGGTTGATCCCCTCGAGGAGCCGGTCGGGACGGATGGGCAGGTCGTGGGGGCGCCAGCCGGTGGCGTTGTGGACGGCGTTGCCCACCGAGGCGGCCACGCCGACCGTGGAGATCTCGCCGACCCCGACGCCGTGGCCGTTGACGTGGTCCCACCCGTCGCGGTGGAAGTGCACGGTGATCTCCGGGGTGTCGCCGATGCCGGGGATGCGGTAGTCGTCGAGGTTGGCGGTCAGCACGACTCCCGTCACCGGGTCGACCAGGCGCTCCTCGTACAGGGCGTAGCCGATGCCCTGCACGACGCCGCCCTCGCACTGGCTGCGCGCCAGCCGCTCGGCGTAGATGTGGCCCACCGCGATCCCGGCCCACACCCGCAGCGGCCTGACGGCGCCCAGGCGGGTGTCGACCTCGACCTCGGTGACGTGGACCGAACCGCTGAACCCGCGGCCGATCGCCATGCCGCCCACCGGGAACGGGGTGACGTAGCCGCGCCGGTCGCGGCGGCGCCCGCCGACGACCCGGGCGCCGTCGGCCAGGCCCAGCTTCCGCAGGCGCCGCGCGGCGTCGCGCGCGGCGGGAGCCACCGAGACCGTGGTGCGGCTGCCGATCGAGGCCGGCCCGTGCACGGTGCCCGTCCTGCCGATCTCGACGCGGACGCGCTCGGCGGGCAGCCCGAGCTCCTCGCGCACGACGTCGGCGATGACGGTGCGGATGCCGGTCCCGATGTCCTGGGTCGTGGTGCGGGCCACGACCACGTCGCCCTCGACGCGCAGCTCCACCTCCGTGCCGGGGTCGAGCATGTAGGCCCAGTTGGCGGCGGCCACCCCGACACCCCGGCGGAAGCGGCCCGTCTGGGAGCCGGTCCGCGGCCTGGCCGTCCACCCGGGCAGGGCCGCGGCCAGGTCGTAGAGGGCGTGCCGCTTGCGGTTGCCGTCCCAGCGGCGGCGCAGCGCGATCGGGTCCTCGCCCCGGCGGTGGGCGGCCTCGTCCACCGCCTGCTCCAGCGCCCAGAGCATGGGCGGCGCCCCCGGCCCGCGGAACGGGGTGCCCGGCGGCTCGTTGGTGACCACGTCGTAGTCGCGGAGCCGGCGGGGCGCGGTGCCGTACATGAGGCGGGCCATCACCGCGACGGCCGACCCGATGGCCACGCCGCCGCGCCCGTGGACGTCCATGGTGAGGGCGGCGAGGTCGCCCCGGTCGTCGGTGAGCAGTTCGAGGGTGGTGCGGGTGCCGGGGCGGTTGCCCGCGTCGGTGAGCTCCTCGGCGCGGCCGAACACCACGCGCACCGGCGCGCCGCAGGCCCGCGCGAGCTCGACGGCGGCGATCGTCTCCGTGCCGACGCCGCTCTTGGCCCCGAAGCCGCCGCCGACGTGGTCGGTGACGACGTGGACCCGCCCGGCAGGCAGGTTCCACCGCTTGGCGGCCTGCTCGGCGGCCACGCCCACGGTCTGGGTGGACAGGTGCAGGTGCAGGTCGCCCTCGGCGTCCCAGCGGGCGACGCAGGCGTGCGGCTCCAGCGGGGTGTGGACCTGGACGGCGGTGGTGAAGGTGCCGGTCACCAGGCGGGGGTCGGCGTCGCGGCGGGCGGCCTCGATCCGCTTGACGGCGGTGCGCCCGCGCCAGCTCGCCCTGGTGAAGGGGCCGCGCACGTTGCCGTTCCAGTCGCCGGGCAGCTCCAGCCCCTCGCTGGAGCTGGGGACGTGCTTTTTGGCGGCCTCGTCGTAGACGGGCGGGGCGTCCGGCGCGTCGTCGAGCGCGGCGGGCATCGGGTCGTAGCCGATCTCGGCGGCCTCCGCGATCGCCAGCGCCTCGCGGCGGGTGGGGGCGGCGACGGCGGCGACGGGCTGGCCCGCGTAGCGGACGGTACGGTCGGGCGGCAGCAGGTCGACCACGTGGGCGGCGTCCACCGTGACCGAGGTGACGCGGGCGTGCGCCCTCGCCGAGCGGATGATCACCCCTTCCAGCTGGCCCTCGAGGCGCACGTCGGTGGTGTAGCGGGCGCGGCCGGTGACCTTGTCCATCGCCTCGACCCGGGCGGGTGTCCCCGCGGCGCCGTCGTGCTCTCCCCGGCAGGCGGCGGCGATCGCGGCGTAGATCCCCTCGTACGCGCCGCACCTGCACAGGTGACCGGCGAGGGCGGCGGCGATCCGCTCGCGCGGCGGCGCGACGTCGCCGTGCTCGGCGCGCCAGGCGTCGACGAAGGCGGCGCCCTCGACCGCGAACCCGGGCGTGCAGTAGCCGCACTGCAGGCCGTCGTGGACCGCGAGCGCCCGCTGGACGGGGTGGTCGAGGCCCTCGGCGGTGGTGATCTCGCGATCCTCCAGCGCGGCGGACGGCAGCAGGCAGCTCGCCTGGGGCACCCCCTCGACCATGACCGTGCACGCGCCGCAGACTCCGGTGCGGCAGGCGGCCTTGGTGCCGGTGAGGCCGAGTCCGTCTCGCAGGACGTCCACGGCGGCGTCGTCGGGGCCGGCGTCCACCGTGGCGGGCAGCCCGTTCACCGTGATCTTCATAGCTCTCCGGTTGACGTCGTCAACATCATGTTGACAGTGTCAACCAGGTACGTTGACGTTGTCAACACGCGAGGCCCGGGAAGGTGGACCTACATGGTGGACGACACCAGGACCCGCCTGGTCGACAGCGCGCTGAGACTGCTGCGCGAAGGGGGCCTCGACGCCGTGACGCTGCGTGCCGTCGGCGACCTGGCCGGCCTGTCCCGTACGGCCCCCTACCGGCACTTCAGCGACAAGACCGCGCTGCTGGCGGCGCTCGCCGTCCGGGTCATCGCCGACCTCAGCGCGCACGTCGCCGCGGCGATCCTGGAGGGGACGAGCCCGCGCGACCGGCTGCGGGCCTTCTACCTGAGCTACGTCGAGTACGCCACGACGCACCGCGAGGAGTACCGGCTGGTGTTCGCCGCGGAGTTCCTCGCCGGGGACCACCCGGAGCTGGAGACGGCGATCGACCAGGTGACGACCGCGCTCGGCATGCGGGGTCCCTGGGACGGGCCGGCGCCCAAGGCCCGGGTGATGGCCCTGCTCTCGACCGCCCACGGCCTCGCGGAGTTCGCGGTGGCGGGACAGTTCACGCACAAGGAGATCGGGTACGCGGACATCGTCGACGTCCTCGTATCCCGCGACGGCGAGCCGTGACAGCCGGTCGTGACGGCGGGCCGCCGGCGGCGGGTCAGCGGGGGACGGCGTCCCTGGGCTCGCCGGCGGCGGGCGCGTCGAGGCCGGCGGTCCGGCCCTCGGAGGGGACGGGCAGGACGCCGCGCTCGGCGGCCTTCGCCACGTTGCGCAGCATGGGCCCGAAGATCAGGCTGTGGAAGGGCGCGACCGACCACCAGTAGAGGTGCCCGGCCAGGCCGCGGGGGTGGAAGATCGCCCGCTGGCCGTAGACGGTCTCCCCTCGGTGCGTGAGCACCCGCATCTCCAGCCAGGCGAGGCCGGGCAGGCGCATCTCCGCGCGCAGCCGCAGCAGGCGGCCCGGCTCGACCTCCTCGACCCGCCAGAAGTCGACCGAGTCGCCCACCCGGAGCCGCTTGGGGTCGCGGCGCCCCCGGCGCAGGCCCACGCCGCCGACCAGCCGGTCGAGGAGGCCGCGCAGGCTCCAGGCCAGCGGCAGGGAGTACCAGCCCGACTCCCCGCCGACGGCCTCGACGACCGCCCACAGGGCCTCCGGCGAGGCGCCGACCCGGCGGGCCCGCGCGTCGACGTACAGGCTGCCGCCCGCCCAGCCCGGGTCGGTGGGCAGCGGGTCGCTCGGCGCGCCGGGGATGGAGGCCGAGGACCAGCGGGTGACGACCCTGGCCTCCCTGATGCGCTCCAGGGCGAGTTCGATCGCCCGCCTCAGCCCGGTCAGGCCGCCGGGCGGGTCCTCGACGTGGCGGGCGATGTCGTGCTCGCCGCAGACGGCCTCGTTGCGCAGCGACTCCACCAGCGGGCGGGCCAGGCCCGCCGGGACCGGGGTGACCAGCCCCACCCAGTGGCTCGACAGGCCGGGGCTGAGCACCGGGACCGGGATGATCAGCCGGCGGGGCAGCCCGGCGACCTCCGCGTAGACCCGCATCATGTCGGCGTAGGTGAGCACGTCCGGGCCGCCGATGTCGAAGGAGCGGTTCACCTCCTCCTCGACGGAGGCCCAGGCCACGAGGTAGCGCAGCACGTCGCGGATCGCGATGGGCTGCGTCCTGGTGGCGACCCAGCGCGGCGTCGTCATCACGGGCAGCCGCTCGGTGAGGTAGCGCAGCATCTCGAAGGAGGCGGAGCCGGATCCGATGATGACCGCCGCCCGCAGCACCACCGCGGGCGTCGAGGAGCGCAGGAAGATCTCCCCCACCTCGACGCGGGAGCTCATGTGCGGCGAGAGCTTCTCGCCCGGCGCGGGACCGCCGGGGTGGGAGTGCCTCTCCTCCGGGACGAGACCGCCGAGGTAGACGACGCGGCGGACCCCCGCGCGCTCGCACGCGGCGGCGAAGGTGGTGGCCGCCTCGCGGTCGGCGGCGGCGAAGTCGCTCCCCCCGCCCATCGTGTGGATGAGGTAGTAGACCACCTCGATGCCCTCCAGGGCCCTGGCGGCCTGCTCGGCGTCGGACGCGTCCGCCTGGGCGACCTCGACCCGGGAGGCCCACGGCTGGTCACGCAGGCGGCCGGCCGACCTCACCATGCAGCGGACCTCATGACCCGCGTCGAGCAGTTCGGGGACGAGCCGCCCTCCGATGTATCCGGCCGCGCCGGTCACGAGACATCTCATGCCCACATCTTCGTACGGCGCCGCCCGGCGGTTGCGGGCGGGCCGCGTCACCGGCTCGGACACCTCGGGCGTGACACCGCCCGGCGGTCGCGACCGGGCCGCGTCACGGGCTCGGAGACCCCGCTTACGGCGCCGCCCGGCGGTCCCGCGAGCCCCGTTCCCGGCTCACAGCCTCCGCTGGAACTCCTCGCGGATCCCCAGGAGGATCTCGCGGGTGCGCGTGGCCGACTCGGCCTTGATGCACAGGCGCTCCATGACCTCCAGGTAGCTGTCGACGTCGTCGCGCTTCTCCAGGTAGACGGCGCTGGTGAGCTGCTCCATGTAGACGACGTCGGGCAGGTCGGGCTGGGAGAACCGCAGGATGCTGAAGGGCCCGCCGGCCGCGGCGTGGCCGCCGACGCTGAAGGGCACGATCTGGACGGTCACGTTGGGCAGCTCGAGCGCCCGCAGGATGTGGTCGATCTGCTCGCACATCGCCTGGACCCCGCCGAGCGGGCGGCGCAGCACGGCCTCGTCGAGCACGGCCCACAGGTGGGGCGGCTCCGGGCGGCGCAGCAGCCGCTGGCGCGCCATGCGCAGCTTCACCCTGCGGTCCAGCTCCTCGTGGGAGGCCGAGGGGAAGCCCAGCCGGATGACGGCCCGCGCGTAGCCCTCGCTCTGCAGCAGGCCGGGCACGAACTGCACCTCGTAGTTGCGGATGACGGTGGCCGACTCCTCCAGGCCCACGTACGTCTCGAACCAGGGGGGCAGCACGTCGTTGTAGTTGTGCCACCAGCCGGTGAGGTTGGCCTTCTCGACGAGGGACAGCAGCGGCTCGCGCTCGGCGTCGCTGGTCACCCCGTACAGGGTGAGCAGGTCGGCCACGTCCCTGATCCGGAAGCTGACCCTGCCGAGCTCCATGCGGCTGACCTTGGAGTGCGACGCGCGGATGGAGTGCCCCGCCTCCTCCAGCGTGATGCCCCGCTGCTCGCGCAGGCGGCGGAGCTGCGCGCCCAGGACGATCCGCAGCACGGTGGAGCTGCCCCGCGGCGCGGCCATCGAGGTTGGGCTGACCGGCGGGCCGTCGGCGTCGGGTGTGATCATCTGCAGTCCTTCGGGCGCGGAACGCGAGCCTCTGCGCACTCTTTGTGGCGATCGCGAGCCTTCACGGTACTCCGCTCGCCGCGTCCAGACCATAGAGAGTTTTATTTTTCAATCACAGTCCCGGCCCCTCAGATGATCAGGTCGTCGAACTCCCCGCCCTTCACCCCGCGGACGAAGTCGTTGGCCTCGCGGCGGGTGTAGATCAGCGCGGGACCCTCGGGATCGCGGGAGTTGCGCATCGCGACCCTGCCGTCGGGAAGCTCCGCGAGTTCCACGCAGTTGCCGCTGGGGTTGCTGAAGTGGCTCTTGCGCCACACGACGCCGTCCATCAGGGCGGCCGACATGCCGTTGTACAGCTGGTTCATCCTCGCCTCTCACCGGTCGGGGAGGGAAACAACACTTCGAGCATAGAGCTTTTTGTGCAGATGCACGTGCATCTGTACTTGCCTATGCACATTACGGAGGGCAAGATGACTAGACGGATCAACCTCGCCATACGATCGCCCCCCTCCCCAAGGTCGCCGATGACTGGTTACCAAAGACACGAAGCCACACCTATCCGAGCTGAGATCGGAGGGTGGGAACGGTGGTTGTCGATGCTTGATCACCTGCTCCCCCCGAGCGGCCTGCCCCCCTGGGCCGGCGACGAGGGCCACGCCGGCCAGTTGCAGATGGCCGTGCGCAGCCTTCGTTACGACCCGTGCGCGGCACGGACCGCCCGCGAGTTCACCACCAGGTCGCTGAAAGCCTGGGAGCTGGAGCCGCTGATCGACGACACCGGTGTCGTGGTCTCCGAACTCGTGACCAACGCCCTGCGCCACGGCACCCGCGGCGTCCTGCACGCCCGTTCCTTTCCCGAGGTCAAGGTGATCCTCTGCCACACCGAGCGCTCGGTGCTGTGCGCGGTCACCGACCCCAGCGACCAGGGGCCCTGCCTGCGCGAGCCCGACTACGAGGCGGAGAACGGCCGGGGACTCCAGCTGGTCGACGGCGTCAGCGAGACGTGGGGCTGGGCCCCGCTGGAGAGCCGCGGCAAGGCGGTGTGGGCGGCCTTCGCCCTGCCCCCGGCGGGGGAACGCCATCTGGAGGCCTGCCACTGACGACACCCGCCCGCCGACGACACCTGGAAGCCCGCCGCCGATAGCGCGGGGAACCCGTCCCGGCGGCCCGCCCGCCACCGGCGAGGGAGACGCGGAGCAGAGGGTGCAGAGGGTGCAGAGGGTACGGACCGCCGAGTATCCAAAAAGTGACATGAGCAGAAGGAGGCTCTGGCAAGAAATACAGCACAGCGTGGGCGGAAGGTCGATAATGTCCGCTGGAACCGCATGGCTGGACGGAGGACATCATGGCGTCGCCGCAACCTGAGCGCCTCAGGTTCGACCCCACGATCCCGAACGCGGGCCGGATAACCGACTACTTCCTGGGCGGCAAGGACAACTTCGCCGCCGACCGGGCCGCCGCGCAGGCGGCACTCGCGATCGCCCCCGAGCTCCCCGCCATGTCGCGGGAGGGGCGCAGGTTCCTCGACCGCGCCGTACGGTTCCTCGTGCGGGCCGGCATCCGGCAGTTCGTCGACATCGGCTGCGGCCTGCCTACCCAGGGCAGCGTGCACCAGATCCTGCGCGGCGTCGCGCCCGAGGCGCGGGTCGTCTACGTCGACAACGACCCGATGGTCGTCGTCCACGCCCAGGCCCTCCTGAAGGAGGACAGCCCGGCCACGGTCATCGAGGCGGACATCCGCGACCCGGAGCGGCTCCTGGCACATCCCGGCCTCACCGACATGATCGACCTCGACGAGCCCGTGGCGATCCTGCTGTTCTCGGTGCTGACCGACTTCTCCGACGACCTGCAGGCCATGCAGATCACCGCCGCCCTGCAGAAGGCCGTCGTGCCGGGCAGTTACCTGGCCCTCTCCCACGCGGTCTCGGACCTGTGCCCGGAGAGGACCGCGAGGCTCGCCGCCCTCTTCCAGGACAGCGGGTCGATCACCGGTCCCCGGCGGGCGAACCTGCGGACCAAGGCCGAGGTCGAGCTCTTCCTCGACGGGCTGCGGCCGGTCGAGCCCGGGATCGTCTACATCCCGGAGTGGCGGCCGGAGGGCGCGGTGCCCCACCGGCCGGACTCCGTCTGGGTCGTCGGCGGCGTTGCCCGCAAGGAATAGACTTTCTTGGCAAATAACCGCGTTTTTCATGCATAAACCGCGTCTTGACACCTGTTCACACATCGTGCGGTTCTTTATTGTCACAGGAAAAGGGGGAGTCGATACATGAGCGAGGCGTCCCGGCGGCCGGGGGCGGGCCTGGACACCAGCGTTCCCAACATCGCCAGAATGAACAACTACTTCCTGGGCGGTAAGGACAACTTCGCCGCCGACCGCAGGGCGGCCGAGGAGGTGCTGGCCGTCGCGCCCGAGGTCAGGGACATGACGCACGAGGCCCAGGCGTTCCTCGGCCGGGTGGTGCGCTATCTCGTCGAGCAGGGCATGACCCAGTTCGTCGTCATCGGCTCCGGGCTGCCCAACCAGCGCAACGTCCACCAGGTGGCTCAGGAGATCGTGCCCGAGACGCGCGTGGTCTACGTCTCCAACGACCCGGTGGTGCTCTCCCACGCCCGCGCCACGCTGGCCACCAACCCCTACACCGGCGTCGTCGAGGGTGACGTGATGCATCCCGGCGAGCTGCTCGCCGACCCGGAGCTGCTGCGCCTGGTCGACCTGGACCTGCCGGTGGCCGTGCTGATCCTGTCGGCCCTGCAGTTCATCCCCGACGAGGACGACCCGCACAAGAGCGTGGCCGTCCTTCGCGACGCGGTGCCGGTCGGCAGCCACTTCGCCATCGGCCACGTCGTCTTCGACACGCGCCCGGAGGCCCAGCGCCCGCTGGTCGAGATCTTCCAGCGGATCCTCGGCCGCGGCGAGGACGCCTCGCGGCGGAGCGAGCAGGTGCTGCGCTTCTTCGACGGGCTGGAACTGGTCGACCCCGGCCTGGTCTACGTACGCCACTGGCGCCCCGACAACCCGCTCGCCGCGCAGGGCCGCGACAGGACGTGGACGATGGGCGGGGTGGCCCGCAAGTCCGGGGGCTGACCCGGCTCCGGTCTCGCGGGCCCCGCCCGCCCGGTCTAGCCCGCGACCAGGAGGTCGTCGCGCTCGACGGCCTCCAGGGAGAGTGTCTTGTAGCCGACCTCGTCGAACAGCACGGTGATCCGGTCGCTCTCCCTGCTCATCACCATCCCGGGGCCCCAGGCGCTGTGCCGCACCCTGGCGTGCATCGCGAAGGGCCCCTCCCCCCCCGCCCCCTTCACGGCCTCCGGCTCGTCGGGGAGGCCGGCACGGCAGGTGTCGCAGGCCCCGCAGCCGCGCTCGCGCGGCTCGCCGAAGTACTCGAGCAGGAAGCGGCGGCGGCAGCCCGTGGTCTCCGCGTACGCGCGCATCATGTCGATCCGGGAGTCGTCGATGCGGCGCCGGGTGTCGTCCAGCTCGACGGCCCGCGCCGCGGCCGCCTCGGGCTCGGGCCCCTCGGGCACCCCGCGCAGGTCGCCCTCCCCGGTGACCTCGATGGCGTTCGCCCGCTCCAGCAGGTTGACCAGCCGGGTGAGCCGGGTGGCGCCGACGCCGAGCAGGGTTCGCAGCTCCTCCGCCGGTACGGTGCCGCCGTGCTCGTGCACCAGCGTGGCGACGCGCAGCAGGAGCTCCTCGTCGGCCCGTCCCCCGGCGAAGAACCTGCGCAGCCCGAGGTCCTCCGAACGGTAGAACAGCACCGCGGCGGCGGGCTCGCCGTCCCGCCCCGCGCGGCCGATCTCCTGGTAGTAGGAGTCCGGCGACTCCGGCGGGGCGGCGTGCAGCACGAACCGCACGTCCGGCTTGTCGATGCCCATGCCGAACGCCGAGGTCGCGACCACCACGTCCAGCTCGTCGTCGCGGAACATCTCGTGGATCCTGTGGCGCTCGGCCGCCTTCATCCCCGCGTGGTACGGCTCGGCCCTGCGACCGGCCTCGCGCAGCGCGGTGGCGTACTCCTCGGCGGCGCGGCGGGTGGCGACGTAGACCAGCCCGAGCCCGGAGCGGGACGCCGCGTCCTCCACCAGCGCCCGCCTCAGATCCTCCTGGGTGACGAAGCGGCGCACCTCCAGATCGATGTTGGGCCGGTCGAACCCCCGCACGATCTGACGGACGTTCCTCAGGCCGAGGGCGGTGATGATCTCCTCGCGCACCGCGGGGGCGGCCGTCGCGGTCAGCGCCACCACCGGCGGATGCCCCAGCCGCTCGATGACCTGGCCCAACCTCAGATAGTCGGGCCGGAAGTCGTGCCCCCACGCCGACACGCAGTGCGCCTCGTCCACGGCGATCAGCGAGGGACGCGCGGCGCGCAGCCGCTCGACCGTCTCCGGTTTGGCGAGCTGCTCGGGCGAGAGGAACACGAACTCGGCCGCGCCCGCGCGTACGGCCTCCAGGGACGCCTCGCCGCCGGACTGGGCGGAGTTGACCGCGACCGCACCGCCCGCGTCCGCCTCGGCCAGCCCGGCGACCTGGTCGCGCTGGAGGGCGATGAGCGGTGAGACGACGACGGTGGGCCCGTCGAGCAACAGGGCCGGCACCTGGTAGACGGCCGACTTGCCGCTGCCGGTGGGCATGACCACGAGGGCGTCGCCGCCGCCCAGCAGGTGGCGCATGGCGTCGAGCTGCCCGGGCCGCAGGTCCCGCCAGCCGAAGACCTTGCGGGCCACCGCCCGCAGCCTCCGCGCCCTCGGCCCGAACCTGTCCTTGATGTTCATGCCCTCCGCCTTCCCTCCGTGTGACGGCCAGTTACCCGTGGATCGGGGCGCTAGTCGCGCGACGTCCCCTTGATCGCCGGATGGCACGAGACGGGTATGGGCGGGCGGTGGACACGGGTGGGAGGCGTACGTGCGGAACCATGGGAGCCGGGCAGGCGTGCGGAGCCATGGGAGCGGGACACGCGTGCGGGGCCACGGGTGAGGGGCGCCCCACACGGGCACCCCTCCTTCGGCCGGATCGACCCGGCCGGCCGGGCCACGACGGCCACCGGGGCCACCGGGGCCACCGTGGTCGTCACGGCCGTCGTGGCCGTCACGAGCGTCGCGTCACCACGGTCACTTCGGCATGAGCACCGTGTCGACGAGGTAGACGACGGCGTTGGAGGTCTGGATGTTGCCGCAGACGACCTTGGCGTCGTTGACGGTGAAGTCCTCACCGGAGCCCGTGACGTTCAGCGTTCCTCCCTGCATCGTGGTCAGGTCGCCGCTGCTCAGGTCCTCGGGCGCCTTCTTCCCCTCGACGACGTGGTAGGTCAGGACCTTGGTGAGCTGCGCCTTGTCGGCCAGGAGCTTGTCGAGCGTGTCCTTCGGGATCTTGGCGAACGCGTCGTTGGTCGGCGCGAACACCGTGATGTCCTTGGCGGAGTTGAGCGTCTCGGTCAGGCCGGCCTGCTCGATCGCCTGGGCCAGCGTGGACAGGGTGGGGTTGGAGGCGGCCGCGGTGGCGACCGGCTGCGAGGCCATCTCGCTGAGGCTGCCCTCGCCGCTGGCGGGCAGGGACGCGCACCCGGGGCCGAACGGCTCCGTCATCGCGCCCGTGGGCTCGGGCGACATGCCGTCCGTGGGCGAGGCGCTGTCGGTCGGCAGAGCCGTGTCCGTCGGGATCGGTGTGGGAGAGAAGACGCGCGCGTCGGCGGCGACCGCCTGCGCGGCGGGGACGGCGGTCAGGGCGAGCACGGTCAGGGCCGATGCCAGAAGAGACTTCTGCTTCACGGTTATCTCCTTGTTTGGGCGGATGAGCCATCCGGGGTCCGTCGGCGGGTTCCCGAGCCACTCATGTCCTGCATTGGAGATCAATTCCCTGATATTTGGTGTCAAATGCCCCATTTGACGACTCTTGACCACATATCTCCCGAGAAAGAGAGCCATTTTCCATTCGTCAGGGCGTTAATTCGGGCGTGCCACATCCCCCGTAGAGTGGGCATTATGAGCCCGAAGATCGCAACCAACGAGGTCGTCTCCCGCGACCGGCTTCTGGATTTCCTCCGTGACCGCCACCGCGCGCTGGTCATCACGGCGCGGCGCGACGGCAGGCCGCAGGCGTCCCCGGTGACCTGCGGCGTCGACGCCGAGGGCCGGATCGTGGTGTCCACCTACCCCGAGCGGGCCAAGACCTCCAACGCCCGCCGCGATCCCCGGGTCAGCATCGTGGTCCTGTCGGACGACTTCGACGGCCCCTGGGTGCAGGTGGACGGCACCGCCGAGGTCCTCGACCTGCCGGAGGCCCTCGAACCACTGGTCGACTACTACCGGTCGATCTCCGGCGAGCACCCCGACTGGGACGAGTACCGGGCGGCCATGACGCGGCAGGGTAAGTCGCTGCTGCGCCTCACCCCGGAGCGCTGGGGCCCCATCGCCACCGGCGGCTTCCCGGCCCGGCTGGCCTGAGGGACGCCCCCGGGTCAGGCGCCCAGGTCGGCCAGGACGGCGTCGGCGGCCCGGCGCCCCGAGACCAGGGCGCCCTGCTGCGAACCGGTGTCGCGGTGGTCCCCGCACACGTAGCGGCCCGGCGCGAAGCGCACCGGGCGCCGCAGCCGGAACGGCGGCACCATCGCGGGCAGCGCCCCCTTGACGGCGTACGTCGCCAGATGCTCCCAGCCCGAGGTGTCGGTTCCGTAGATCTGCGACAGCCGCGCCCTGACCCGGGGCTCGTCCGCGTCGGAGAGGACCCCCAGCACCGACGTGGAGACCAGCGCGCGGCCCGGCGGGGCGTACTCGGGCGCGGCGTCGCTGATGACCAGGGTGTCGGTGATGTGGCCCTCCACGTCGACGATCTGCGTGGGGTCGTCCATGGGGGAACGGGAGGCTGCGTGGTAGAAGGTCGTCACCGAGCGCATCGCCGGGATCTCCAGCCCCGGGTAGAGCGTGGCGGCCATGGCGGGGTCGGTGGCCACCACCACCGCGCGGGCCGGGATCGTCGCGCCCCCGGCCGTCTCCACCCCCTCCCCGGTCACGGCGAGGACCGGGGTGCCCGGCGCGAGCGCCCCCGGAGGGAGGCGTGCGGCGAGCTGCCGGGTGATCTCTCCCATGCCGAGCGCGGGCACCCCGACCGTTCCCCGGGCGAAGGCCCGCCAGACGAGGTGGAAGAAACGGCTGGAGGTCTCCAGTTCCCGCTCCAGGACGACGCCCGACAGGAACGGGCGGATCAGCTTCTCGACCATCTTCGGCGAGACGCCCCAGTGCCGCAGTTCCTCGCGCGTGGTGCGCTCGCGCCCGCCGCGCAACCGGCTCGCCGGCAGCAGGAGGTCCCGCGCGGTCAGCGCCGCCAGGGCCGCCTTGTCGGCCGGTGAGCCCACGTCGGCCAGCAGCCCGCTGAGCGCCTGGCCCGGGTGGCGCCAGGGCAGCATGAACCGCTCCCGCCGCCCCCTGTCGAAGGAGATCAGGCCGGACGGGATCGGGCGCAGGTCCAGGGCGGCGACGTCGAGGACCCGCGCGGCCTCCGGGTAGGCGGTGTTGAACACCTGGAAGCCGTGGTCCAGCCGGAAGCCGTCCACGACGTCGGTGCGTACCCGGCCGCCCACCTCCTCCGCCGCCTCGACGACGCGGACCTCCACTCCCGCCGAGCGCAGCCGGAGGGCGCACGCGAGACCGGCGAGCCCCGCACCGACGATGACCACCGTGTCCCGCATGACGCATCCCCCCGGGTCGACGGCGGCACGGAGTCCGCGGACCCACCGGGTTCACCGGTCCGTGGGTCCGTGGAGTCCCCCCGGGTGCGGGGATCCGCCGTCTGTGTCTTCGAGAAGGCGGGTGCCGGGGGTTGCGTCCGCCGCTCCGTTCCTCGTACGGCCTACCCCAGACTCACGGTGATCTCTCCCCCGAGCCGGAAACCTCCGGTCAGTTCCAGGTCGTCGCCGCTCCAGAACCGGCCGGGGTCGTACCAGTTCGGCCGCCGTCCTCCCGGCAGCAGCCCCATGGCCTCGTACGTGACCGCGACGACCTCGGCGCAGTAGGCGCTCTCCAGGGCGCTCTCCTCCGTGCCCCGCTTGAAGATCTTGGGCACCCGCCCCTTCATCCAGCGGCCGGCGAGCCTGGCCGTCGAGGGGAAGGGCGTGCCGTCCAGCCGGGCGACGGTGCGCAGGACGGCGTCCTCCATCTCGCGGGGGGTCTGCGGCTCCAGTTGCCTCAGCCAGCCGCGCTGGCCGTATCTGGTCGCCCAGACCGTGACCGCCTCCCGCAGGTCGTGCAGCTGGACGCCGCGCTGGTGGGTTCCCGACCACAGGTCGGGCAGGGAGCGGCCCAGTTCCGCGTGCCACATCAGGGGCGGCATGTCGTCGATGACGACCGACATGCCGACGTGGTTGACGGGGCTGTTCGTCATGGTCTGGATGGCTCGATCGGGCACCGTTCGACCGCGGAACAGCCACACGTCGCCGGTGCGGGTCAGGTTGACGGCCTCGTCGAGGCTGATGCTCTTGCCGGACATTCCGCTAGCGTAGGCACATGCGATGGTGGAAGGTACTCGGTCTGGCAGGAGTGGCGGGCGTCGCGGCCACGGGGGTCGTGATCGCGCGGGCCGAGCGCCGGCGGCAGGCGTACACCCCGGACGAGATCCGCGCCCGCCTCCGCGCCCGCCTGGAGGAGTCCGCCGGAGGGCCCGCCGAGCCGGAGCCGAAGACCGTCGACCCCGCCGACCGGGCCCCCTGAACGAACGCGTCCCGGCGCGGCCGGGGGCGGGCCGGGCCCGCGGCGGCGCTCACGCCGGCCCGCCGGAGGCGAGGGCCGCGGACAGGGCGTCGAGGGCGGCCGGGTAGGCGCGCTCGGACGGGGCGGCGAAGCCGACCAGCAGGCCCCGCGGGCGGCCGGCGGGATCGTGGTGGAGTTCGGTGAGACCGCGCAGGGCGACGCCGTGGCGGGCGCACCTGGCCAGGAGCCGGTCCTCGGTGGGGCCGCCGGGCGCGAGGGTGACGAGGGTGTGCAGGCCGGCGGGGACTCCGTGGGCGGTAAGGCCTGGAACGGCGGCCAGCCGGTCGAGGAGGAGTTCGCGGCGGCGGCGATAGCGCAGGCGGGCGGCGCGGATGTGGCGGTCGTAGGCGTGGGTGGTGATCAGGTCGGCGAGGACGAGCTGGCCCAGGGTCTCGGTGTACAGGTCGGATCGCTCTTTGGCCAGCGTCATCGGTCTCACCAGATGCGGCGGCAGGACCATCCAGGCCAGGCGGAGGGCGGGGCCGAGGGTCTTGGACGCGGTGCCGCAGTACACGACCTGGTCGGGGGCGACGCCCTGGAGGGCACCGACGGGCTGGCGGTCGTAGCGGTACTCGCCGTCGTAGTCGTCCTCGACGATCAGCCCGCCCGTGGAGCGCGCCCATGCGACCAGTGCCTGACGGCGGCCGGGACGCAGCGGGACGCCGGTCGGGTACTGGTGCGAGGGGGTGAGGAACGCCGCTCCCGCGCGCCGTGTCAGCGTCTCCACGCGGGCGCCGTGCGCGTCGACGGGCAGGGCGAGGATGGTGAGCCCCGCGCGCCGGACGACGTCGCGGAAGCTGTTGTGGCCCGGGTCCTCCACGGCCGCGGTGCGGGTGCCGTCCGCGGCCAGCACCCCGCTGAGCAGGCCCAGGCCCTGGTAGTAGCCCGAGGTGATCACGATACGGTCCGGGGTCGTGATCACGCCGCGGGTGCGGCCCAGGTAGCCGGCGAGCGCCTCGCGCAGCTCGATCCGCCCCTGAGGGTCTCCGGCGCCGAAGACCTCGGGGCGGGCGTGGGCGAGGACGCGGCGGGTGGAGGCGAGCCAGGCCCGGGTGGGGAAGGCGCTGACGTCGGGGCGGCCGGGGCGGAGGTCGTGGCGCGGGGTCACCGGCGCGGGCGCGCGGGGCGCGGGAGCCTGGGCGCGTCGCGGCGCCTCGGCCACGCTGGTGCCCGATCCCGGCCGCGTGGTCAGGTAGCCCTCCTCGACCAGCTGGTCGTAGGCGGCGCTGACGGTGCCCCGCGAGAACCCGAGTTCCCGGGCCAGCCCGCGCGTGGACGGCAGGAGCGTCCCCGCGGGCAGGCGCCCCTGACGGATCGCCGCCCGGAGCGCGGACTCCAGGCCGGAGCGCCGCCCGCCCGCCGCGTCGGGGGAGATGTACAGGTCGAGCCGGGAACCGGCCCAAGAATCCGGCATGAAACTGGATCTTATTCTTGGTCCGGTGACCTTCTACGTTCGAGGTGAGCCCGAACGGGGAGCACGAGCGCGAAACGGGTCGCCGTCATCGCGATCGGTGCGCGCCCAGGGCCGTCCGGCCGTCCTCGCGATCGGTGCGCCGGCCAGGGCCGCTCGGCCGTCCTCGCTCATCTCCCGCACACCGCGACGAAGGGACCCCGGTGATGATCGTGATCGCCCACCTCAGCGACACCCACATCGACGGCGGGGAGCGCAGCGCCGAGCGCACCCGGGCCGTCATGGACCACCTCGAAGACCTCCCCCACGACCTGGACGCCGTCCTGGTCACCGGCGACATCGCCGACCACGCCCTGCCGGAGGAGTACGAGCGGGCCCGCCTGCTTCTGACCTCCCGGCACCCGGTCATGATCTGTCCCGGCAACCACGACGAGCGCGCCGCGTTCCGGCGGCACCTGCTCGGGCGGCCGGAGACGACGGCGCCGATCAACCAGGTGCACCACGCGGCCGGCGTCGTCATCGCCCTGTGCGACTCCTCCGTGCCGGGCAAGGACGAGGGCTTCCTCGAGGACGAGACGCTGGCGTGGCTGGAGGACACCCTGGCCCGGGCCCCGGCCCGGGTGCCCGTGCTGGTCGGCTTCCACCACCCGCCGGCTCGGCTGCACGTCCCCTTCGTCGACGGCATCCGCCAGTTCGGGGCGGAGCGGCTCGCCGCGATCGCGGACCGCCACCCCAACCTCGCGGCCTTCCTGTGCGGGCACGCCCACACCCCGGCGGCGACCACCTTCGCCGGACGGCCGCTGCTGGTGGCACCGGGAGTCGTCTCCACCCTCCGGCTCCCCTGGGAGCGCCGGGCCCACCCCGAGGACCACGTCCACCTCGACCAGCCGCCCGCGCTCGCCTTTCACGTCCTGGACGACGAGGGACGGCTGACCACCCACTACCGGTTCCTCACCGCGCCGGGGGTGAGGTAGAGGCCGGAGCGGGGGTCGTGGAGGCCGGCGCGCGCCTGGTGGACGTTCATGATCACCAGCATCAGGACCGAGAAGGCCCCGTACTGCAGGCCGCTCAGCCCCACGGCGAGGTCGATCGGGAGAGTCAGGGCGATCACCACCCGGACGGCCGCGTCGGCCAGCGCCCCGACGCCCCAGGCGACCGTGGAGACCCGCCACACCCGGCGGAAGCGCGGCGAGCCACTCCAGAGGTCGTCCCACGACACGTCCCTGGCACCGGTCCGGCCCTCCAGCAGCGGCCGGGAGAACTGCAGGGCCAGCGGTCTCGGCCCCCGGGCGGTGGCCAGGAACCAGCCGCCGGCCACGACCATCAGCAGGGCGCCCTTGAGGAGCAGGAAACGGGGGCTGCCGCCGACGACCGACAGCCCGGCGCTCACCAGCATGGCGCTCACCATGAAGAGACCCACGGAGTCGAGACGGCGCTCCCTGACGAGGGTGGCGACCATTCCGGTGCCGGGCGCGAGGGAACTGACGACCAGGGCGGTGACGTAGCCGACGTCCGCCGCGCGCAGGGCGTAGTAGAGCCCGATGGGCAGGACGAGGTCCACGAGCATCAGGACGGCCGCGGCACGACGGCCCGCTCTCGTCCTCGTCTCCGCCCTCACCTCGGCCCCCGTCTCCGCCCCCGTCCCCGTTCTCGTCTCCGTTCCCGGCTCCGTCCTCGTCTCGCGTTCCGCTCTCATCTCCCGCTCCGCGTGGCCAGGTCGAAGATGGTCACCAGCTCGGCGGCGTAGAGAGCGGTGTCGACGTCCGGGTCGGCCTCCAGCAGGAAGGGCAGCCCGTCCACGGACCGCTGGATGCTCATCGCCATCACCCTCGGCTCGAAGGCGCGGAACTCGCCCTCCCGCTGGCCCCAGCGCAGGATCTCCTCGATGTGGGAGAGGGTTCCCAGGTCGGTGGCCGCGTCGTGGGACCGTTCACCGTCCTCGCCCCGGTAGTTGACGAAGATCTCGTACAGCGCCCTCATCCGGACGCGGTGGGTGGCGATGAACTCGACGTTGCCCGTGATGTAGGCCCTGATCGCCCCGCCGGCCGTGGGCTCCGCCCGCACCCGCTCGGACATGAACTCGCCGATCTCCCGGTGGACCTCGGCGACGACCTGGGCGATCAGCTCGTTCTTGCCCTGGAAGTGGTACGAGATCAGGCGGGTGCTGCTGAGCCCGGCCCGTTCGGCGATGCGCGCGAAGGAGGCCTGCCCGTATCCCAGCTCGGCGATCGTCTCGATCGCCGCCTCGACGATCTGGGCGCGTCGCGCGGTGGCCGCGAGACTCGGAGGCTTCGTTACTTGCATAAGTAATAAGTAACTCGGATGAGTAACAAGCGCAAGGGGCAGACCGGAAAACGGTCCACCCCTCGCGTCCTCGCCGTCAGGCCCCCGGGCCCGGAGCCGTCAGTCGAAACGGATCGCGGCCGGGTCCCATCCCTCGGGCAGCGGGGCCGGTACCGGGCAGGTGCTGCCGATCTCCACGAACTCGGCCCGCTCCGCGGACTCCGCGACGGCGATCATCGTGTCGAGGACGTGCAGGCCCAGCTCGCCGGTGGTCCGGTGCGGCCTTCCCTCGCGGACGGCCTGGGCCATGTCGAGCACGCCCAGGCCGCGACCGGCCTCGGTGCCCTTCGTGGGGACCGGCACCCACTCGTCGTCGACGGCCCGGCGCAACCGCACCTCGCCGCCGAAGGTGTTGGGGTCGGGCACCCGCATGGTCGCCTCGGTACCGGTGATCTCGACGAACCCGGTGCGGCGCAGCGGCGAGTCGAAGCTGAAGACCATCGTGGCGGCCTGTCCCGCGGCGAACTCCAGGAGCGCGCTCGTGTGGGTGGGCACCGCCACCGGAAAACGCGCCCCGGCCTTGGGGCCGGAGCCGACGACCCGCTCGTCCCTGGCCCTGCGGCCGACCGCGGTCACCCGCGAGGCCGGGCCGAACAGGGTCACCAGGGTCGTCAGGTAGTAGGGACCCATGTCGAACAGCGGCCCGGCTCCCGGCTGGAAGAAGAACTCCGGGTTTGGGTGCCACGACTCGGGGCCCGGCGTCTGGAACAGGACCAGGGCGGTGAGCGGGGTGCCGATGGCCCCCTCGGCGACGAGCCTGGCCGCGGTCTGCAGCCCGGCGCCCAGGAAGGTGTCGGGGGCGCTGCCCAGGAGCACCCCCGCCGCGGCGGCGGCCTCCACGAGCCGCGCGCCGGACTCCCGGTCCACGGTGAACGGCTTCTCGTTGTAGACGTGCCGTCCGGCCCGGACGGCGGCGAGCGCCACCTCGGCGTGCGCGGCGGGGACCGTGAGGTTGACCACCAGCTCCACGTCGGGGTGCGAGATCGCCTCCTGCGGGGAGGTCGCCACCGGCACGCCGTACCGCGCGGCGACCTCCGCGGCGCGGTCCAGGTCGAGGTCCGCGCACGCCACCACCCGCACGCCGGGGAAGGAGGTGAGGTTGCCCAGGTACTGGTGGCTGATGTTCCCGCAGCCGACGATCGCCACCCCGAGCGGGCCGGTCACGGGTTCACCCGCCCGGCGGCGGCGAGACCGGTCAGGTAGGCGTGGCTGTCGGCCAGCGCCTGGAGCATGTCGGTGGCGCAGTGGTCGAGTTCCACGATCCGCACCGCGTCCGGCGCGGTGTTCAGCGCGTCCACGATGGGCACCCGGCCGGAGCCGACCGCGGTCATCGGGCCCTCCTGGGTGGCGGGGCCGTCCTTGACGTGCAGGTGGCTCACCCGCTCGCCGAGCCGGGTCAGCAGTCCCGACGGGTCGACCCCGCCGGTCGCCGCCCAGTAGAGGTCCACCTCCAGCAGCACGGAGGGGTCCAGCAGCTCCGCGAGCACCTCCAGCGCGGGACGGCCGTCCACCCGCTGCTCCAGCTCCCACCAGTGGTTGTGGTATCCGAGCCGCAGCCCGTGGTCGGCCGCCTCGCGGGCCGCCTCGCCGATGGTCCTGGCGGCCAGCTCGACCCCCTCCCTGCCGGCGAACCACTCGGCGGGGGCGGCGGGCACGATGACGGTCTCCGCGCCGACGGTGACGGCCCCGGCCAGCGCGGCCGCGCGCCGCTCGTCGAGGAGCGGGGCGTGCACGCTGCACACCGAGAGCCCCGCCTCCCGCAGGTCGTCGCGGAGACCTTCCGGATCGAGGTGCACGTCGTACGGCTCGACCGCGCCGTAACCCATGTCGGCGATGCGGCGCAGTACGGCGCGGCGGTCGACGGCCGCCTGTTCGCGCACGGAGTACAGCTGGACGGCGAGTGAGCTCATCGATTCTCCTTAGCGTGGACACCTTCGCCTGCGGGCGGAGGAGAGAACGCGGTCCTCTACCCCGCGACGGGGAGGACCAGGGCCGCGGCGCCGTACAGACCGGCGTCGCGTTCCAGGGAGGTACGTTCGACGTTCAGGCCGCGCAGGAAGCCGAGGCCCGCCCGCTTGGCGACCGCCTCGCGCAGCGGGGCGAGCAGGGTCTCCCCCGCCCCGGAGACGCCGCCCCCGATGACGACGTCGTCGAGGTCGAAGAGCGCCGCCGTGGTGAGGATCGCCACGGCCAGCGCGTCGGCGGCCCGCTGGAAGGCCTGCCGGGCGACGGGGACCCCGCGCGCGGCGTCGGCCGAGAGCGCGCGGGCGTCCGGGTGCGCGCCGGAAGCGCTCCAGCCGTTCTCCAGCGCCCAGCGGACCATGCTCGGGCCGCTGGCGACCGTCTCCAGGCAGCCGCTCGCCCCGCAGGGGCAGAGCCGTCCGTCGCCGTCCACCGCGATGTGCCCGATGTGCCCGGCGTTTCCGGTCGGTCCCACGTACGGCACCCCGTCGAGGACCAGGCCCCCGCCCACGCCGGTGGACACCACGATGCCCAGCAGGGCCCGGGAGCGTGAGTGCCCGCCCCGCCACCACTCCCCCAGCGCCATGCACTGCGCGTCTCCCGCGAGCGCGACGGGAAGGCCGGGAAGGAGCTCGCTCACCGCGCCGACCAGCGGGAAGTCACGCCAGGCGGGGATGTTGACCGGGCTGACCGTACCGGCGACGGCGTCGAGGGGACCGGCCGAGCCGATGCCGACCCCGGTCAGGTCTCCCAGGTCCCCGGTCTCTCCGGCGGCGCCGGCGCCGGTGACGCCATCGGTGTCACGGACCTCAGGGACCTCGCGGATGTGCCGGACGAGCGAGACCAGCGTCGCCTCGGGATCCGGGCCGACCGGCAGTTCCACCCTGCGTGCCACGGTCCCGTCCGGCCGGACCAGCGCCGCGGCGAACTTGGTGCCGCCGATGTCGATCGCGAGGGCGGTCATCGGCCGGCCTTTCCGGCGTACCGGAACCCGGAGGGACGGCAGGCGGCCACCGGGGCCACCACGCGGCTGTGCAAGGGGATCCTCCGCTGGTCAATGGCACAAAGGGTGCGATACCCAAGTGGCCGGGCAAACAGGCTGAAGGTATGACGTTGATGACAACGTTGTCAACGTCATATGGGGGCGTGCGGGGCCACCGGTTCGCCACAAGCCTTCCATCAATTGTGCAGGCTTATCCGATTTAAGGGCAGATACGGTTAGCTCAGGTGTGATGTGAGGAGACTGCGATGACGCACGAACACGCGGGACAGCCCGCCAGGCCGTCCGATCTTGTCGACGTGGCCCGCCTGGTGACCTCCTACTACGCCCTGCATCCCGACCCGGGCGAGGTGGGCCAGCGGGTGGCGTTCGGGACGTCGGGACACCGGGGCTCCTCGCTGAACGTCGCGTTCAACGAGGACCACATCCTCGCGACCAGTCAGGCCATCGTGGAGTACCGGGCGGCGCAGGGAGTCGACGGCCCGCTGTTCCTGGGCGCCGACAGCCATGCGCTGTCGGAACCGGCGCGGGTGTCGGCGCTGGAGGTCTTCGCGGCCAACGGGGTGACGGTCATGATCGACAGCCGGGACGGCTACACCCCGACCCCCGCGGTCTCCCACGCGATCCTGGCCCACAACCGGGGGCGCTCCTCGGGACGGGCCGACGGCGTGGTGGTGACCCCCTCGCACAACCCGCCCGGCGACGGCGGGTTCAAGTACAACCCGCCGCACGGCGGCCCGGCCGACACCGACGCCACCTCCTGGATCCAGGACCGGGCCAACGCGCTGATCGCCGACGGCCTGAAGGAGGTCAGGCGGGTCCCGTACGCCAGGGCGCTGGCCGCCGACACGACCGGCCGGTACGACTTCCTCGGCCACTACGTGGACGACCTGCCCTCGGTGCTGGACCTCGACGCCGTCCGGGAGGCGGGGGTGCGCATCGGCGCCGACCCGCTGGGCGGCGCGAGCGTCGCGTACTGGGGGGAGATCGCCGAGCGGCACCGGCTGGACCTGACGGTGATCAACCCGCTGACCGATCCGACGTGGCGGTTCATGACGCTGGACTGGGACGGCAAGATCCGGATGGACTGCTCGTCGCCGTACGCGATGGCTTCGCTCATCGCCAACCGCGACGCCTTCGACGTCTCCACGGGCAACGACGCCGACGCCGACCGGCACGGCATCGTCACGCCCGACGGGGGGCTGATGAACCCCAACCACTACCTCGCCGTGGCGATCTCCTACCTCTACTCCCACCGGCCCGGCTGGCCCGCCGCCGCCGGGATCGGCAAGACGCTGGTGAGCAGCGGCATGATCGACCGGGTGGCGGCCGACCTGGGCAGGCGGCTGATGGAGGTCCCCGTCGGGTTCAAGTGGTTCGTGCCGGGCCTGCTGGACGGCTCGCTGGGCTTCGGCGGCGAGGAGAGCGCCGGGGCGTCGTTCCTGCGGCGCGACGGCTCGGTGTGGACCACCGACAAGGACGGCCTGATCCTGGCGCTGCTCGCCTCGGAGATCGTCGCGACCACGGGCCGCTCGCCGAGCGAGCACTACGGCGACCTGGTGGCCCGGTTCGGCGACCCCGCCTACGCCCGCGTCGACGCCCCCGCGACCCGGGAGGAGAAGGCGGTGCTCGCCAGGCTCTCGGCCGAGCAGGTCACCGCCGGCAGCCTCGCCGGGGAGGAGATCACCCAGGTGCTCACCTCGGCCCCCGGCAACGGCGCCGCCCTCGGCGGGCTCAAGGTCTCCACCGGGAGCGCCTGGTTCGCCGCCCGCCCCTCCGGCACCGAGGACGTGTACAAGATCTACGCCGAGTCCTTCAAGGGTCCCGAGCACCTGGCGCGGGTGCAGCAGGAGGCGCGCGACCTGGTCTCGGCCTCCCTGGGCTGACGGCGACGACGCGCGACCGGCGGGCATCTCCCGAAGTGGCCGTCCGCCGGGCGGCCGGGCTCTCGCGAACCGGCCTCGGGCAAAGCGGGAGCGACCTCAGGTGAACATGCGCCAGGCGGCGGGCACGACCGTCCAGCGGCGCCGGGTGATCCGGCCGGTCAGCTCGCCGTCGGCGTTCACCGGGACGGGGCCGCCCTCCACGGTCACCTCCCGGCCGCGAGTGGTGATCACGTCGCGCAGGCCGAGGTGGGTCCCCCTGCGCAGCCGGAGGGCGTAGACGAGCCTGTCCAGCGGGCCGGTCGTCAGCGAGACGATGACGTCGGCCATGCCGTCGTCGGGCCTGGCCCTGGGGGCCAGCGGGGTGCCGCCGCCGATGGTGACGCCGTTGCCGATCCCCACCATGAGCGCCGGGCGCCCGTCGCCGACGGAGCGGCCGTCCACGGTGACGCGCAGCCGCCAGCCGGGGCTGCGCACACCCGCGAGCAGCGCTCCCACCGCGTAGGCGAGCCGCCCGAGCACCGGCTTGAGCGGCGTGGCGCCCTCGGACGCCTCGGCGCCGATGCCGAGGTGGACCATGTTGACGATGACCCCGCCCTCGTCGTCCACCAGGAGGTCGAGCGGCCGGGGCCGGTCGGCGAGCACGACGCGGGCCGCGACCGGCGGGTCCAGCGGGATGCCCAGGCCGCGGGCGAAGTCGTTGCCGGTGCCCAGCGGCACGAGCCCCACCGTGCGGGCGTCCAGCTCGTCGCGCCGGTGCAGGGTTGCGACCACCACGTGCAACGTGCCGTCACCGCCCAGCACGACCACGTCCCTGCCGGGACAGGCGTCGAGCATCTCGTCCAGGTCCTTCTCCCCGGCGGGCGCCTCGATCACGTCGGCGCCACCGCCGCGCAGCGTCTCGAGGGCGGTGGCCCTGGCCTCGTCGTCGGCGCTCCCCGCGCTCTCGTTGTAGATCGCCAGCAACTCGGCCATGTCGTTCCTCCAGGTGGTCGTCCCTACGGTCCCTGCCCACCGGAATCACGATCACGCGGTTCCCTGTCCGTCCGCCACCAGCGCAGCGACACCCAGAGCCCGGTTCCGACGCCGATCAGCGCGGCCAGGACGTACACCACGCCGATCGTCGTGTCCGAGGTGTAGCCGTTGCCGGCCACGAGGATGGCCATGAGCAGCGCGGCCAGCAGCCCCACGCCCGCTCCCCCGGCGAGACCGAGCAGGCCCACCTTCAGCGCGCGTGACAGGCCTCCCGCGCTGCGCGGCACCGGCGTCATGACGGTCATGAGGCGGCCCACGACGAGGGCGGGGTCGTCGTCGACCCCGCCGGCGACGAGCTGGACGGTCACCCCGCCCCGCTCGGGCTCGCTCAGGCAGATCCAGTGGCGTTCCTCGAGGAAGACGGTGGCGCCTCCCGCGCCGGGAACGGTCAGCCACAGGAACGGCGTGCCCTCGGGGAACGTCCTGACGCCGTGCCTGGCCGCCGGGGCGTGCACGTCGAGCGCCGCGCCGAGGGCTCGCAGCGCCACCTCCTGGTCGGATCTCCCCACGGCAGCCTCCCTTCCTCATCCCTTCGCGCCTTCGTGGCGCACGACGCGGCGGTCGCCTCCCGGCGGGGACCGCTCGGCGGGTCGAGGGGCATTCGGAGGATCGGGACCGTACGGCGGGATCGCGGACGCCGTACGGCGGATCCTGAGGACCGGGGCCCAAGGGCCCCGGCGAGCGGCCGGGCGGCCTCACACGGCGGACCTGTCGAGAGAACCGGCCCCGGCGAGGGACGGGGAGCAGATCTCGTCCAGCACGTCGCGGAGCCGGCCCCGGCAGTCCTGGTCGGCGAGCCTGCCGTCGGCGTCGAACTGATCCGGAGCCGGGGAGACGGCCAGTTCCGCGCCGCACACCACCGCCCCCGCCGCGCCGAGGGCCCTGCGCAGCTGGATCTGCGTCCACATCCCCTCGTGGGCGCGCGGGCAGGCGGTCACCACACCCACCGGCTTGCCCACCAGGACCGCGCCGCCGCGCGCGGACGAGATCCAGTCGAGCGCGTGTCCCAGCTGTGCCGGGAGCGCGCTGTGCGCCGGCGCGGTGATCAGCACACCGTCCGCGGCGGAGAGGCGGTGCCACAGGTCGGCGACCGGCCTCGGGAGCTCGCCGTCCTCGAAGGACGGCACCTGGTCCAGGCCCCGCCAGATCTCGAAGTCCACCGTCGCGGGCAGTTCCCGTGCCGCCGCCTCCAGGAGCCTCCAGACGTACGCCCCCGGGCGAAGGCTTCCCGCGATCCCAACGATCCTCATTCCCGGCCCCATCTCTGTCGCCATACCGCGACGTTACGAGTGAGGGAGGTCCCGCCTTCGGTCACGCGGTCGCGGCCGTCGGCGGGGGCGCTCCCCCGAACTCACCGACAAAAACCGCTACTCGACGCCACCGTGACGCGGAGAGAGTGGTCCGCTCGCGGTACCGGTCGAGCCGCCCCTCTCACGAACCCCGGAACGGCGATCACGCTTCCGCAGGCCAGCACCGTGACGGCGGTGCCGGCGAACCTCACGCTCCATCACACTCGGGGGCCTGCCCTCAGCGAGAGGTGACGAACATGATCAAGCGTATCGTTCGCGAAAAAAGCGGTTATTTCTCCGTCAAGCGCGGCGAGGACGCTGGAAGGGAGGCCTCGTCCCGCGCTACGGGGCCTGCGGCCAGGTGCGGGGAACCGCCCGGTCGGTGACCCGCTTGAGCTCGAAGAACGCCTCCTCGGTGGCGAGCACCTTGAACGCGTCCCAGAGCCGCCCGGCCCGCTCGCCGGTCGGGATCTCGCTGATGACGGGACCGAACTGCCCGGCGTGCCCGTTCACCGAGATGGTGGGGACACCGATCAGCGACGGGTTCCGCCTCCCTGCGGGCACCAGGGCGTGCGAGGCGTGGATCGCCTCGTCCCAGGTGCCGTCGGTCCTCGCGGCGAGCAGCCCGGCGGGCAACCCGGCGTCGGCGAGCGCGGCGGCGATCACCGGTTCCAGGGCCTCCATCGCGGCCCGCCAGCCCGCGAGACCGCCGTCCGGCGTCGTGTCGCGGGGCCGCTGGAACAGGCCGTCCTCGCCGTGGTAACGGGTGCCGAGCGTGGTGTAGAGGTCGCCGACGGCGGCGTCCCCGGCCTCCGCGCGCGCCGCCGCGAACACCCGCATGGTGCCCCGGCCGATCTCGACGATCTCACGGTACTCCTCGGACAGGTCCTGCTTCTCGTTGAGCACCGCCAGGCTCATCTCCCGCCAGTTGATCGTGATGGGGCGCACCTCGCGCACTTCCAGGATCCAGCGGGAGGTGATCCAGGCCCAGGGGCAACCGGGGTCGAACCAGAAGTCGACCAGATCCTCGCTCATGGGAGTCCTCTTTCCTCGGGGGTCCCCCAGGATGCGACCTCAACCACGCTCAAGGTCAAGCCCGGGCGGCCACCCGGCCGGGGCACGGTTCCCCCCGCCGGTTCAGGAGGCGATGTAGACCCAGGCGCGCACGCCGGAGGCGAGCGTCACCGACACCCGGCTGTAGTCGGCCACCTCGTAGCCGTCGGCGGCGGCCAGCTCCACGCCGGTGATCTCGAACACCGTCCCCTCGACCCCATCCGAGGGATCACCGGTGGCCCGCACGATCGGATGACGATCGGCGCCGCTGACCGCGACGACGTCCGGGTCGGTTATCGCCACCGTCGACAGCGTGTGGCCGGGCAGCAGATCCGGCCTGCCGTCCAGTTCCCGGCCGAAGGTGGACAGCTGCACGTCGCGCTGCCGCAGGGTCCCGTAGGAGAACAGGTACGTGCGCTCCTGTGCGACCTGGCCGTCCTCGGACAACGAACACCCCTCCCCGCGCGGACGTGGACTCCTTCACCGAAGTCTAGAACGCGCCGGTTCCCGGCCCCCCGGCAGGGAGACCGCCCTGGCGGCCGGCCCCGGCGAACCCCCGTCCTCACACGTACCGGCCCTGCGCGGGGGACGGCAGGCGGGCGCCGGAGGCGAGCGCCCCCACGAGGCGTGGCGCGAGGGCCGCGGCCTGGGCGCGGATCTCCGGGATCGCCGTCGTCTCGTACAGGCTTCCGCGCAGCATGGGGCCCAGCGTGAAGATCCGGTCGTCCGGGTCTCCCGCCGCGTCCAGGACCGCACCGCCGGGAGCGGCGTCCAGCCCGAGCCGCAGCGGGTCCGGCCGGACCACACCGTCGGCGACGAGGCCGGCGAGGAGGGGCTCGCGGCGTCCACGATCGGCGGCAGGGCGGCCTGGGCGCGGTTGCCCAGGGCCAGGACGACGGCCTCGGCGTCCACCTGGCCGCCGCCGGACAGGTGGACCCGCACCCCCCGGCCCCGGGTCAGGGCGCTCACCGTGCCCGTCACCTTGCGCACCACGCGGACGGGCCACTCCTCGGCACCGGCCAGCAGGTCGCGGAGGTAGCGCCCGTACGTCCGTCTCGGCAGGTAGTCGGAGGCGGAGACGTCCAGCCCGTCGTCGAGGGCCCAGCGCAGGAAGTGGCCGGGGTCGTCGTCCAGCCCGCTCATCTTGTTCGCGCAGGCGTTGAGGAGGTGGTGCGGATCGGTGGTCGAGTACGCCTGTCCCAGCGCGTGCCGCCCGTACCGGTCGATCAGCACGACCTCCAGCGGCATGGCCCGCGCCCTCGCCTCGCGGAGAAGGTGGACCGCCGCCAGCGTGCCGCTCGCGCCGCCGCCCACGACGGCGACCGATGAGGAACCTGACACGCGATCCAGCATAACCCACTATTCCTGTAGGGTATACCGGATAGTGGGAGCGTGAACCGTTCCATCCACGATCTTGACGTTCGCGAACGGGCCGCCGGCGAGGTGGGCCGAAGGTCCTGCGGACGACGCGGGGGCCCCGATCCGCGGTGACCGCGAACTCGTCCGGCGTCCTGCGCGCATCCGGTGATCCCGTTTCCCGGGGCGACGGCGGCGAACGCCGGGCGGGCGGGATCCCGCGCCTTACGGGCGTCGTGGCGGGCCCCTTTTCAACCGCCACGACGCCCGCCCCCCCTTCCGGCCCGGAGGCCGCGAGTGGCCGGAGGGACGCCTTCACGACCTATCCGGCCGCCCCCGCCGCGGTGAGGCGCAGGCGGCGAGGTCCCTCGTCGAGAGGTTCCGGCAACCTCAGCGCTCCGGCGCCGGGAGTGATCGCGCCGAGGAGGCGGGGGCCGGACGCGCCCGTGCAGCCGGGGACCGTCGCGGGCAGCCCGTGCGCCGCCAGCCAGCCGAGGAGCGAGAAGGCGATCGCCTCCTTGGCGTCGGCGGGGACGCCGAGCTCGTCGCTCGGCACGATGCGCGCGCCCCCGGCGCGCGCGGCCAGCATCGCCATCAGCACCGGATTGCGCACCCCTCCCCCGGAGACGACCACCGTCTCGAGGCGGTGGCGCCGGATCTCCGCCGCGGCGGTCTCCGCGGTGAGCGCGGCCAGCGTCGCCAGCAGGTCGGGCAGGTCCGGCCCGTACGGCGACGTCCTACCGTCCAGGTAGCCGGGGTGGAACAGCTCCTTGCCGGTGCTCTTCGGCGGCGGGGCCCGGTAGTACGGCTCGGCCAGGAGATCCGCCAGCAACCCCTCGTGCACCTCCCCCGAGGCGGCGAGGCGGCCGTCCTCGTCGTAGGGCGCGCCCGTGGCGGCCGACACCGCCGCGTCCATCAGCGCCGACGCCGGGCCGGTGTCGTAGGCCGTCCCGGTGTCCCGCACGGTCAGGTTCGCGATCCCGCCGAGGTTGAGCGCGCCGCTCGGCCCCGGCAGCCCTTCCAGGAGCAGCAGGTCGAAATAGGAGACCAGCGGCGCGCCCTGCCCTCCGGCGGCCACGTCCCTGGCCCGCAGGTCGGAGACCACCGGCACGCCGGTCCGCTCGGCGATCCAGGCGGGCTGGCCCAGCTGCAGCGTGCCGCGCACCCGGCCGTCCTCCACCCAGTGGAACATCGTCTGCCCGTGCGAGCAGATGAGATCCACCGGCCCGCACTCCTCGGCGGCGTCGGCGAACGCCTGGCCGACCAGGGTGTCGAGCCGGCACACCTCGGCCATGTCCGCCGGATTGGGCGGCAGCGCGCCGGCGATGCGCTCGCGCAGCCGTCCCTCGTACGGCCGCGTGCCGGCGTGCTCGACGACACCGGTGAGCAGGTCGCCGTCCGGGGACCAGTCCACGATCGCGCTGTCGATCCCGTCGTGGGACGTTCCCGACATCAACCCCAGCACGCGCATGCCTTCATCCCCTCACCATCCCCCGGGTCCCGCCGGGCCGTCACCGCGCGCGGCGGCCGATACTGGGCGGGCTCAGGCGGCCGGCCCGGTCGACGGCCACCACGTGGTAGTACGCGCCCGCAGCGCCTCCAGCGCCTCCAGCGCCTCCAGCGTCTCCAGCGTCTCCAGCGCCTCCAGCGCCTCCAGCGCCCGCCGGGTCCGTCCAGCGCAGGTCGCGGGCGGCGGGGACGACCGCGATCAGGTTCCGGGCGTCGGCGAGGTCCCCTGGCCCGGCCGGCCGGTCGAGCCGGAAGACCGCGTACTGGAACGGGACGTGCCGGCCGGTGGCCAGGACGCGCAGCTCGACGCCACCGGGCACCCGGCGCGCCAGGAGGACGAGCGGGCGGCCCGGGGCCCGGCCCGAGGCGAGCCTGGGCAGCAGCGGGGACAGCGCGGGGCGGGTGTAGTGGCCGGTCACCACGGCGCTGATCGAGCCGATCCGGTCGTCGCGGACGTCGCCGGAGTTGTACCAGATGTCGCCGCCGACCTCGGGGTGGCCCTCGTTGAGGGTGAGGTGCCTGCTGAGTTCGTCGGGCCGCGACCACTCGGCGGGCTGGCCCGCCGCCCCGGCCTTGTAGGCCGCCTGGCCGATCCACAGCTGGGTGCCCGTGCCCGCCGCCACGTCGGACCACCAGGGGACAAGCTTGGCGTAGTCGGCGTTGGACTGGCCGATGTACCAGTACAGCTGCGGCGCGATGTAGTCGAGCCACCCCTTCTTGACCCAGCCGCGCGTGTCGGCGTGCAGGTTGTCGTAGGACTGGCCGCCGCTGGTCTCCGACCCCAGGGGGTCGGTGGCCCGGTTGCGCCAGATGCCCGAGGGACTGATGCCCCAGGCGACCTCGGGCTTGACCCGCCGCACCCGCCGCTGCATCTCCCGTACGAGGAGGTCGACGTTCTCGCGCCGCCAGGCCGCGAGATCGGGGAAGCCGGCGCCGTACCGGGCGTAGGCCTCGGCGTCGTCGAAGGCGGTGGTGTTGACCGGGTAGAAGTAGTCGTCGAAGTGCAGGCCATCGATGTCGTACCTGGTGACCGCGTCCATCATCGCGTCCTGCACGAACGCGCGGACCTCGGGCATGCCGGGGTTGTAGTAGAGCTTGCCGCCGTAGGGGACGATCCAGTCGGGGTGCCTGCGGCCGGGGTGGTCGGGGTGCAGCAGGGCCGGGTCGGCCTGCATCGACACCCGGTAGGGGTTGAACCACGCGTGGAAGGCGAGGCCCCGCCGGTGCGTCTCCGCCACCAGGAAGGCCAGCGGGTCGTAGCCGGGGTCACGTCCCTGCACGCCGGTCAGGTACTGCGACCAGGGCTCGTACCGGGAGGGCCAGAAGGCGTCGGCGGTCGGCCGGACCTGCACGAACACCGCGTTGAGCCCGCGGGCCCGCGCCAGGTCGAGCCAGCCCAGATACTCGGCCCTCTGCCGCTCGGCGCTCAGCCCGGTCCTCGACGGCCAGTTGATGTTGGCGACCGAGGCGATCCACATGCCGCGCATCTGGCGCAGCGGCGGCACCCGCCCGGCGCCGGCCCCGTACGAGATCCCGGAGGAGTCGGAGGAGGAGGCGGAGGCCGGGGCCCGGCCGGACAGGGGCACGGCGGTCGCCGCGACGGCGAGGGCGAGGCCGCGCAGGACGGCTCGCCGGCTGGATGGGCTCATGCGGACTCCAGGGGTGTTCGGCCCCGGGCGGCGGGCCGGGGACCGCGGTCCGGACGCCACCGGGCCGACGCGAGGGCGGGCACCGGGGCGGGCACGAAGGCGAACATGAGGACGGACGCGAAGCGGGCACGACGGCGGACGTGCGGATGAACGCGGAAATGATCGCGAGGCCGGCACGGGATCACAAGGTCACAAGGTCACGGGTTCTCGATCGCGAGGATGACAGAAAGCTACTTCGAAGGCAATGATAATGAAGAAAATTGTCATTGATGTGTAATCTGCCTTGAGACACCTCCTCCCGCCGACCTGTCAGAAGACGCCTGCCTCGATCGAGAAGGTGACCGCATGCCCCATCGCAGCCCCGACCTGGCCCGGCTGGCCATGACCGTCCTCCAGCCGGGTTTCGACGGCACCGAGCCGCCCGGATGGCTGCTCCGCGCGCTCGGCGACGAGGGCCTCGGCGGGACCGTGCTGTTCGCCCGCAACCTCGACGGCCTCGGCCACACCGCCGACCTGGTCGCCCGGCTGCGCGCGGAGAACCCCGCCGCGGTGATCGCGGTGGACGAGGAGGGCGGATCCGTCACCCGCCTGCAGGCCGCGCGGGGCAGCTCGTGGCCGGGCAACCGGGCACTGGGCGTGGCCGACGACGTCGAGGCGACCCGGCTGGTCGCCCAGGAGATCGGCCGCCTCCTGGCCTCGGCCGACATCACCCTCGACTACGCCCCGGTGGCGGACGTCAACGCCAACCCGGTCAACCCGGTGATCGGCGTCCGCTCCTTCGGCGCCGATCCCGAACTGGTCTCCCGGCACACCGCCGCCTGGATCTCCGGGCTCCAGGGGGCCGGGGTGGCCGCCTGCGCCAAGCACTTCCCCGGCCACGGCGACACCCACACCGATTCCCACCACGCCCTGCCGACCCTGCACGCCTCCTCGCGGCTCCTCGCCGAGCGTGACCTGCCGCCCTTCCGCACGGCGGTGGCCGCCGGGGTACGGGCCGTCATGTGCGGGCACCTGCTGATCCCGGCCCTCGACCCGGAGAACCCCGCGACGCTGAGCCGGCGGATCACGACCGGGCTGCTCCGCGAGGAGATGGGGTTCACCGGGATGATCGTCACCGACGCCATCGAGATGCGCGCCGTCGCGGCCCTCCACCCGCCGGGGGAGATCGCGGTCCGCGCCCTGGCGGCCGGGGCCGACGCGATCTGCGCGGGCATCTCCTCCCCCGGGGGCGAGAACGTCCACGAGCTGCGCGACGCCATCGTGGCCGCCGTACGGGAGGGCAGGCTGGCCGAGGACCGGCTGGCCGAGGCCGCCTCCCGCGTGCTCGCCCTGTCCGGCTGGTACGCCGCGAGCGCCGCCGCGGAGGCGCGGGCGGCGGGGGTCGCCGCCCGGGGCGCGGGGGACGAGGGCGAGGAGCTCGGCCTGCGCACCGCACGGGCGGCCATCCGCGTGACCGCCACGAACGCCCCGGCCGTGCTCTCCGGGCCGCCGCTGGTCGTCGACATCGCCCCCCGGCTGAGCGAGGCGGTCGAGCCGGGCATGCTCACCGGTCTCATCGGCGCCCTCACCGAGGTGCTGCCGGGCACCGTCGGCCACGTCGTCACCGTGGAGGCGCCCGAGCTGCCCGACCTGGGCGACGGAAGCCGCCCGCTGGTGATGGTGGTGCACGACGCCAGGCGCCACCCGTGGGTCGGCGAGCTGCTGGCGCGGGCCGTCGCGCTGCGCCCCGACACCGTGGTGGTCGAGACCGGGATGCCCGGCGAACCCTCGGGGGCCGTGTACGTCACCACGAACGGCATCTCCCGGGCTTCGGCCCGCGCCGTGGCCCGTTGGTTGACCGGCGACCAATAGGCTGATTTATGACATGAAAGGCGCTTAATGAACGTCCTCGACGGCCCCACCCCCGTGAACCTGGTGGCCACGGTGAGGGCCGTCCTCCCCTCCCTCACCCCCGCGGCCCAGTCCATCGCCCGTCTCATCCTCGACGACCCCGCGGTGGTGGCCCGCAGCACCATCACCGAGTTCAGCGCGGCCTCCGGTACCAGCGAGGCCACGATCGTGCGCACCGCCAGGGCCCTGGGCTTCGCCGGATACTCCCAGCTGCGCTTCGCCCTGGCCGCGGCGGTGGCCAGGAACGAGCCCGAACGGCTGGTCCCCGGCGACCTCGGCCCCGACGACCCGCTGACCGACGTGATCGCGAAGGTGGCCAGGGCCGAGTCGGAGGCGCTGGCCGACACCGCGGCGCAGCTCAACCCCGACCGGCTGGGCATGGTGGTGGAGGCGGTGGCCGGGGCGCGCAAGGTCGACGTCTACGGGGTCGGCGCCTCCGGGCTGGTGGCGGCCGACATGGTGCAGAAGCTGATGCGGATCGGCCTGCCCGGCCACGCCTACACCGACGCGCACCTCGCGCTGACCAGCGCGGCGCTGGTACGCGACGACGACGTCGCGGTGGCGGTGAGCTGCACCGGCGAGACCCCCGACGTGCTGGCGCCGATGCGCGTCGCGCGGCGGGCGGGCGCGACCACGGTGGCCATCACCAACAACCCTCGCTCCTCCCTGGCCGGGCTCGCCGACCACGTCCTGGTCTCGGCGGGCAGGGAGACCGCCTTCCGCCCGGGGGCGCTGGCCAGCCGGATCAGCCAGCTCCTGATCGTCGACTGCATCTTCGTCGGCGTCGCCCAGCGCACCTTCGACACCTCGGACGCGGCGCTGCGGGCCACCAGGGACGCCATCGACGGCTTCAGGACCGACTACCCCCGCCGGAGCAGGCCCTCCTAAGGCCTGTCTGACAATTCAAAATGGCGGAGCCAGAGCATGACGGATGCCAGGGTGACGCCTGCGAGGTAGCGGCTGGCGAGCTTGTCGAAGCGGGTGGCGATGGCTCGCCACTGCTTGAGCTTGGCGAAGCACCGCTCGATCAGGTTGCGCTCTTTGTAGGTGATCGCGTCGAAGGCGAAAGGGCTGAGTCCGCCACGGGAGCGCCCGAGGGCTTGTCGTCTTTGGGAGGCTTTCGCATCAATCGTCTCACCGCTGTCCCCCTTTTTTGGGCTCCGGCGGCGTGCTGGTGCGCGCGGGCGATGGTCGAGTCGATGCTGACGGTCAACTCGACCGTCCCGAGAGAGTCGTCTTTGACCTGTAGATCTTCCAGAATCCTGGCCCAGGTGCCGTCTCGGTCCCGGCGTTTGAACCGCTCATAGCAGGTCTGCCAGGGACCGTAGTGCTCGGGGATGTCGCGCCAGGGCGATCCGGTCCGCAACCGCCGCAAGATCCCGTTGGTGACCTCGCGGTGATCACGCCAGGGCCGTCCCCTGCCGTCCGTCGCGGGCAGCAGGGGCTCGATCCGTTGCCAAGCCTTGTCGGTCAGCTCGCCTCGTCGCACCACGAGCGATTATCTAACCGCCTCCACCGTGATCATTTGTCAGGCAGGCCTTAGTTGCGTCACCACTGTCGGGTTGATCAGTTCGTCCATGGTGCCCATGGCTGGTCTCCTGTTCATGGCCGGGGCAGCCCTCAGGCCGCCCCGGCCGGTGATGAGTCAGACGGGGTCGATCGCGAGGTCGGTGACCTGGTCGTCCTTGATGCCGAACACGAACGCGAAGGACAGAGGCCCGCCGGGGAACTCACCGTCCCCGGAGGCCACCAGACGGTCGCCCGCGAACGAGGTCGGCGTGATCACGATCTTGGGGTTGATCAGGTGCCCCTGGATCCACTCGCGGATCTCGGCCTCGCCGGTGTAGGTCGTCCCGTCATCGCGCACGGTGGCCCCGTCGCCGAAGACCGCGGCCAGCGCGTTCGCGTCGTGCGCGTTGGTGGCCGCGATGAAGTTCTCGACAGCCTTGGGAAGGGTGATGTCGTCCATTTCTGCTCTCCGGTCTTCTCGGGTGCCAGGACGCGGGCGCGTCCTGGTACGTCCCTGCAGCACCTCGGCAGCACGATGACGATGCGGGCGGCGACCCGCCACAGGCCGTGCAGCGCGGTGACCAGCTCGAGGTGCCGAGCAGGGGTCAAGTCGGCATAGACATGCGCGGGGCGCATACTGATGAAGGCTTCGTCGGGTCGGTTGTGTGTGGTAACTCAATCCACCCCGACGAGGCTCCTCACGTTCTGGCAACAGGCTTAGAAGTCCGCACCGCGCGAGAGCTTTTCGTTCGCGCGCAGCTCCGCGAGTGCGTTCTCGTGCATCGCGACAACGACGTCGTAGCCAGAGTTGCCGAGTACGATCCGTTGCGGCGGAACGGGTGCGTTCATCGCGCTGATCACGGCCTGCACTCCGCGTTCAGGGTCACCCTCTTGCTTGCCGTTATGTTCCACGAACGCCGCCTTGACGCCCTCGACCAGCGGCACGTAGGCGTCGACGGTCTCGTTGACGGGCTCGTTCTGGAAGCCGGCGAAAGCCTTGGTGCGGAACGCTCCCGGCTCTACGACGAGCACGCGCACACCGAACGGCTCAACTTCATGGCGCAGTGTCTCCGACAGTCCTTCGAGCGCGAACTTCGCCGCCGAGTAGTAGCCGAACCCCTGTGCGCCGACGAGGCCTGCCACCGACGACATGTTCACGATCCAGCCGTCGCCGCGTGCCCGCATACCAGGCAGGACCGCGCGTATCACCTCGACCACGGCGAACAGGTTGAGGTCGAACGTGCGGCGGATCGTCTCGTCGGGGGCCCCCTCGACCGAGCCGAACCAGCCACGGCCCGCGTTGTTGACGAGCACGTCGATCCCGCCGAACCGCTCCTCTGCCGTCTTGACCGCCGCGCGCACCTGCTCGGCATCGGTGACATCGAGCTGGAGAACCAGCACACGGTCGCCGTGCGGTTCAGCCCATTCCTGCAGTTCAGAGGGCCGACGTGCTGTCACCACCACCTGATCGCCCTGTTTCAGTGCGGCCTCGGCATAGACCAGGCCGAACCCTCCGGGTGTCCCGCCAGTGATGAACCAAGTCCTCATGGACTTCTCCTTTCGCTATAGCGGGCAATGTAGCGCTATATAGGCTACTGTAGCAAGCATGCAGAACGCACGGGATCGACTCCTGCTCGTCGCGGCGGAGTTGCTGGAGGGCGGCGGCACGGTGTCCACGAGGGCGGTGTGCGAACGCGCCGGGGTGCAGGCCCCGACGCTGTACCACCACTTCGGCAGCAAGCAGGGCCTGATCGACGCCGTGGTGAACCACGGCTTCACCCAGTACACGGCGGTCGAGAGCTCTGGCGAACCGCTGGACGACCTGCGCGAGGGCTGGGACAGGCATGTGCGGTTCGGGCTGGAGCACCCGTCGTTCTACGGGCTGCTTTACGGCCGCGCCGAGCCGGGAAAGCCCTGCGCCGTCACCGCTCCCGCGCACGCCGCGTTGCGCGAGAGGTTGACCGCCGCCGCCGCCCAGGGCCTGCTCAAGGTGCCGGCGGACGACGCCGCCGAACAGGTGCTCGCCGCCAACGTCGGTATCACGCTCACCTTGATCAGCCAGCCGGAGCCGGACTTCGGGCTGTCCGGACGCGTCCGCGAGGCCGCGCTGGCCGGAGTCCTGCACACGCCCTCCGCCGACGCCCCCGCGACCCGTGCGAGCGCCGCACTGACGTTGCGTGCGCTGGTCGGCAACGACCCGGGCGACCTCACCCCTGGCGAACGCGCGCTGCTCGGCGAGCTGCTGGACCGCCTGGCCCGCTAGAGCACGCGGTGTTCCTCAGAGGGGCCGCACGACCTCGTCGCTCTGGACGCGCGGCCCCGCCCGGATGTGCCGCTGCGCTACTTGGTTTGAATTGTCAGACAGGCCCTAGCCCGCCCGGCTCCGCGCGGGGCGTCCGGACGCCCCGTTCACAGGCAGCCGTAGAGCGCTTCCAGGATCGGCGGCCAGCGAGGGTCGGGGCCGGCGGGGGCGATGATCGTACGGCTCGGCGTGTAGCCGAACCCGACGCCGGCCACCGGGTCGGCGAAGGCGAGCGAGCCGCCCGACCCGCTGTGCCCGAACGCCTCCGCCCGGGGCGCGAAGGGGCGCACCTCGTTGGGGAGCATGTATCCCAGGCCGAAGCGGGTCCGGCCGCGCAGGACCTCGTCGAACCCGTCGCTGTGCGCCGTCGTGGCGCGCGCCAGCAGCTCGGGGTCGAGGAGGTCGCCCGACAGGAGCCTGCCGTACAGGGTCGCCAGGGCTCTGGCGGAGGCGTGGCCGTTGGCGGCGGGGATCTGGGCGGCACGCCAGCGCCCGGTGTTCGGCAGGCCGGGCACGAGCTGGTCGGCCGGGTTGAGGAACGCCTTGGCGGTGACCGACGCGGGGTCCGCCATCGCCTCGGCCAGCGGGGAACCCGCGGGCATGGGCGGGCTTTCCGGCGGGAGCACGAACGCCGCCCGGTGCGCGTCCTTACCGGGAAGGCCGATCGAGAGGTCGGGGACGCCGAGCTCTCCGGAGACCAGGTCCCGGATCTCCCTGCCGGTGACCCTGCGGAGCAGTTCGCCGACCAGCCAGCCGAACGTGACCGCGTGGTACCCGTGCCGCTCCCCCGGTGTCCACCACGGTTCCTCGGCGGCCAGCGCGCCCGCCATGGCGTCCCAGTCGTAGAGGCTTCCCGGTGGCAGCGGGGAGCGGACCGCGGGCAGCCCCGCGCGGTGGGAGAGCAGCTGGGCGACGGTCGCCTCCGAGGCAAACTCGGGCCAGTAGCGGGCCACGGGCGCGTCGAGGTCGACGAGCCCGCGCTGCGCGCACAGCAGGGCCACGGTCGCCACGACGCCCTTGGAGACCGAGAAGACGTTGACGACCGTGTCGCGACGCCACGAACGGCTCCCGCCCTCGTCGGCCGTGCCGGACCAGACGTCCACGACGGGACGGCCGCCCACGGTGACGGCCAGGGCGGCGCCTCCGGGACCGAGTCCCTCCCTGAGCGCCTCGACGACCGGGGTGAACGCGGGATCGCAGAGCATGGTCTCCTCCTCCGATTACTAAACCATAGTTGCGCAATCATGGTTGAGTATTGGATGGTGACCACGTGACGTCAAGCCCGGTCGATCCCGGCGCAGCCGGAGACCTCTCCCTGCTCTTCACCGCCCTGGCCGCCGCCTGCGACGCCGAGGTGCGCGGGCGCATGGCCGCGGCGGGTCACACCCAGGTGCGCACCGTGCACGGCTACGTCTTCCAGCACCTGCTCGGCGGCCCGGTCCGCGTCAGCGACCTGGCGGGACTGCTCGGCATGACACCGCAGGGCGCGTCCAAGGTCGTGGCGGACATGGAGCGGATCGGCTACCTCACCCGCAGGGCCGATCCGGAGGATCAGCGGGCGCGCGTCGTCGAGCTGACCGGGCACGGCAGGGACGCCGTCGAGGCAGGCCGTACGGCACGCGCCGCCGTCACCGCCGAGCTCCGCGCGGTCCTGGGCGAGACGGCGGCGGGGGATCTGGTGTCGTCCCTCGATCGGCTGGCCGACCACACGGGCGCCATGCGCGAGCTCCTCGCCCGCCGCCTCCGGCCCCGCTACACGTGAGCCCCCGGTGAGCCCCCTGAAGCCCCCGCGCTCCGTCGCGCGGGCTCAGGACAGGCGCAGGGCCTCGGCGGCGACCGCGTGGCGCAGGTCGCGGATGCCCGCGCGGCCGCGCAGGGGGTGGACGTTGTTGGTCAGCAGGACGACGGTGAGGGCGCGCCCGGGATCGACGACGAGCGAGGTGCCGGTGAAGCCGGAGTGGCCGTAGGCGTCGGCCAGCGGGCCGACGATCGCGGGGTCGCCGATCCGCACGCCCAGGCCGTGGCGGAAGTCCGCGCCCCGCACGCCGTGGTCGCGGGTGATCTCCGCGACCGCGCCGGGACCCAGCACCGGCGCTCCCCCGGTGCGCAGCGCCTCGGCGAAACGTACGAGGTCGTCGGCGGTGGAGAAGATCCCGGCGTGCCCGGCGACCCCGCCCAGGCCGTGCGCGGTCTCGTCGTGGACCTCGCCGCGCACGCATCCGGGGCCCGGGCGCTCGGGCTTGTGCTCGGTGGCGACGATCCGGGGCAGCAGGGACGCGGCGGGGCGGTAGCCGGTGTCGGGCAGGCCCAGCGGATCGATGACCCGGACGCGGGCGAGTTCGTCCAGGGAGGCCCGGCCGGCGATCTCCGCCACCCGGCCCGCCGTGATCAGCCCGACGTCGGAGTACAGGTAGCGCTCGCCCGCGGGACCGATCGGCGCTGTCGAGAGGATCCGCTCCATGCGCGTGGCGTGGATCTCCGGGCCGTCGCCGGGGATCTCCTCATGGGCCCTGCGTCCCGGCGGCAGGCCCGCGGTGTGGGTGAGCAGGTGCCGCAGGGTGACCTCGGGGGCGCCGCCGTAGCGGCCGGGCAGCCAGGCGGCGACGGGCTCGTCCAGGCCGAGAAGGCCGTCCTCGGCCAGCGACAGGATGACGGCCGTGGTGAAGAGCTTGGTGATCGAGGCGAGGTCGAAGATCGAGTCACGGAGGGCGTGCGGCCGGTCCGCGGCGAGTTCCTCGGAGGCCGACGCGTAGCGCACGGCCTCCCCGGCAGCGGCGGCGGCCACCGTGACCCCGCCCACGGCGATCGCGGCCACCGCCGCCGAGCAGACGCGCGGCACCGCCGCCCCGAGGATCCCGGCGAGCCGGGCACCTTCCGCGAAATCGGTCACCGCTCCCGCTCCATCCCCCGGTCCCGGCTCGGATTCCCGCCCCCAATCCCGGTTTCGCGACCCTGGTCCCGCTCCCGGTTCCGCGGCCGGCGCCGGTTCCCCTTCCGCGGGAGGTTCAGGCACCCCTGGCCTGTCCCGCCGCCTCCAGCGCCGCCTCGAGCTGGTCGCCGTGCCGCTCCAGCAGGATCCGGGCGCCGCCGGCGTCGAGGCCGTGCTCGATCATCAGCACCGCGACCTTCACGTGCCATCCGGCGGCCTCCAGCGCGGAGCGGGCGGCGGAGAGGGCCGCCCCGGTGATGTCGCTGACCATCCTGGCGGCCCGGTCGGCCAGCTTGGAGTTCATCGCCGACACCTCGATCATGGTGTTGCCGTAGGTACGGCCCAGCTTGACCATCGCGATCGTGGAGATCATGTTGAGGACCAGCTTCTGCGCGGTCCCCGCCTTGAGCCTGGTGGAGCCGGTCACCACCTCCGGACCGACGATCACCTCGATGGGGTGCAGCGCGGCCGCCGACAGCGGGGTCGCGGCGTTGCACGACAGTCCCACGGTCAGGGCGCCACGGCGGCTCGCCTCGGCGAGCGCGCCGAGCACGAACGGCGCGCGACCGCTGGCGGAGACGCCCACCACCGCGTCGAGCGCGCCCACCCCCCGTTCCCGGAGGGCCGCCGCTCCCCCGGCGTGGTCGTCCTCCGCGCCCTCGACCGAACGGGTCAGCGCGGGAGTGCCCCCCGCGATGACGCCCTGGACGAGCTCGGGATCGGTACCGAAGGTCGGCGGGCATTCGGAGGCGTCCAGCACTGCCAGCCGGCCCGACGTCCCCGCGCCCACGTAGAACAGGCGGCCCCCGGACTTCATCCGGGCCACGACCGCGTCCACCGCGGCCGAGATCTCCGGGATCGCCTCGCCCACCGCCGCGGGCACCGCGGTGTCCGCCGCGTTCATCAGCCGGGCCACCTGGTCGGTGGGAAGCCGGTCGATCCGGCTGTAGCGCGGATCGCTCTGCTCGGTGGAGAGCGTGGACAGTGTGGCTAGTTGATCACTCATGACGTCCCATGTCGTTAGTTTTCCTGATCTCACTACCGCTGAGTAGATGATCTTCTGACAGTGAGGCCGTTACCGGCACATACCCGGTTGGAGCCCGCCCATCGGCCCGTCCCGGCGGGCACGGGCCGTCACGGCAGGCCACGGCGGTAGAGCCAGAAGACCCGCTCGGCGTGCGCGCCGACCGCCCTGGCGTAGAAGCGCAGCGGCCCCACCCAGCCGATCTGGGTGCTCGACATGCCGGCGGCCCGCTGCTCGGCGAGGCAGCGGCGTACGAGCACCCGGCCGACTCCCAGGCCCCGCGCGGCCGGCGCGGTGCCCATCGGGCCGAACCAGGAGGGCCTCGAACCCCAGGCGGCGAAACCGAGGATCTCGCCCTCCCTGACGGCGTAGTGGCAGCCGGTGGCCTGCTCCGCCTCCCACGCCCACCTGGCGTTCCACTGCTCCTCGACGAAGGCCGACACGGCGGCGCGCTCTCCGGGGGCGGCGGCGCGCACGGTGACCCCCAAGGCCGCCAGCCGCGCGAGGCCGGCCTCGACGGACAGGTCTCCGGTGAGGTCGGCGATCATGTTCCAGGCGACCCGGTAGCGCTCGTAGCCGAGGCTCTCGGCCAGGCAGGCGGCCTCGGTGTAGCGCACGTCGATGCCGGGCCAGGCGTAGCAGGGCGGGTTGCCGGCGAGGCGGACCTCGGTCGCCCCCCGGTCGCGCAGCCAGTCCTCGGCCGCGGTGACCAGTGCCCGGCCGAGGCCCGCCCCCCGCGCCTCGGGACGTACCGCGAGCAGGTCGATGTGGCCCGCGTGCGGGTCGCGCGCCGACATGGAGGCGAACGCCACACCGTCGAGGCCGCCTGTCACCAGTGCCGTCCAGGACCGGTGCGCGGGCGGTGTGGCGAGCCTGGCGACCAGGCTCGCGGCCTCCCCCGCGTCATGGGCGAGCGCGGCCCCGGCGATCCCCGCGAGCGCCGCCGAGTCGGCGGCGACGGCCTCGCGGATCCCGGACGCCGCGCCCGCGCTCCCCGGCCCCGCCCCGGGACCGTCTCCCAGCGGGTTCACGGGTGGCCGACCGGCATGGCGACGACGTTGCGGGGAGCGGGGTGGAAACAGGCGTGCTCCTGGGGCGTGCCGCCGCCGTGGCCGAGCAGCGGATGCTCCGACTCGCAGCGGCCGGTACGGAACGGGCAGCGCCGGGCGAACAGGCAGCCCGCGTCGAGGCGGCTCTCGTCGAGCGCCCCGGTCGGCGTCACCGGCTCCTCGCCGGGCCGCTCCAGGCCGTGCAGCACGGGGATGGCCGACAGCAGCGACTGGGTGTACGGGTGCACGGGGCCGGAGATGATCGTCTCGACGTGGCCGCGCTCGACGACCTCGCCCCGGTAGATGACGTACAGCTCGCCGTCGTCACCGATGTAGCGCGCGGTCGCCACGTCGTGGGTGATGAACAGCACGCTCACCCCGAGGCGCTCGCGGAGGTCCTTGAGCAGGGCGAGGATGCCCAGCCGCAGCGATACGTCGATCATGGAGACGGCCTCGTCGGCGACGAGCATCTCGGGGTCGACGGTGAGGGCGCGGGCGATGACGACCCGCTGGCGCATGCCGCCGGAGAGCTGGTGGGGATAGCGCGACAGCACGTAGCCGGGGTCGAGGCCGACCAGTCCCAGCAGCTCCTGCGCGCGCCCGTCCACCCACGCCCGCGAGCGGCCGGTCTGCGCGGCCCGCAGCGACAGCGGCGCGTCCAGCGTCTGGTGCACCGTGCGGGTCGGGTTGAGCGCCGAGTACGGGTCCTGGTGGATGAGCTGGATACGGCGGAAGTAGGGCTCGCGCTGCTTCGGGCGCAGCGACGACATGGGCGTGCCGTCGATGGTGATCTCTCCGGAGTCGTGTTTCTCCAGTCCGGCGATGATCCGTCCGAGCGTCGTCTTGCCGCAGCCCGACTCCCCGATGAACGACGCCGCCCCACCCTTCGGAATGGCGAAGTCGACGCCGCGCAGCGCCTTCACCTCGCGTCCGGCGAGGAGGCCGCCCCGCTGTTTGAAGGTCTTCGTGATTCCCCGGCCAGTGATCACGTTTTCTCCCTCGGTCCGTGTGTCCGGGCGACCCGTCCGGCTCCCCGCGGGACCGCGTCCCGGTCCTCGTACGCGGTCGCGGCCCCGGCCCCGGCCCCGTCCGCGCCACGTGCGGCGTTCCCGGCTCCGTTCCCGTTCTCGTTCTCGTTCGCGGTCCCGTTCCCCTTCCCGGTACGCGCGGCGTCCGCGTCCGCGTCCGCGTGGCGGGCGGCGACGGCGTGGCAGGCCACGATCCACTCACCGCGCGAGACGGCGGGCGGCTCCTCGGTCTCGCAGACGTCCATGCGCAGCTCGCAACGCTCCCTGAAGACGCATCCCCGCGACGGAACGGTCCCAAGCGTCGGCGGGCGGCCGGGCAGCGCCCTGGCCTCCCCGATGTCGCCGATCAGGCGCGGGATGGCCCGGATCAGGCCCTGGGTGTAGGGGTGGCGGGGGGCGCCGAGCACCTCGGTGGTCGGCCCCTGCTCCACCACGCGCCCGCCGTACATGACGGCCAGCCGGTCGGCGACCTCGGCCACCACGCCGAGGTCGTGGGTGATGACGAGCGTGGTGAGGCCGCGCTCCTCGTGGACCTCCCTGACGATCCGCAGGATCGTGGCCTGAGTGATCATGTCGAGGGCGGTCGTGGGCTCGTCCAGGATGACGAGGTGGGCGTTGAGCACCAGCGCGAGCATGATGCCGACCCGCTGGCGCATCCCGCCGGACAGCTCGTGCTGGTGGGAGTCGAGCACGCGCGCGCCGTCCATGCCCATCCTGCCGAGCAGGTCCTTCGCGTCCCTGACCAGCCCCCGCAGGTCCTGGACGTCGTGCGAGCGGCCCAGGTCGAGGAGCTGCTTGCCGACCGTCTTGAGCGGGTTGAGGGAGTTCTGGGCGGCCTGGAAGACGTACCCGATGTGTCGTCCCCGCGCCCGGCGCAGATCGTCGCCCCGCAACCCGACGACATCGCCGAGCCCGTCGATCTCCACGCTGCCCGAGCGGATCCTGCCGGGGGGCTGGACCGCGTTGAGCAGCGACAGCGCCAGGGTGGACTTGCCGGAGCCCGACTCGCCGACCACCCCGGTGATCGTCCCGGGCACCAGCTCGAGATCGATTCCCGACACGGCGGGCAGCTCCCCGGCCGAGGTCCGGTAGACGACGGACAGGCCGTTGACCCGCACTCCCGGCGGGCCGTTCCTCCCGGCCTCGCGGAGGCTCGCGGTGCCTGCGGTGCTCTCGATGCCCCCGATGCCCCCGATGCCCTCCGTGCGCCGGGCACCCCAGGCGCCCCAGGCGCGCCGGGGCCGCACGGCGGCGGGCCGCCGCTCGCCCGGTGTCACGGACACCTTCTCCGAATGTGTGAACATCTGTTCAGTCCTCCCGCAGCCGGGGGTTGAAGATCTCGTCCATGGCGTCGACGACGAGGACGATGCCCAGGGTGAGCAGCAGGATCGCCAGCAGCGGCGCCAGCATGTACGGCAGCGCGGTGGTCGTCGTCAGCGCGCCGCCGCCGAACACGGCGAGGTTGAGCATGACGCCCCAGTTGTTGGCGTCGAACGGCAGGACGCCCAGGAAGAACAGGCCCACCTGCGCGTACACCGCGCCGGTCACCGCGATGAGCATGTTCATCGCGATGAAGGGGGCCATGCTGGGCAGCAGTTCCCTGCCGATGATGTGGCGGCCGGACAGGCCGAGCCCCCTGGCCGCCTCGATGAAGCCGCGCTCGCGCAGCGAGAGGGTCTGCGCCCGTACGGCGCGCGCCACGCCGCCCCAGCCGAGGAGGCCGAGCACCAGGCCCATCTCGATCGCGCTGGTGAACTTCCAGACGGTCGACAGGACCAGCAGCAGCGGGAGGGCGGGGATGGTCAGCTTCATGTCGGTGATCCGCATGAGCACGCTGTCCCAGCGCCCGCGCCGGAACCCCGCGAACAGCCCGACGGCGGTGCCGAGGGCGACCGTGATGACGGCGGTGACCAGGGCGGTCATCAGGACGTACCGGGAGCCGGTGACCACCAGGGCGAGCACGTCGGTGCCCTCGAAGTCGGTGCCGAAGGGGTGCGCCAGGCTCGGCGCGGCGTAGAGCGCGTTGTCGTCGCGCGGCAGCCGCGCGGGGTAGAGCAGCGGCCCGAAGATCCCCATGAACGCGAACACGCCCAGGATGGCCACGCCCACGATCCGGCTGGGCTTGCGCCGCAGGACCCGCCAGACGCCGCGCCGGAAGTTGCGCCGCTGCGCCGCGCGGGTGCCGGAGACGCCGGGAACACCCGGGGCGCCCGGGGTACCGGGAGCGCCGGGAGCGCCGCCGGTGGTGATGACCGGCGCCGTCATGCGACCACCTCCGCCACCGGTGTGGCCTGCGGGCCGCCTCCTGCGGCTTCCCTGATTCGCCCGGTCATGATGCCTCCTGTCCGGAACGGACCCGTGGGTCGATGGCGGTGTAGAGCATGTCGGCCACGATGTTGGCGATGACGATCGCCACGGTGATCAGCAAGAAGGCCCCGCCCATCAGCGCGTAGTCGCGGTCGGTGATGCTGTTGAGCAGCAGCAGACCCAGCCCCGGGTAGGTGAAGATCCGCTCGATGAAGATCGCGCCGCCGAACAGCAGGCCCAGCGAGAGCGCCAGGATGGTGAACAGCGGCAGGATGGCGTTGCGCGCCACGTAGCGGAAGATGATCCCGCGCTTCATGCCGCGCAGCTCGGCGGCGAGGATGAAGTCGTCGCCCAGCACGGTGACCACGCTCGACTTCATCGCCAGGATCCAGCCTCCGTACCCGGCCAGCGCGTAGGTCAGGACCGGCAGCGTGGCGTACTGGACCAGCGAGGCGATGTAGGCGGCGTTGAGGCCGGGTTCGAGCGTGACGTCCGCGGTGCCGCTGGAGGGGAAGATCGGCAACAGGGTCGTGAAGACCGCGCTCAGCAGCAGCGCGAGGACGTACTGCGGCAGGCCGTGCAGGAGCGAGCCGGAGACGGCCAGGATGTCCCCCAGCTTGCTCGACCGCTTGATCGCCGCGTAGACGCCCAGGATGATGCCGACCGCGAAGCTGAGCAGGGTGCCGACGAGGACCGGCAGGATCGTCCAGGTGGCCGCCGAGCCGAGCAGGGTGGTCACCTCCGCGCCGGGGACGCTCAGCGACTGGCCGAGGTCGAGGTGGAGCAGGCCCCGCATGTAGTCGAGGTACTGCTCCCACATCGTGCCCTTCGGCATGAACCCGTACAGCACCGCGACGGCGCGCTCGGCCTGGTCGGGCGACATGCCCTGCTCGACCAGCTTCTCGTAGCGGGCCCGCATGGGGTCGCCGGGGATGCTCCTGATGATCACGAAGCTGATCGTGGTGACCACCAGGACCATGGCGAGCCCGCGGGTGAGGTGGCCCGCGAGGCGGCGTGCGATGACCGTCATGTCCGGCCCTTCCTCTTGACCATGCCGAGCTGGAGCCAGACCCCGGAGGTGAGGCGCAGCGCGTCGCTGTCATCGCCCGGGAATCCGGTGAAACGGGTGGTGTTGACGACCTGGGTGTTGACGTAGTCCCACAGCTGGATCACCGGGAGGTCCTGGTTGGCGGTCCTGCCGAGGGTCGAGACGATCCGCCGCTGCTCGGCCTCGGGAACGGAGTTCAGCTTCACCGCCAGCTCGCCGGGGTTGACCCTGCCCACGCCTCTGACGTCGATGAGCTCGGCGCCGCCCATCCAGTTGCCCTCCGTGCCGGGGGCGACGTGCTTGAGCCTGCCGCCGAAGAGCTGCCAGCCGTTCTGGGCCCCGTACAGGCGCTGGAAGATGTTGTACGGCGCGGGGCCGAGCGCCACCAGCCAGAAGCCGAGGTCGTACTTCCCCGCCGCCATCTCCTCCAGGTAGAGCGGGTAGTCGGCGGTGGTGACGACCTGCGCGTCGATGCCGGCGTCGTTGAGCTGGCTGGTGACGGCCTTGGCGCCGGCCAGCCAGTCGGAGAAGGACGCGGGCACGTTGATGGTCATCTTCCAGGGGCTGCCGTCGGGCATCGTCCACCTGCCGTCGACCTTCCTCATGCCCGCGGCCCGCAGCTCGCTCGCGGCCCTGGCGGGGTCGTGCCGGTACGGCTCCAGGGCGGCGAGGCCGTCGCCCAGCCACGCCTTCGCGGCCTCCTGGTGCAGGCCCGAGGTGGTGACCGAGGCGGTGCCGCCCTCGGGGGAGGCGACCTTGGTGACCTGCTTGCGGTCGATCAGGTAGGCCAGCGCCCGGCGGACGTGCACGTTGTCGTAGGGCTTCCTGGACTGGTTGAACGCCAATCCCTCGCTGACGGGCGAGTATCCCCTGACGACGGCGTTGCCCGAGGTCTCGGTGATCCGCCGCATCACGCCGGCGGGGACCGCGGTGAACGGCGCGCTGTCCAGCCTGCCTGCGACCAGGTAGTTCCAGACCTGCTCGTTGCCGGTGTAGTTGAGGATGCGCACCTGGTCGGCGGCGACGTTGGCCGCGTTGTAGAAGTTCTTGTTCTTGACCAGCAGCGCCTCGCCCGGGTTGACGCGCTTCAGGACGAACGGCCCCGCGGAGACGTCCTTGGCCGGGGCGAAGGAGATGACCTTGTCCGCGAGGCTGGTGATCCCGGCCCGCGCCGCCTCGGCCCCGGGGGCGGTGCTTTGCGCGAGCTTCAGCTTCTGCCAGAAGTCGGCGGGCAGCACGCCGCGCCAGACGTGCTCGGGGACGATGACGGTCTCCATGACGCTGCGGACGAAGGAGGAGCTCGGGTTCCTCGCCGCCTGGGTGATCTTGATCGTCCTGTCGTCCACGATCGTGATGTCGGAGGCCGTACCGGCCGCGGAGGGGTCGAGGGCGTAGGCGGTGCCGCCCTGGGTGTACGCCAGGCCGATGGAGAACTTCACGTCCTCCGCGGTGATCGGCTCGCCGTCGGACCACTTCCCGCCCGGGCGGAGCCGCAGGGTGATCGAGGACTGGTCGGGGGCGATCCGCCAGCTCTGCGCGACCCCCGGGTAGAACTGGTTCGGGTCGGTCAGGTGGTTCTTGGTCCACCCCAGCCACTCGGCGTTGTAGCCCCGGAAGGCGTTGCCCTTGGGGTTGTACGGGTTGATCGGCGCGTTCGCGTCGATGCCCGGCTTGAGCGCGTCGATCGTGGTGAAGACGCCACCGGCGGAGCTGTCGCCGCCGCTGCCACACGCCGCGGCACCGGCGGCGAGGCAGAGGGAGACCGCTGCCGCTGCTAGTCGCTTCATGAACCGCTCCGTTGGGTGTTCTTCGAGGTCAAGGCACAAATACCGAGGCGTCGGCGTTGTCCGGACAATACGTTCGACCCACCGTTCGCGTCAATTATCTCCACTTTCGTGATACTCCCTGTAACTTTCCTTCACCGACCGGCCGCCCCGGCGCCGCCCCGCGCCGATCGGCGTCGGCCCCGCGCGGGGCGGGCGATCCGGGCCGGACGGCGGGGTGGACGATCTCGGCCGGGCGGGCGCGGGACGGGAGGCGCGGGACGGCGAGACGAGAGACGCGGGACGGGGAGGCGCGGGGCGGGGAGGCGCCCGGCGCGAGACGCCCTTGGCCGGCCGCACGAAGAACCTGGCCGCTCTTCGGGGAATTCGGGAAACCAGACGAATCCGGGTGCCCCGGCCTGTCGTACGGTCGCGGTAACAACGGATCTGCGGAGAGGCGACCACGGTGAACCTGGACGTCATGCTTGAGGACCTGCGAGAGCTCGTCGTGTGCGAGTCGTTCTCCGCCGACCACCGGGCGGTGGCCCGCAGCGCGCGGGTGGTCGGCGACCAGGGGCACCGCAGGCTCGGCGTCAGGGCCGAGACGATCGTGATCGGTGGCGTCACCCACCTGCGGTGGACCTTCGGCACCCCCAGGGTGCTGCTGCTCGGCCACCACGACACCGTCTGGCCGATCGGCTCGCTCCTGGCCCGCCCCTGGTCGGTCGCCGACGGGATCGCCCGGGGCCCCGGGGTGTTCGACATGAAGGCCGGGCTGGTCCAGATGTTCCACGCGCTGGCCGCGCTGCCGTCACCGGAGGGGGTGTGCGTGCTGGTCACCGGGGACGAGGAGGTCGGGTCTCCGACCTCTCGCGCGCTGGTCGAGGAGTCGGCGCGCGCCTGCGCGGCCGCGTTCGTCCTGGAGGCGAGCGCCGAGAACGGCGCACTCAAGATCGCACGCAAGGGCACGTCGATGTACGAGGTCGTGGTGCACGGCAGGGGCGCGCACGCGGGGCTCGACCCCGGCAGGGGCGCGAACGCCGGGGTCGAGCTGGCCCACCAGATCCTCGCCGTCACCGGCGTCGCCGAGCAGGTGAACGACGGCCGGGTGACGCGGGGGCCCCTCGGACCGGCCACCGTCACGCCCACCGTGCTGTCGGCCGGGACCACGGCCAACACCGTGCCCGCGCTGGCCCGCCTGGCGGTGGACGCCCGCGTGCCCACCCTCGCCGCGCAGAGGCGGGTGGACGAGCTGATGCGGGCGCTCTCCCCCCGGATCGCCGGAACCCGGTTGGAGATCACCGGAGGCCCGAACCGTCCTCCCCTGGAGCACGCCTCGTCGGCCGGGCTGTTCGCCCTCGCCCAGCAGGTCGCCGCCGATCTGGGGCTCGCCCCCCTCGCCGGTGCCGGCGTGGGCGGGGCCTCCGACGGCAACTTCACCGCCGGGGCGGGCTGCCCCACCCTCGACGGGCTCGGCGCGGTGGGCGGTGGCGCCCACGCCGACGACGAGCACGTCGTCGTGGCCGAGATGCCCTGCCGCACGGCGCTGCTGGCGGGCCTGATCAGGGCGGTGCTCGCGTGAGCGGCGTGGTGTCACCGGCGAGCCGGGGGAACGCCCGGGTGAACGACCCGGTGCTGCGCGAGCTGCGCTCCATCGAGGAGTTCGAGGACGTCTTCCGCCTGTTCGACGGCATCTGGCACCCCACCCCCGGCGGCGCGCCCGTCACGGTGGAGCTGATGCGGGCGTTGTCGCACGCGGGCAACTACGTGGCCGGAGCGTACGAGGGCGGCAGGCTGGTGGGCGCGTCGGTCGGCTTCCTGGGCGCTCCGGCCGGGCAGGTGCTGCATTCGCACGTCACCGGCACCCTGGCCGGGCGCGGGATCGGGTTCGCGCTGAAGCTGCACCAGCGGGCGTGGGCGCTGGAGCGCGGCCTGGAGCGGATCACCTGGACCTACGATCCGCTGGTGCGGCGCAACGCGCATTTCAACCTGGCCAAGCTGGGAGCCCGCCCGGAGGAGTACCTGCCGTCCTTCTACGGCGCGATGAGCGACGCGATCAACGCCGGGGACGCCTCGGACCGGGCGCTGGCCGTCTGGCGGCTGACCGAGCCGCACGTCCTGGCCGCCGTTCGGGGGGAGCCGCACCGCCCGGTGATCCCGCCGGACGCGGTGAGCGCGCTGATCGAGGGAGACGACGGCGGCCCCGTGCGGGAACCGTCCGAGGCGGCCGGGGCGGGAACGGTGCTGGTCGCCGTGCCCCGGGACGTCGAGGCGCTGCGCCGCGCCGATCCGCGGGCCGCCGGGGCGTGGCGGCTGGCCGTGCGCGAGGTGCTGGGCGGCCTCCTGCGGGACGGCGCCCGCGTGACCGGCTTCCACGACAGGTCCTGCTACGTCGTGGAACGGCCTCCGTGACGTGGCCTCAGGACCGGGCTGCGAACGCGGGACCACCGTGAGAACGCACGCCCGCCCGTGATCGCCCGTACGGCGACGACGTCAAGATCACCCCGAAGCTCGAGGGGAGACGCGGCGCGGGCCGCGGGCCATCATGAGGATCACCGGTATCGAGTGGCGGCGGGTGGCTCTTTCCCCGCCGAGGGAGACCGGGGCCCCGGACCCGCCGGCCCTGCGGTGCGGAACGGGTCGCCGGTCGGCAGCCATGCCCCCTCGTCGTCCAGACCGAGGCCGCCGACGTCGCGGGTCAGCGTTTCGACGGTGGCCCGCACGGCCTCGCGGGTCTCGTCGCGCCGGGAGACGAGGGCCCATGTCCAGTACGGTGCCGGGTCGACCACCGCGCGCCGGTGGAGGTCCGGCGGCACCGGCGCGCTCAGGCCCTTCACCGAGTTGATGACGGGGCGGCGAAGCCGGCGTACGTGGTCGAAGAAGGCCCGGCCGGCGATGCCGCCGTCGTCGACGTGCACGACATGGGCGCCGGTCTCGCGGGCGAACGCCTCGGCGTAGCGGTTCCACGAGTTCCAGGTGGCGGTGTCGGTATCCACCAGCACCACGGTGTCCTTGGCCTGGACGGCGGACGTCTCGGCGCCGGCGGAGACCGCGAGGAGCCGGTCCGCGCCGATCAGCCGGGCCTCGAGGCCGTGGCCGGCCAGGTCGTCGGTCCGCACGCCGCAGATGGCCAGGTCGATGCTGCCGTCGGCGACCCGGCCGGCCTGGATGTGCGAGGGCATGACCCACGCGTCGACGTGCAGTTGCGCGACACCGGACGCGCGGGTGACCAGGTCGGGCGGCAGCCAGCTGACGTAGCCGAGCTGGACCGGCTCGGTGGTGGCCAGGCCGGTCGCGGAACGGCGCAGCTCGTCGGCCTGTTCGAGCACCGCCCGGGCCTGGACGAGCAGGGCCCGGCCGGAGGGGGTCATCGCGACCGAGCGGCGGTCCCGGTCGAACAGGCGCACGCCCAGATCCCGCTCCAGCCCCTTGATCTGCTGGGAGAGCGACGGGCCGGCGATGCGCAACCTGGCCGCGGCGCGGCCGAAGTGCAACTCCTCGGCCACCGCGACGAAGTAGCGCAGCTGGCGCAGCTCCATCCACGCATCATAACCCTGTAGGAGGTTTCACCTAACAGCAGGGAGCGAACCGGTCGTGGCGAGATGGCGCCGGCTGGACCCACGATGGGTTCACGAAAACGGGGAAAGTCGCGATGCCCGCACGTCCGACCGGCGTACCGGCCGCACCGCCGGAGGCCGGTACGCCGCTGCCGCCGGCCGAGCCGCCGCTCGGCGCGCCGCGATCCGGCTTCCGCGAACCCTCTGAGGTGTCCGGGTCCCGCCCTGTTCGAACGAGCCGGTGATGCCAGCGGCCGAAACCTTCCGAAAGAGTGAACTTGAACGCAAACCAGGCGGCCCTGACCACTGAAGAGGATCTGATTCGGCGCCGGTTCGCCGCCGCCGCCGCTCACGAACTCCACACTCCCCTCGCCGGGCTCAGGGCCGAGTTCGAGGAGGCCCGGTTGCATCCCGGCCAGACCGATCTGCCCCGGCTCCTCGACGCGGCGCTTCGCGGCGTCGAGCGGCTCGAAGCGATCACCGCTGACCTTCTGCTGCTCACACGGATCGCGGAGGCGGCACACGGACGGCAGCAGCCGGTCGACCTTTCCGCCGTGGCCCGCGCCCATCTGGCCGAGACGACCGGGGGCCCGGACATCCGGTTGCGGGCCACCTGGGCGCAGGCCCCGGTCGTCGTCGACGCGGTGCCCGCGCTCCTGGACAGGCTGGTGGCCAACCTGCTCGACAACGCCCGCCGACACGCCCGGCACTCGATACAGCTCCAGGTACTCCGGCACGAGACCACGGCCGAGCTCGTCGTCGCCGACGACGGGCCCGGCATCCCCGTCTCGGACCGCGAACGCGTCTTCGAGTGCTTCTCCCGGCTCGACAGCGCCCGCTGCCGGCACCGCGGCGGTACCGGCCTCGGCCTGGCCATCGCTCGCGACATCGCCCACGCTCACAACGGCACCCTGAACGTCGAGGACGCCGACGCGGGAGCGCGCTTCGTGCTCCGCCTCCCCGTCGCCAGGAACGCCGTCGGCCGGCCCTGACCGGCGGGATCGTGGCCGCCCTGGTGGCGGCGACCCTCTTCGGCGCCACGTTCCTCGGCGTCGCCACCCTCACCCTGGCCACCGGCGCCCATCTGCGGGTCCCGCGCGCGATCGCGATCCTCACCACCGGCTACAGCGTCGGGCAGATCCTCGGCCCCGTGATCGTGACCCCGCTTCTGCGTCACGGCTACCATTCGGCGCTGCTCGTCGGCGCCGCCCTCGTCGCGCTGGCCGCCGCCGCGGCCGGCGCGTTGCGCCACCGCTTCCCGCACCACCTCGGCCCGCTGCCCCGCCGCGTCGGCGCCGATCGTTGACGCCCGGCGGACGGCCGACGCCCCCGTCCCCGGCCGCTCGGCGGCCCCGCGGGCCCGCGTGGAGGGCGACGGCGACACGAGACCGGGAGCGGGTTGAAAGTTACACCCCCGCCCGCGGCGGTCCGCAGGTCAGGCCCTCCCGGGCGGGCGGGTGGCTTCCCGCCCCCATCCGGGGCGCCTAGCATCGGCCCCCACCGAGGCGGGAGCGCGAGATGCGAAGGACGGCACGCGGAAGCGGCACGATTCTGACGGTTCTGGCGGCCGCGGTGACCGCGGTCGCGACCATGGGACTCCTCCTGGTGGGCACCGCGGCCCCCGCGCGGGCCGCGGCCACCAGGATCATGGCGCTCGGCGACTCCATCACCGGCTCCCCCGGATGCTGGCGGGCCCTGCTCTGGAACCGCCTCGTGAACGCCGGTCACACCGGGATCGACTTCGTCGGCACCCTGCCGCCGCAGGGCTGCGGCGTCGCGCACGACGGGGACAACGAGGGGCACGGCGGGGCGCTGGTCACCAACGTCGCCGACCAGAACCAGCTCCCCGGCTGGCTCGCGGCGGCCAGGCCCGACATCGTGCTGATGCACTTCGGCACCAACGACGCCTGGAGCAACCGCCCGACCGCCACCATCCTGTCCGCGTACGGCAAGCTGGTGGACCAGATGCGGGCGAGCAACCCCGACACGAAGGTCCTCGTCGCCCAGATCATCCCCATGAACCCGAGCACGTGCGGTGAGTGCGCGCAGCGGGTCTCCGCGCTCAACGCGGCGATCCCCGGCTGGGCGGCGGGCAAGACCACCGCGCGGTCACCGGTGGTCGTGGTCGACCAGTGGACGGGCTTCAGCACCGCGTACGACACCTACGACGGGGTGCACCCCAACGCGTCGGGCGACCAGAAGATCGCCGACCGGTGGTTCCCCGCGCTGGCCGCGCTGCTCGGCTCGGACCCGAACCCCACACCGACGCCGACGCCGACGCCGACCCCCACGCCCGGCACCGGTTGCACGGCGGTCTACCGGACGGCCGGCCAGTGGTCGGGCGGCTTCCAGGGCGAGGTGACCGTCAGGAACGACGGCCCGGTGGCCTTCACCGGCTGGACGGCGAACTGGACCTTCACCGGGCGGCAGATCAGCCAGTCGTGGAACGCGACGGTGACCCAGTCGGGAGCCGTCGTCTCGGCGCGGAACGCCGCCTGGAACGGCTCCCTGGCTCCCGGCGCGACCGCGACCTTCGGCTTCCTCGCCTCGGGGACGGGCTCCCCGGCTCCCGAGGTGTCCTGCACGACCGGCTGACCGGCCGGGCCGCGCCGCGCGGCCCGTGCCCGCCGCTCAGCCCCGCCCCCGGGAGTCCCCGCCGGCCAGGGCGCCGGGAAGTCTCTCCAGCAGGCCCTTGAGATCGTCGGCGTGCTCCTCCTCCTGGGCCAGCAGGTCCTCGAAGACGCGCCGGGTGGTCACGTCGTCGTTGCCCAGCCAGTTGACGATCTCGGTGTAGGAGGCGATCGCGATCCGCTCGGCGACCAGGTCCTCCTTGACCATCTCGATCAGGTCGAGGCTGTCGTCGTACTCGGCGTGCGAGCGCGCGGCCAGCGTCTCGGGGTTGAAGTCCGGCTCGCCGCCGAGCTGGACGATGCGCTGGGCGAGACGGTCGGCGTGCTCCTGCTCCTCGGCGGCGTGCTCCAGGAACTCCGCGGCCACCAATCCGGCGTGGAGGCCCGAGGCGGTGTAGTAGTGCCGCTTGTAGCGGAGCACGCAGACCAGCTCGGTCGCCAGGGCCTCGTTGCACACCTGGATCACCCGGGGCAGATCCGCGCCGTAGGCCGACGTGATGGGACCCTTGTCGATCTCCTGGCGCGCCCGCGCCCGAAGCTCCTTGATATCTGTGAGGAATTCAGCCATGAGCCTGCACTACCCAGAATCGGCCTCTTATCCAGTGTCCTCGGCCACGGTCGGAGGCGTTTTGTTCGTGACGTCGTTCACGGGGTAGCGGGTCCGGCGATATGGGAACAGCGACGAAGGTCCCGCAGACGCGGACCATGAACGGCGAAGAGCTCTCCGCCGACCACGCGTGGACGACCCTGCGCAAATACGGCCGATGGCACCTGGTCCGCGACTCCGTCGCCAGGTTCAGGTACGGCGAGGGCATGACCAACGCCAGGGCTCTGGCCTTCCAGATCTGCCTGTCGATCATCCCCGGCGCCATCGCGCTGGTCGGGCTGAGCTCGGTGATCAACCAGGAGCATCTCGGCGAGGTGCTGGAGCTGGTCCTGAGCCGGCTCGCGCCGGGGGCGGGGGTGGACGCGGTCAAGGACGTGCTCGCCGACAGCCACCGGCAGGCGGGCCGTACCGGGGGCGCCCTCGCGCTCTGGTTCGGCCTCGTCACCGCCCTGTTCTCGCTGACCAGCGCCATGGCCCAGGTGGAGCGGGGGGCGAACCGCATCTACGGCGTCGAGCGGGACCGGCCGTTCCATCGCAAGTACGGCAGGGCCCTGGTGATGGCCCTGACGGCCGGAGCCTTCATGACCGCCGGTTTCGTGGTGATGGTCGGCGGCGGTGCCATCAGCAGGGCCCTGGCTCAGGTCTACGACTGGGACGCCGGGACCACGGAGGCGTTCAACCTGGTGCGCTGGCCGCTCGGTTTCCTCCTCGCGCTGCTGTCGACCTCGGTGCTGTTCCGCGCCGCTCCGCGCAGGAGGCAGCCCGGTCACACCTGGCTGGCGTTCGGCGCCCTGGTCTCGCTCACCCTGTGGACGGTCTTCACCCTCCTGCTGGCCTTCTACACCGAGAGCAGCGGCACCTTCGGCGCCACGTACGGACCGCTCACGGCCGTCATGGCGCTGTTGCTGTGGTCGTTCCTCAGCTCGATCGCCCTCTTCCTGGGGCTGGCGTTCGCCGCGCAGATGGAGGCCGTCCGCGCGGGGCGGGCCGGCCCCGTCCACCCCGACCCGGGCCCCACCGCCGCCGAGGAGCGGGAACCCCTGGTCGGAGCGGCGGGCGCGGCGACCGTCGCGGTCGCCAGGACACTCGTGAAGTCCCTGCGCGGGCGCCGGACCCGAACCGGGCCCCCCGTCCGGCCGGGAAACAGCGAGCGGCGTTGACGCGCTCCCTGATCCGAAGACCGGGGGTTCAGCCCGTGCGGCATGATGCGGCACCTCTGAGGCTTCCTCGCGGCATGGACCGACACCCGACGCCGCCGCGACCCGAGCCACCCCCCCCCAGGCCGCGAAGACAGGCATCGCGCCGTCTTCGTCCTGTAGGTATTCGGGCCGGTACCGGGCGCGCATTTCAGCACAGACCGGAGAGGAACGAGGCGCTTTCCTTAGGTCATCGGCCCGACGGGGGCCGGGATCACCGAATCGAAGGACTGAATGAAAATGCGTCGTCACATCGCCGCCCTCGCCCTCACCATCGCCGGTTTGGCCGGCATGGCGTCCCTGTCCGCTCCCGCCCAGGCGGCCGCGCCGATCACCGTGACCGTGAGCCTCGGCGGCCTGTCGGTCACCGGCACGACCGGATCCGACCTGATCACCCTGGCCGAGGGGACCGGCGCCATCAAGGTGACCGGGACGGGCGTCACCTCCAGCGACAGCGACTGCCAGCCGATCTCCGGCGGGGTCAGCTGCAGGAACGCCGGCACGATCATGGTCAACATGCGCCAGGGCGACGACATCGTCAACAACGACACCGTCAACCGGTTCACCGAGATCTTCGGCTCGGCCGGCAACGACACCCTCTGGGGCGGCAGCGGCCGCGACGTCCTCGTCGGCGGCACCGGCAACGACTTCCTGAACGGCCGTGGCGGCAACGACACGACCGACGGCGGCGCCGACACCGACACCTGCACCGGCGAGACCGAGGAGAACTGCGAGTTCTGAGCGACCGGCCTCGCGGGAGAGGGCCGGTGGCGGGCCGGGCGTCCGATCGGGCGCCCGGCCTTCTCGCGTCCAGCCTCACCGGCGGCGGTCCGGCCGACGTCACAGTGCGTTACGGCCGATTCCAGAGGGGACATGGGACCGTTCATCACGATAGTCAACTCATCAAGTAGAAGTTCGCCGAACCATAGTGAGATATATTCATGTGCGGTGATCTGAGGGGGTGGAAGGGTGTCGGCACAGGAACGCAGGCTCGCGGCCATCGCGGCGGCGTCGGCCGACGCCTTCCGGGGCGGCGACTACCACCAGGTGAGAGCCGAGGACGTCGCGGAGCGGGTGCGGCTGCCGCGGGGCGCCGAGGGCGGCAGGGGCCGCAGCGCCGTCTGGCTGTACAACGAGGTCAGGAGCCGGCGCGTGCTGGTGGCCCTGGCCGCCAAGCACGCCTTCGACGAGTTCACCTCCGGCGACGGCGCGCCGGAGCCGCCGCGCTCACTGCTCGACGCGCAGCGCCTGGTCACGGCGGCGCTGCGCAGGGTGGCGCGCTTCCACCAGGTGGAGCGTTTCATGCTCGCCCAGGTGCGCCTGGGCATCGGCGACATCTCCACCTCGGAGAAGCGCCCGTCGGGCGGCCAGGTCCAGCCGGTGTGGGAGACGACGGAGGTCTACGGCGCCACGGCCGCCGCGGGATGGGAGGGCCGTGTCACCGCGTACGCGCGGTATCTGGCGCCCAGGCTCGAGCTCGCCGCACTGACGGTCGGCGTCCCGCCCGCGGGGTGGGCCACGGCGAGCGCCGAGCGCCTGTCGGAGCTGGCCTTCCGGTCGATGGCCGACGACCCCGAGGGCCCGGCGGACCGGCAGGCGGCCGCGCTGTGCGCGCACTGGCTCGCCCGTGACCTTTTCCCGCTGGCCGGGGAGTGGGCCGAGCGGCTGCACGCCGCCGAACGTACCGCCGAGTTCACCGAGCGGGCGGGCTCCGGCGGCCATGCCAGGGTTCGCGCCCTGGAGGTGGTCCTGCAGGTCCTGCTCGACGGCAGCCCGCTGCTGGCCCGGGCGGCGGAGGTCGGCGGGGAGCTGGCGGACCTGCTGACGGCCGGCCCTCACGACCCGCGGGCCCTGTGCGACGTGACCAGCAGGCAGGGTCTGGCCCTGCTGCGCCTGGGCGACCTGGCGGGCGCGAGGTCCTGCTTCGAGCGGTCGCTGCGGGCGGCGGGCGAGCTCTCCGGCTCCGCGGACGTGACGCCGCTCAGCGCCCGGGCGCGGCACAACCTCGCCGAGGTGCTGGTGGAGGCCGGCCGTCCCGCCGAGGGCCTGCGCGAGCTGCGGAAGGTGAACGAGCAGCGGGCCGAGGACGTCCCCGCCACCGGGGTCGCCCCGGCGTGGCGGCGGTTCACGCTCACCCGGCAGGCGATGGCCAGGGCCGCCTCCCGCGCGGGCCGGGTCGTCACCGGCGTGACCGTGGCCGAGGCGACGCTGGCCGACCGCGAGCAGCGCCTCGGGCCCGACAGCGTCAACACCGCCTCGGCCAGGGTGACCCTCGCCGAGGCGCTGCTCGCGGCGGGCCAGCCCGCGCAGGCGCGCCACCACCTGACCGAGGCTCTCCGGCTGCGGACGCAGCACCTGCCGCCCGAGGGCTACTGGCTCCAGTACGACGCGGTGCGGCTGGCGGAGATCGAGCTGGCCTCGGGATTCCCCGCCCAGGCGGTGCGGCTGCTCACCGGGGTCACCGTCACCACGGAGTGGTTCGCGCGGCAGGTGTCGCCCCGGCTGGGCAACGAGGCGGCGCTGGTCCGCGCCGTGGCGCTCACCGCGTCGGGCGAGCCCGCCCAGGCGCTCGCCGCCCTGCGGGCGCTCCCGCCCGAGCGGCCGGTGCGGCGGGCCCAGGCCACCGCGCAGCTGGCCTTGGGCGACGCGGCCGGTGCGGCGCGGGTGCTCGCGTCCCTCGCGAAGGACGAGCGCGGCATGGACGACGACTTCCCCGGCCAGGCGGAGCGGCTGCTGCTGACCGCCCGTGCCGCGTACGCCCTCGGGCACGAGGACGAGTCGGAGGCCGCGAGCGCGGCGCTCGTCACGATGGGCGAGGACACGCTGGACGCCTCGCACCCGCTGGTCCTGGCCGGGCGGCTGGACCTCGCGCTGCGCAGGATGGGCTCGGGCGAGGTGGAGGAGGTGGCGCCCCTCCTCGCGCCGCTGCTCGACCGCCGCCCGCTGGCCCACGGCCGCCCGCCCCTGGGCGAGGGGCACCCGCTGCTGGCCGCGGCGCGGTCCGTGGCCACGCGGGTGGGCGAGCCGCCGTCGAGCACCCCGGAGGACCGCCTCTGGGAGGACGGCTGACCGCCTCGCCACGGCGGGCCGCTCTCCCCACGACCTGGTCCCTCTCTCCGAAGCCGCCCCGGACGTGTCGTCTCAGGAGGCGCCCGAGGTCCCGCCGAGGTGGGTGAGCGTGCTGGCCAGGTCGCGCGCCGCCTTCGGCCTGAGCGGGTCGTCGTCGGGAGTGGCCCGCAGGAACAGGCCGAAGTGTCCCGCCGCCCGCTCCAGGTCCGCGGCGCTGCCGTTGGCGAGCCCCCTGCTCCGCAGGAGCCCGCCCAGGGCGAACGTCGCCTGGTACGTGGCCGGGTCGCCCTCCGGCAGGTGAGGGAGCACGTTCTCGAGCAGGGTGACGGCCTCGCCGAGATCCGCGGGCCGCGCACCCGGGCGGGTGACGCGCGTGGCCAGCACCGTGCCCAGCCGGTAGCGCAGGTAGAGGGCCGACTCCCCGTCGTCGCACTCGCGCAGGGCCGCCCTGAGCCTGTCGACCGCCAGGTCCAGGTCGTACGGCACGCCCCGGTCGGCGTGGCGGCTCAGCAGCAGCTCGGCGAGGGCCTCGTGGTCGGCGGCGCTGAACCAGGCGCTCTCCTCGCGCAGGTCGTCCGCCTCGGAGAGCATGGTGATGGCGACGTCGCGGTCGGCGGGGTCGCCGAAGTCCTCCCACCGGACCTCGTGCACCCGTCCCACCAGGGCGAAGGACCACTGGTCGCAGTCGTGGGCGAGGAGCCAGCCCGCGTGTTCGGCCGCCTCGTCGAGATCCTCCCGGGCCGCGGCGCCCGGGGGTTCCTCGTCCGTGCACCGGCACAGGATCGCCTGGGTGAGAGCCTGGCGCCACCCGGCTTCGCGACAGGTGCCGGTCACCTCCGCCCGCAGGGCACGCAACCGCGTGACCTCATCCCCAGCCATGCCGGATCTCCCTTCCGAGCCTGTATGAAACTATATAAATAGAATCCTCTCACTCTTGTTGTCGGTAAAGAACCTGCTGGAGAAAGGAAGCCGCCGGACCACCTCCGGACATCGTTCCGGTGGCCGTGCTCGGCGGAGGACCGCGGCGGACGTGGCCGGCCCGGCGGCGGCCGGAGCGGTGACGGCCGGAGCGGTGACGGCCGGCGAAGCCGTGGGCGGCGCGGCGCGGTCAGCGCGACAGGGTCAGCGTCGCGGCGTCGATCAGTTCCTGCAGGCGCAGGCCCCGGGCCGCGTCCAGTTCACCCGGGCGGCCCGACCGCACGGCGGCGGCGAACTCGGCGCGCAGGACGGGCCAGCACTCCTCGTGGTCGATCCCTGAGGTGTCGAAGACGAGCTCCCCCTCCGGTCCGAGCAGCTCGATCCGGGTGCGCGCCCTGGGCAGCAGGACGCTGCCCGACAGGGACGCCTGGCTGACGGCGCCGTTCTCGTGCTCGCAGGTCAGCTCCACCCAGCGACGCGGATCGCCGGTCGCCCGGATGCCGGTGATGGGGCCGACCGCGGCGTCCAGCAGGTCCAGCAGGTGCGGGCCGAGGTCGAGCAGGGCTCCCTGTTCCAGCCGCCAGCCGGTGGCGAACTCCCCATCGAGGAAGGCGCCGTGCAGGTAGCACGAGCGGGCGCCGGTCGTCTCCAGTCGCGCCGCGCGGCGCAGGAACTCGCGGGTGGCGGGGTGGTAGCGCTTGGTCAGCACCATCTGCGAGACGACGCCCGCCTCGGCGACGGCCTCCGCCACCGCGCGCGCCGACGCGAGGTCGGGCCCCAGCGGCTTCTCCAGCAGCACGGCCTTGCCCGCCTTGGCCGCGCGCACGGCGAGCTCCGCCTGGACGGCGGGGGGCACGGCGAACGCGACGGCCTCGCACCGGTCGAACAGTTCCTCCGGCGTGCCGGCGACGACCGCCCCGTACGGCTCGGCGATCTCCCGGGCCGCGGGGGCGCGGCGCGCCCAGACGGCGGAGAGGCGGGTCTCCGGGCCCGCGGCCAGCATCCGGGCGTGCATGGTGCGGGCCCACGGGCCGGCGCCGATGAGGCCGACCTCGACGGGTGTGGTGGTGTTCACGATTCGACTCCGGCAGGTGAGTGGTGGTGCGGACGGGCCGGCGCCGTCAGGCGGGCGTCGGCCTGGTCGGGGGCGTACAGGTACTCCACCACCATCACGGTGGCCCCGGCGAGCGCGGCGCGGTCGCCGAGCCGGGAGGTGACGACCTGCAGGTTGCGCGTGGCCCGGGGCAGGGCGCGCTGGTAGAGCAGCTCGCGCACCCCGGTGACGAAGTGGGTCTCCGCCAGTTCTCCGGCGATCATCAGCACGCCGGGATTGAGCAGGGTGACGACGGTGACGAGCACCTCCCCGCAGCGCCGTCCTGCCTCGCGGGCCAGGCGTCCCGCGTCGGGGGAGCCCGCGTCGAGGTGGGCGCGTACGTCGGCGCCCGACTGGGCGGGCACGCCGAGGGCGGCGAGCTGCCCGGCCAGGGCGCGGCCGCTGGCGACGGCGGCCAGGCAGCCGTACGAGCCGCACATGCAGCGGGCCTCCGACTGGTCGTGCAGGCGGATGTGGCCGAGGTCGCCGGCGCCGCCGTCGATGCCGCGGAAGACCTTGCCGTCGACGACGACGCCGGCGCCGATGCCGGTGGAGACCTTGACCAGGACGAACGCGGAACAGTCGGCGAACGCGTGGCGCTGCTCGCCCAGTCCCATCAGGTTGGCGTCGTTGTCGACCAGGACCGGCACGGCGGCGTCCACCCCGGCGTGCAGAGCGAGCGAGCTCTGCATCCGCCCGGGAACCGGGTAGCCGTCCCAGCCCGGCATGATCGGCGGTCGTACGACCCGTCCCGACGAGGAGTCGACGGGCCCGGGGAGCGACAGGCCCACCCCGCAGACCGCCTCTGGAGCGGTCCCCGCCGCGGCCAGCAGGTCGACGAACCACAGGCCGATCCGGTCCAGGACGACCTCCGGGCCGTCCTCGATCGGCAGGGCCTCGGTGTGCTCGGCCAGGACGCCGCCCGCCAGGTCCATCACCGCGGCGCGGGCGTGGGTGACGTCCAGGTCGGCGGCGAGGACCACGGCGTGGCCGGTGTCGAACTCCAGCAGGTTGGAGGGGCGTCCCCCGGTCGACTGCCCGCCGGGGACGGCGCGCAGCCAACCGGCGTCGAAGAGCTGGTCGAGCCGCTGGCCGACGGTGGAGCGGGACAGGCCGGTGACGCGCTGGAGCTCGCCCCGGGTGCGCGCCTGCCCGGTGCGGATCAGTTCCAGGAGGTGGCCTGCGGTGCTCCAGGGCGTTGCCATCCGGTGTGTCTCTCCTCGGCTCTAGCTCTTGTCCGCACCGCTGGTGAGACCCTCGGTAAGGAGTCTCTCCGCGGCGTAGAAAAGAACTACCACGGGAATCGTGAGGACCACCGACCCCGCCATGAGAACCGTCTTGGGGACCTCGATGCCGTTGGCGAGTTGCTGCAGGCCCAGCGAGACCGTCCACTGGTCGGGGGCGGCGGCGAGGAAGAGCAGCGCGAAGAGGAACTCGTTCCAGGCGATCATGAAGACGTACAGGCCGGTCGCCATGAGCGAGGGCGCGGCCAGGGGCAGCACGATCTTGCGCAGGATCTGCGCCCGCGAGCAGCCGTCGAGCGCCGCGGCCTCCTCGACGCTCTTGGGGATGGTGACGAAGTAGTTCTTCAGCATGTAGATGGAGACGGGCACGGTCTGCGCGATGTAGACGATGACGAGCCCGGTCAGGCTGCCCTGCAGGCCGATCTTGGCGAACATCACGAACAGCGGGACCGCCAGCAGGGTGGACGGGAAGAGATAAACGGCGAGGAACACCGCGCTGACCTGGCGTCCGCCGAGGAACCTGAGGCGGCTGACCGCGTAGGCGCCGGGCACCGAGGCCAGCAGGGTGAGCGCCACGGTGGCGAGGGCGACGAGCGCGGAGTTGCCGAGCATCCGCAGGAAGCCCTGGCCGCCTTCCTCGACCGACTGCAGGACGTTGCGGTACGTGTCGAACGTGAGCTCCGAGAGGGTCACCCACAGCCGGCCGGGGTCGAGCAGCAGCTGGTCGATGGGCTTCACCGACAGCAGCAGCATGTAGTAGAAGGGGAAGAGCGTGATGACCGCGAGAAAGGCGATCACGACCCACCGCAGGACGGCGAAGGTCCTCTCCTCGACCTGTGCGCGGCTCATGACGCCTCCTCCTGGACCCTCTTGGCGAAGAACTTGAAGTAGATGCCGAGCAGCACGGCGAGGACGAGCGCGAGGACCAGGGCCTGCGCGGCCGCCGCCCCCACGTCGTAGCGGGCGGTGAGGAAGTCGTAGACCCGCACCGCGACGACGTCGGTGCCCGAGCCTCCCCCGGTGAGCAGGTAGACGTCGTCGAACTTGTTGAACGTCATGATGAACCGCAGCACCGACAGCAGCGCGATCACCGGCATCAGCTGGGGTAGCAGGATGTGGCGGAAGCGCTGGGTGAGCGTGGCGCCGTCCACCGTGGCGGCCTCCTCTATCCCGGCGGGCACGGCCTGCAGGCGGGCGAGCAGGAACAGGAAGGCGAACGGGAAGTACCGCCAGATCTCGAAGGCGATGACGGTGAGCAGGGCGAGCGGCAGCTCCACCTGCCAGCCGAGGAGGGAGACCTCGTGGGAGCGGGTCGCCAGGAAGGCGATCGGCTTCTCCCAGCCGAGCAGCCGGGTGCCCAGCTCGTTGACGATGCCGAACTGCGGGCTGAGGGCGATCTCCCAGACGAACGTGACGGCCACCACGGGCGCGACGTAGGGCAGCAGCATCGACCCGCGCATCAGGGCACGGCCGCGGAAGGGCCGGCGCAGGGCGAGGGCGGCGACCAGCCCGAGGGCGATCGACCCGGCGGTGCTGCCGGCGGTGTAGACCAGGGTGGTCCACAGCGAGGTCCAGAAGCCGGGCGAGGTGAAGACCTCGGCGAAGTTCTCCCAGGTCCAGTTGGACAGCAGGCCCATGCCCTGGATGTCGACCAGCCGTGCCCGCTGGAAGGCGAGCAGCACGGTCCAGGCGATGGGCAGGATGACGACGACCAGGACCACGAGCACGGTGGGCGTCACGAAGCCCAGCCCGGTCCTGTTCTCGCGCTGGGCCAGGGTGATGGTCCTGTCCCGCCGGGCCTCGGGTCGCGGGCTCGTCTCGGGGGGTCGGCGCCGCTCGGCGCCCTGTGTGGTGCTCATCGTGGGTTCCTCGGGGGGACGGGGCCGCGGGGGCTCACTGGAGGGACTTCTGCAGGGCCGTGACTTCGTCGTCGGCCTCCCTGGCGGCCTCTTCCGGGGATATCTGGCCGGAGGTCATGGCGCCGACCGCCTTCGGGATGGGAAGCTCGCCGAGTGTCGCGCCGACCAGCGCGCCCTGACCCTCGGTGAGGCCCCAGCGCCGCATGTCGCTCACGCCGGAGGCGAGCTGGTCGAGGAACTCGGCGGAGAAGACGGACTTCATCGGCTTCTTCGTGTCGACGCCGACGTCGCTGGCGCGCCAGGCCTCGCGGTATCTGTCGGGATCCTCGGCCGTGCCGTCGCGAACCGGGATCTTGCCCTCGGGGGCCATCCCGAACCAGCCCTCGTACCCGGTGCTCATCATGTACTCGACGAACTTCTCCGAGGCCGCGGTCTCGGCGGTCCGGGTGACCGCCCAGGAGGAGATCTCGCCGAACTGGGCGGGTTCGGCGGCGCCGGGGCCCTTCAGGGCCGTGACGATCCCGCTGTTGTCCGAGAGGAAGGCGGGGTCCTGGGCGCACTGCGCGCAGCTGGGCAGCGCGTCGGCGCGCAGGCCTGCCAGCTCGTCCAGCAGGAAGGTCGACCAGACGATCATCGCGGAACGGCCGGCGAAGTAGGTGGCGCGGGTCGAGTCCACGCTCTGCGTGCCCGGGGCCCCGTAGTCGGCGGCGAGCTGGTGGTAGGTGGCGAAGGCCTGCCGGCACTGGGGGCTGTCGAGGCCGACGTCGCCCCCGGGGCCGACGAGGTTGCAGCCGTTGGCGAGCGCGAGGTCCTCGAAGCTCTGCTGTGTGAAGACGTCGCTCGGGTCGGTGGCGAGTGACATGCCGCTGACCTCACCGCCGTTCAGGGTCTTCGCGGCCCGCAGCATGGTGTCGTAGGAATCGGGGACGGAGAGCCCCGCCTTGGCGAACAGGTCCTTGCGGTAGACGAGGATCTGCATCCAGGCGTCGCTGGGGACGCTGAGGCGGGTGGTCTTGTCGCCGGTCAGCGTCAGCGCGTTGCGGTTGAAGGTGCCGGCGCCGAGCCCCTCGACGATCCTGCCCGCCGCGGCGGTGTCGAGCAGGCCGTTGGTGTACATCTGCCAGACCGAGGCGAGCGGGACGCCGCCGAGGACGTCGGGGAGGGTGCCCGCGGCGGCCGCGGACATGATCAGCTGTGGCAGCTGGCCCTCGTCGATCCCGACCAGGTCCACCTGGACGCCGCTCTCCTTCTCGAAGGCCGCGACGATCTTCTTGGTCACCTCCATGCGGGGGGTGAGGTTCTCCAGGCTCCAGACCGTGATCCTGTTGTCCGGAGCGCTCTCACCCCGCGCGGCGCAACCGGACATCAGCCCGATTCCCAGCGCTACGGCCACAGCGGCCGCCAGTGCCCTCGACCTTCGAGACCGCCTGCGCATAGATCTTCCTCACTGCCGCCGTGTTACGTACGTGTTGCATCAGAGCACCACTTTTGCTTATTGACAAGACCTAAGTTTGGGATATCTTCGACACAAGTTAGCGGTATTTGTCCAACCGATATACAAAAACGATCTTCCGGAGCTCCTGTGGAACGTGTCGTCCAGTTCACCGGCCCCCGTCAGGTGGAGATCGCCACCGGCGAGTCACTCCCCCTGCCACCTGGCCATCTGCGCGTCCGGACCCTGTACTCCGGCATCTCCGCGGGCACCGAACTCACCGCCTATCGGGGGACCAACCCCTACCTGACCCGTACCTGGGACCCCGAGGCCAGGATCTTCCGCGACGCGGGGCCCGGCATCTCCTACCCGGTGGCGGGCTGGGGATACTCGGAGGTCGGCGAGGTCGTCGAGGTCTCCCCCGAACTCGCGGGCACCCCCGAGCTGCCCCGGCCCGGCGAGCTGGTGTGGGGCATCTGGGGACACCGCGGCGAGGGCCTCGTCCCCGCCGAGCGGATGATCGGCCACGTGCTGCCCACCGGGCTCGCGCCGATCGCGGGCGCCTTCGCCAGGGTCGGGGCCATCGCGTACAACGCCGTCCTCGCCGCCGACATCCATCTCGGCGAGGACGTCGCCGTCTTCGGCCAGGGTGTGATCGGCCTGCTCACCACCCGGCTGGCGGAGCTGAGCGGCGCCCGCGTCACCGCCGTCGACGCGCTCGACTCCCGGCTCGCCAAGGCGGCGGAGTACGGCGCCGCACGCACCCTGAACGCGCGCACCGACGCCGTCGCGGAGCGGATCCGCGAGGCCACCGGCGGGCTCGGCGCCGACGTCGCCATCGAGATCAGCGGCGCCCACCCGGCCCTGCACGAGGCCATCCGCTCGGTCACCGTGGGCGGACGCGTCGTCGCCTCCGGCTTCTACCAGGGAGACGGCGTGGGGCTGCGGCTCGGCGACGAGTTCCACCACAACCGCGTGCAGCTCGTGTCCTCCCAGATCGGCGGGCTCCCGCCGCAGCTCGCCGGGCGCTGGAGCGTGGACCGCCTCCAGCGGACCTTCCTGCGGCTCGTCGCCGACGGCCACGTCGACGTGAAGTCCCTGGTGAGCCATGTCGTACCGGTCGCCGACGCGGCCGAGGCATACGTCCTCCTGGATGAGCGTCCCGCCGACGCGCTCCAGGTCGTCCTGGAGTTCTGAGAGGCTGACGAACGATGCTCAAAATCGCCTGCCAGGAGCAGCTGCTTCCCGGCGAGACGCTCCAGGAGAAGTGGGAGTTCGCGCAGAACGCCGGCTACGACGCCATCGAGCTGCGCGGCAAGGGGGCCTTCCACTTCCGCGACCGGCTGCCCGAGCTGCGCAAGGCCCTCGCCGACGGCGTCGTCATGCCGACCGTGTGCGTGGACATGCTCCACTTCTTCGGCGCCTTCGACGACGACCTGCGCCGCGACGCCCTCGAGCAGATGAAGTCGCAGCTGTCCGTCATCGGCGAGCTCGGCGGGCTCGGCGCCCAGACGCCCGCCTCCTACGGCATGTTCTCGCGCCGGCTGCCGCCGTTCGAGCCGCCGCGCAGCGAGGAGCGGGACCGCGAGGTGCTGCTCGAGGGTCTCACCGAGCTGGGCGAGCACGCCCGCGGAGAGGGCGTCACGCTCTTCCTCGAGCCGCTCAACCGCTACGAGGACCACATGGTCAACCGGCTGGAGCAGGCCGCCGACCTGATCCGCGCCGTCGGCCTGGACTCGGTCCGCATCGGCATCGACAGCTACCACATGAACATCGAGGAGACCGACCCCGCGGCCGCCGTCCTCGCCGCCGCGCCCCTGGTCGGGCACGCCCAGGTCAGCGACTCCAACCGCATGCAGCCCGGAGCGGGCCACCTCGACTGGCCCGCCTGGCTGGGCGCCCTGGACGCCATCGGCTACGACGGCTACCTGGCCGTCGAGTGCAGGCTCACCGGAGACCCGGTCCAGGCCGTACGCTCGATCCCGCCCTTCCTGCGGCGCGCCTCCTTCCCGCACCGGCCGGCCGGATGACCGCCGTCCTCGAAGCGGCCGCCACCTCCGGCACCGGCCGCCGGGCCCACCTGCGCCGGGCCGCCACGCACGTCCTGCTCGGCAACTGGACCGGGACGGCGACCGTTCCCTCGCGCGCCCTGTACCCGCACCAGTGGAGCTGGGACTCGGCCTTCGTCGCCATCGGGCTGCGCCACATCGCCCCGCGCCGGGCCCAGCGCGAGCTGGAGACGCTGCTGGGCGCGCAGTGGGGCGACGGCCGGATCCCGCACATCATCTTCAACCCGTCCGTACCGCTCGGGGCCTACTTCCCCAGCCCCGACTTCTGGCGTTCCTCGGGCACGGACCGGAGGACGGGCGCGCCCTCCACCGTCGAGACCTCCGGAATCATCCAGCCGCCCGTTCACGCCCTGGCCGCCTGGCTGGTGCACCTCGCCGACCCGGCCGAGTCGCGGCGCCGCGGTTTCCTGCCGCGCGTCTACCCCCGGCTCGCCGCCTGGCACCGCTACCTGGCCACCTCCAGGGACCTGGGCGGCGGCGGGCTGGCCGCGGTGACGCACCCGTGGGAGCCGGGACTGGACAACAGCCCGAGCTGGGACGCGGCCCTGGCCAGGGTCGAGCCCGCGCCGCGGGACTCCTTCCGCCGGGCCGACCTCGACCACGGCTCCCCCGCCGACCGGCCCACCGACCTGGACTACGCGCGGTACGTGCGCCTGGCCGCGACCTACCGCGACCACGGCTACGACGACGCGCGCACCCCGCACGCCTTCGCCGTCGAGGACCCCTCCTTCAACGCCCTGCTCATCGCCTCCGAGCACGCGCTCGCCGCGATCGCCCGGGTGGTCGGCGCGGACGAGGGGACGCACCGGCGGCGGGCCGAGGCGGCGACCGGCGCCCTGCTCGACCGGCTGTGGGACCCGGCCGCCGGCGTCTTCCTCCCCCGCGACCTGGTGACGGACGAGCCCATCGCCGGGTACGGCGTGTCGGGGCTCGTCCCGCTGATCGTCCCCGGCCTGCCGGAGGACGTCGCGGCGGCCCTGGTGCGGACCGCCCGCGGACCGCGCTTCCGCCTGGGAGAGGTCCGGCTCGTGCCCAGCTACGACCTCACGGCGGAGGAGTTCGACGGCAACCGCTACTGGCGCGGTCCCAGCTGGTTCAACATGGCCTGGCTGGTCCACCGCGGCCTGGTGCGGCACGGCGACGCGAGGGCGGCGGGCCGGCTGCGCGCGCAGGTCCTGGACGCGGCCCACAGCACGGGGTTCGCCGAGTACCTGGAGCCGTACACCGGGGAGGGGCGCGGCGTCCGGCGCTTCAGCTGGACCGCCGCCCTGGCCCTGGACCTGCTCCACGCCTCCGACTCCTCCGGAAGCGTGTCCGAGGGCGACGCGCCCGGAGGCGGATCCGGCGAGGAGGGCTCCGCCCGATGAGCGCCGGCCGCCTGCTGGTCAACAGCGGCACCTTCGCCGCCGTGACCGCCCACGGGGACGTCCACGGCACCCGGGGCACCGCGACGGACGGGCTGTTCGTCAGGGACGCCCGGCACCTGAGCCGGTGGCTGCTGACCGCGGGCGGCGCGGCGCCGGTCCCGCCGAGCGCACCGGCCCTGCCGACCCTGCCGACCCCGCTGACCCTGCTGACCTCCTCCGGCGACGGCTGCGTGCTCACCCCGGCCGGCACCCGCGACCACCCTCCCGCCTACACCGTCTTCCGGCGGCAGGCGGTGGCCGAGGGCGCCCTCACCGAGCACGTCCGCCTGGTGAGCAACAGCGGCGAACCCGCCGTCGTGGAGCTCGAACTCCACGTGGACGCCGACTTCGCCGACCAGTTCGAGCTGCGCGCCGACCATCGCGCGTACGAGAAACCCGGCGCGCGCCGCACCGCGCACGACACCCCGGACGGGGTCGCCTTCCACTACCGGCGCGGCGAGAGCTGGTCCTCACGGACCACCGTCGCCGCCTCGCCGCCGCCGCACCGGATCCGCCCCGCCGACGGCGAGGGCGAGGGTACCGCCCGCGTCCTGACCTGGCGGTTCGCGCTGCCCGCCCACGGCGCGGCGGATCTGCGGCTCACCGCCCTGGCCGTCCCGCACGGTACGGGGGAACCGTCCCCACCCGGTTCCCCCGGCGCCGTGCGGGAACGGCTGGAGGCCGACACCGGCGCGTTCGCCGGCGCGCGGCCCCGCCCCCGCGACCTCACCTCCTGGGAGGAACTGGCCCGGGCCTGCGAGCAGGGGCTGGCCGACCTGGCGCGGCTGCGCGTCCCCACCTCGGGCCCCGCCGGCGAGGCGCTGCGGGTGCCCGCGGCCGGCGTCCCCTGGTTCCTCGGCCTGTTCGGCCGCGACTCCCTGCTGACCTCGCTCTTCGCCCTGCCGTACCGGCCCGCGCTGGCCGCCGACACCCTGCTCGCCCTCGCCGCCGTACAGGGGACGCGGGACGACCCCTCCCGATTGGAGCAGCCGGGCAGGATCGTGCACGAGGTGCGGCACGGCGAGCTCGCGCACTTCCGGCAGGTCCCCTATGGCCGCTACTACGGGAGCGTCGACGCCACCCCGCTCTTCCTGGTGCTGCTGGAGGCCCACGCCGCGGCCACCGGCGACCCGGCGCTGGCCCGGCGCCTCGAACCGCAGGCGCGCGCGGCGGTGGAGTGGATGTTCCGCGACGGCGGCCTCGGTGGGCACGGATACCTCCGCTACACCTCCGACGCGGCGGGCGGCGGCCTGGTCAACCAGAACTGGAAGGACTCCGCCGACGCCATCCGCTTCTCCGACGGCGCGCGGGCCGAGGGCGCCCTGGCGGTCTGCGAGGTCCAGGGGTACGCCTACGACGCCCTGGTCCGCACGGCCCGGCTCGCCCGCACGGTGTGGGGGGACCCGCGCTGGGCCGGCTTCCTGGAGGAGGCCGCCGCCGACCTGCGGGACCGGTTCCGCCGCGACTTCTGGATGCCCGAGCACGCCTTCCCCGCGCTCGCCCTGGACGGTGCGGACCGGCGGGTCGACACGCTCGCCTCGGACGCCGGGCACCTGCTGTGGTCCGGCATCCTGTCCCCGGACGAGGAGCGGGCGGTGGGCCGGCGGCTGCTGCGGCCGGACTTCTTCTCCGGCTTCGGCATCCGCACGCTCGCCGCGGGCCAGGTCCCCTACCACCCGCTCTCCTACCACCTGGGCAGCATCTGGCCGCACGACAACGCCGTCATCGTGCTCGGCCTGGCGCGCCGCGGGCTCGCCGAGGAGGCCCGGACCGTCGCCCACGGCCTGGTGCGGGCGGCGGCCGGGCACGGCTGGCGGCTGCCGGAGGTCATGGCCGGATACGGGCGCGACGAGCATCCGGACCCGGTGCCCTACCCGCACTCGTCCTCCCCCCAGGCCTGGGCGGCCGCGACACCGCTCGCCCTCCTCACCGCCCTGCGGGAGACGGGCACGGCTTCCGGGCCGCTCTCCTCCGCCGTACCGCACCGTTGACGTGCCCCCACCCTGGGGGGTGGGGGTTCCCGCCCGTGCCGCCCGGTTTCGTGCGGCACCTCGTCCGGGCACGTCACCGGGACATGCCGGGATGCGTTGCCTGTCGCGTGGCCGCTGTCTTCGCTGTTTGATGCCGGGGTGTCCTAGAGTCGCCGCATGCGACGACGGACAGGATTGGCTGTGGCCGGGGTAGTAGCCCTGGCCTGGGGGGAATGGTTGAACTGGCGCTGGTCTCGAGCCCTCGTAGGGAACAGCAGGGGCGTTTCCGAGGCCGTGGTCGTGCTGGGATACCGGAACCCTCAAGCGACGGCGAACCTCGTCAACCGCTGGCGAGTTCGTGCCGGCCTTCGCTCCATCGCCGCCGACCGCGAGCGGGACACGCGCGTGATTTTCAGCGGTGGTGCGACCGGCACCGGCGCCGCGGAGGCCCGGTTGATGGCTGACTACGCGAAGTCGGTGCTCGATTTCGAAGGCACGGTTTTCCTCGAAGACCAAAGTAGAACGACATGGGAGAACGTTACGAACGTGATCCCGCTCCTTGAGGACGTCGACCGCATCAAGATCGCCTCCCAACCGGCTCACGCGCTCAAAGCCCGCGCATACTTGCGGCGCCAGCGCCCTGATCTCGCCGACAGGCTCGTGCTCGCGGATGACTACCGTCCCGGCGAGTGGCTGATCGTCAAACCGCTGCTGGCACTGTACGGACTTTGGACGCTCCGCGGCCTCGAAGACGACGAGAGGAAGATCTCGCTCTAGCCGGCCGCTGTCGCGCCGGCGTCAGAAGCGGTGGTCGTCGAGCCTGCGCCAGCAGATGATGGCGCGGGCCGGCCGGAGGAACGCTTCGCGGATGTCGTCATCGATCTCCCGGCGGATGCGCGGGCGGCGGAACCGGTGCAACAGCGCGAAACTCTGCTCGACGGGCGTTCACCCCCCGCGTGTGGCGCTCGCGACCGCGATGCGAGCCGGTGAACATTTCTGTCGATCACAAAAATTTTTCGTCCGAGCCTCGCGGAAAACATTCAGGCGCGGATGGCGTACCACGCGAGGGCTCTGCAAGAACGAAAGAACCGTACCCCCAGGCCACCGGCCGCACTCCGAAAGGTTTCGGATATGCTGCCGAACATGCCAGGTAAGCCCCGGGTGACGATCGCCCGTATCGCCGAGGAGGCGGGCGTCTCAGCCCCCACGGTCTCCAAGGTGATCAACGGCAGGTCCGAGGTGTCGCCGGAGACCCGCAGGCGGGTCGAGCGGCTCCTGCGCGAGCACGGTTACATCCGGCGCGCGACCGGCACCGACGGCCCGGCGGGCCTGATCGACCTGATCTTCGCCGAGCTGGAGAGCCCGTGGGCGATGGAGCTCATCCGCGGGGCGGAGAAGGCCGCCGCGGAGGCCGAGGCCAGCATCGTGATCTCCGTCCTGCACACCCACGAGGGTCCCGGCCGCGACTGGCTCGACCGGCTCGCCGCCCGCCGCACCGATGGCGTGATCATCGTCGGCTCCCGGCTCTCCGCACAGCGGTACGACCGGCTCAACTCCCGCTCGATCCCCTTCGTGGTCGTCGACCCCGAGGGCGAGCCGGCTCCCGGCGTGGCCTCGGTGGGCGCGACCAACTGGCAGGGCGGCCTGACCGCCACCCGGCATCTCCTGGAGCTCGGCCACCGCAGGATCGGCATGATCGGCGGCCCGCCCGACGTGCTGTGCAGCCGCGCCCGCATCGACGGCTACCGGGCCGCGCTGGAGACGGCGGGGGTCGAGGTCGACCCCGCGCTGATCCTGCACGGTGACTTCCTCGTCGGCTCCGGCCACGACCACGGCCACACCCTGCTCTCGCTGCCCGACCGGCCCACCGCCATCTTCGCCGGCAGCGACCTGCAGGCCTTCGGCGTCTTCGAGGTGGCCAGGCAGCGCGGGCTGCGCGTCCCCGACGACCTGAGCGTCGTCGGCTTCGACGACCTGCCCCTGTCCAGGTCCGCCTGGCCGCCGCTCACCACGGTCCGCCAGCCCTTGGAGGAGATGGCCTTCCTCGCCACCCGGATGGCCCTGGGCATCTCCCGCGGCGAGTCACCCGAGCCGCGCCGGGTCGAGCTCTCCACCGACCTCGTCGTCCGCGAGAGCTCCGCTCCCCCGGCACCCTGACCCGCAGGTCAGGAGAACGAGCCTCCATCGAGACCGGAACGTCTCACGACCTGACCTTTCACGCCTGCGCCGACCGCCGACAGGTTGGAAAAAGGCTCACTGGTGGGTGACAACGGGAAATTCCTTCGCTCATCCCGCCGGGACGCCGCCGCGTGACTTCAGAATGGGTTCATGTGGGATCGAATGATCTGGCGTTTGCTGATCGCGGTCGGCATGGCCACGTTAGCGGGAGTCATCGCGTATGTGCTGTTGACGATACCCTTCGAGACTGCCCTGAAGTATGCCGACATGGTGGCGAGCGTGATTGGCGCGACGGTCGGGCTGATCACGTTCCTGGTCGCCGAGTTGCGCCACCGTCGCACGGCCCGCGCCGATTCCGCGGCTCCCACGCCCCCTGGCCTCTTCATTCAGGAGAACCGGGCGGAGAACGGCACCGTGTACGCCGTGCAGCATGGTCCGCTGAACATCTACCGACCGCTGCCCTCCGAGATGAGATCTCTCGATGATCAGGCCGGTCCATGAGTGGCGAGCGGGACGAGGCCGTCGGCTCGTACCTCCAGACCAACAAAGGGAATCAGGTCAACGCCGTCCAGCACGGCGTGTTGAATCTGTACCAGTGGAAACCGGCCTACCATATCGAGAGGTTCACGCCGGCCCCCATCGAGATGACACGGGAGCAGGTGAGAAGACGCCCTTCCGCGCTCCTGCTGGCAAGGCACGAAGTCGTCGAGTTCACCGGGCGGGTGGAGGAACTCGCGCGGCTGGCGCGATGGCGTGACGACCCTGACGAGAGTGGCACCTCCATCCTCCTGCTCCACGGATCCGGCGGGCAGGGCAAGACACGACTGGCCGCCGAATTCGCTCGAATGTCCGCCGAGCGGGAATGGGCCGTCTGGCGTGCCTCCGCACATCCCGCGGAGTTCGCCGAACAGCGTCCCGTCTCCGCTCCGGCGTCGAGCGAGGCGGGAACCCTCCTCCTGGTGGACTACGCGGAACGCTGGCCGCAGGGCGCGCTTCACGGCCTGCTCAGCGATCCTCTGCTGAGACGTCGCAGGCGGACGCGGATCCTCCTCGTCGCGAGGCCCGCCGGCGACTGGTGGCTCGATGTCAAAGCATGGCTGGACGACAAGTCGATCTCGTCCGGCCGAATGAGCCTGGAACATCTGAGCGCGAACGACGATCAGGACAACCGCAGTACGTTGTTCGAAAGGGCGCGGGACGAGTACGCACGATGGCTGGGGTTGCCGGCGGCGGAGGCCATGACGATCGATCCCCCGGACCAGCTCGCGGAGGACGAGTACGGCCTGGTGCTGAGAATTCACATGGCGGCACTCGCGCTCGTCGACGCGAGGAAACAGGGAGTCGCCGTTCCCGCCGACCAGGTTCGGATCTCCGAGTATCTGATCTCTCGCGAGCGTAGACACTGGCAGGACGTGCTGGCCGCCAACCCCGCCTGGTCGTCGAACGTCACACCGGCGATTCTGGGCCGTGCGGTCTACATCGCCATCCTCGCGGGGCCCCTACCCCACGAGATCGCCGGCACCGCGTTGAACAGGGCCGACGTCACGTTCGCGGAACATGTGCTCGCCGCCCACCAGCGCTGCTATCCCTCCTTCGAGGGGGATCTCACACTGGAGCCGATCTATCCTGACCTGCTGGCCGAGGACTTCGTCGCGCTGACGACCGTGGGCCACGAGTTCGATCATGCCCCTGACCCCTGGACGACGCACGCTCTGACGCGATTACTGAGCACAGATGATGGGGCGAAGGCGCAACCCGTGCTGGTGAGCCGGGCGATGACGGTCCTGATCGAGGCCGCCAACCGCTGGGAGCATCTCGCGGCCCGCCATCTGTGTCCGATCCTTCGGGCGAATCCCCGGATCGCCTCCCACATAGACAATGCGGCGTTGATTCGACTCACTCAGATCCCGGCCCTGGATGTCGCGACGCTGGAGGCGATCATCCCGGTTCTGACCAGCCAGAAAGGCGCCCCTGTCTACCGTGCCGTAGGTATCGCCGCCGTTGTCCGGCGCCACATGGCGTTGAAGGAAACCCGCGGAATGAGTGACGCCCAACGGGCGGAACACTCAAGACGGGTCGAGTGGTGGTTGCACGCCGCCGCACTTCACGAGGACGCGCTCGCCTTCGGCCTGGTGACCATCACCCTGTACGAGGGACTGCTGCACGACGCGTTCGAATCGGGCGACGTTCGAGCCCAGGCAAGGCATGCGGAAGACCTGGCGTGGGCCCATGTCAGCCTCGGGATCACCCTGCACCTGACCGGCGGGCATCGCGAGGCACTCGCATCCACCGTCAAGGGGATTCACCTGCACTGCCTTCTGATGCGTGCACGCAACCCGGATGTCGCGGATCTGATAACGGCGGATCTCGAGACCCTGTCCGAAGAGCTCGACATGGTCCTTGGATCGGCATCGGTGAGAGAAGTCCCTGGACCGGCATTGGACGAGGTCTTCAACAGGGGGCAGTTGGAGTTGAGCCTGGGCCGGATGCTGGCGAATCTGGCGGCGCGACAGGAACTGACGCCCTCGCAGCGTCTGGCCTGGGCGAACATCGCGGTCGAGGTGAATCGCGAGTGGTCGGAAGGCCTCCTGATCAACGGCAACCTTGAGCTGGCCGGAGCACTGCACAATCTGGCATGGGCCAGGGAAGAGACGGGAGATCTCGCGGGAGCGATCGAGTCCGTGAGGGAGGCGGTGGAGATCCGGCGCGGTCAGGCGAAGGAAGTGCTGGGAGACTACGACGCGGAGTTGGCCAGCGTGTTGCACGGGCTCGGCCGGCTCCTGTGGGAAGGACGAGGGCTCGCTCCGGGCAACGCGGCCGAGGCCGTCGAATGCCTGACCGACGCCGCCAGGTTGTACACGGCTCTGGCCTCCGCCAACCACCAGAGCTTCTCCCGCCGACTGCAGGATATCCGGGCCTTCCTGATCACCGTTCAAGCCGAACAGACGGGAGCTTGACAACCGGTCGCCCGCTGGAACATGACATGAATGGATCCCTCAGAAACGAGAACGCTTCAGCCCTGCCCGGTAACCGCTTCCGCTTCGCACCGATTTACGACGCGCCTCTAATCCCCCGAATCCAGCGACTAATTAACGCGATATTCCATACGATCTCGCGATAGCGCTTCTCTCGTATTACATTTCCCCATATGGTGACGGTGCTCTGCGAAAAAACCCTGCGATAAACCATTGCATCCGGTATGTGGCCGCCAGCGACAGGGGAGAAGCCCATGGCCGCTTCACGACGGAGAACCACTCGTCTCGCACTCGTCGCACTGCTCGTCGGCGCGCTGATCGCGGTCCCCGCCGGCACCGCGGCCGCCACGACGAGCGGGAACGCCCCGGTGGGGCCCGCCGCCGCGAGGAGCCTCGACGACATCAACGCGGACATTCGCAGTGCCCAGTACGCCATCAACCGGTTCTGGGCGACGCACTGGTCGGAGTTCTTCCCCGGCAGGTATTCGCCCCCGCGCGTTCTCGGCGCGTACGACGGCGCGTGGGGCGACGCGCCGACGTGCCAGGGATATCCCCTTCCCGATGACAACGCCCTGTACTGCTGGCCGCCCTACGACTTCGTCGCGTGGGACGTCGACCTCATGCGCATGGGATACCGGCAGGGAGACGCCTGGGTCTATCTGATCATCGCGCACGAATGGGCCCACGCCGTCCAGGCCCGCCTTCCCGAGAGGCTGCTGTCCCGGCAGCTCGAACTCCAGGCCGACTGCCTCGCCGGGGCGGCGCTCTTCGGAGCCGCCGATGACGGCGTCCTGTACTTCGAGACCGGCGACACCGCGGAGATCTCGGCGGCTCTGCGAGAGCACGCCGACGACACTCCCTGGACCGATGTGAGCGACCACGGCACCGCCGCGCAACGACTGGGCGCCTTCAACCGGGGCGCCCGCCAGGGCGTGGGCGGATGCTTCGCGTGACGAGGGCGGTCCCGGCACGCGGCCGCACCCACGATCCCGCTCGCGACCACCCTCACGAGCGCGCCCGCGACCGCCAGAGCACCCGGCCCACCGCCGGGTAGGACCCCGGCCTGGGTGATGGAGGGGTCACCCGGGCCGGGGTCACGAAACCCGTGCCCTTGACCCGCACCCGCGTCCCCGACCCGCACGCCTGCTCACGGCCCGCGTGCGGGTCTCCCCTCCCGCACGCGGGCCCCGGCCCGCGCGAGTCCCCTCCTCCCGCGCGGGACGCGGATCCCGCCCTCACCTCCGTTCCCCTCCCTACGGAAGCCGGAGTCGACCGGCCCGTACGGGAGGCGGAGGCTCAGACGCGGCTGTTTCCGGAACGTTCCATCAGGGCGGCCAGGCGGTTCGCCCGTTCGGTGTCGCCGGCGTGCAGGGAGGCGGTTCTGGCGATCTCCAGTGGCTCCATGGCCGCCGGGAGGCGCCCCGCGTCCATGAGGAGGTCCGCCCACTCCCCCGCCACGGCGGCCAGGTAGTCGTGGTCGGCGGCCTGGGCGTCCTCCGAGCGGGCCAGCCGGTGGCGGATCGTGACCGACTCGGCGTAGGCGGCGATGGCCTCCTCGCGGCGCCCGAGCGCGGCCAGCTGCCAGCCGAGGCCGTGCAGCGCGGTGGCGAAGGCCGCCGAGTAGGCGGGCGGGTTCTCCGTGGCGAGCCGCCGCCGGATCGAGACGGCTCTCGTGCCGTGGAGCACGGCGTCCTCCAGCCGCCCCAGCGACGCCGTCCGCTGGGCCAGCGTGTGCAGCGCCATCGCGAGGCTCGGCTCGTGTGCCGCCGGGCTCCGGACGGCGAGCCCCTCGTAGATGCCGACCGCCTCGCGGGCGGCGTCCAGGGCGGCCTCCGGCATGCCGATCCGGCCCAGGTCGCAGGCGAGGCCGTTCAGCGAACCCGCCAGGTGGGGCAGGTACTCGTCGGGACGCGCCTCCGCCAGCTCACGCCTGACGGCCACCGCCTCGCGCCCCACGTCGACCGCGTCGTGCCTGCGGCCCAGCCGGACGTACCGCATCACCGCGCCGGCCAGGCACAGGGCCAGGTCGGGGAGGTAGGTGTCGCGGTCGTCCCCGGCCAGCCGCCGGGTGATCTCGAGCGCCTCCTCGCTCGCGGCGAGCGCCTCCTCGTGGCGTCCGGCGGCCGCGAGCTCGCTGGAGCGACGGCTCAGCGACAGGGCCAGGCGGCGCTCGCGGTCCGGGGCCCTCACCGGCGCCTCACCCCGGCGTCCCGGCCCGCGGACCGGGACGGGATGGCGTTCATCCGTTCTCCTCGAGAGTGGGAACTCTGCTTGGGCGGTGTCAACGGGATCCCTCTCGCCTCCTCTCACCGAACCTCCTCTCACCGGGCACTCGCCGGCCTCTCGCCGGTCTGGCCCCGTCGAGGGCGATGACCAGGCCGGCCGATGTTTTGGAACGCTCCCGTCGGTGGGGTGACGAGACCCGAAGGGAGCCTCGCGCGGTCAGACGAAGCTGCGCGCCGACGCCCATCTCGTCTCGGCGGTGGACCCCCTGCCCTGGAGGTCGAGAACGGCGTCGGCGTCCTTCCTCCTGGAAAGCCTCCTGGAAAGCGGTCCGGCGTCCCGCGGGCCGTCCGGCAGCACCTGCCAGACCGGATCGCACCGGATGACCGGCCGATCCCGTTCGGGCTCCCCTTCGGAGAGCGGTGTCCAGAGCGTGCGGACGCCGTGCTCGTTGACGAGCCTCAGGTGGGTACGGCACCCGGGGCAGCGGATTCCTTCGGTGCCGAGGTCCTCGCGCCGCGCGGTGAAGTAGCCGTAGTGGTCCACTCCCCGCTCGTCCCACGACAGGTCCATGTGCCGGTCCCAGCCGACCTTCGCGGCGGCCCTGCCCCGGGGGGCGCAGACCGGGCAGGGCACCCGCATCTCGTCCCAGAACCGTGAGGCCGCCAGTTCGGGATCGTGTCGGCCGGCCTGCTTGACCGTCTCGGTGACGGCCTCTCCCCGGCCCGCCGGAGGCCTGCGGATCCGCGGGGCGGTGGTGATCGGGTCGGAGTTGTTGATGAGCCTGGCGAAGCGGTCGGCGTGGGCGTCGCCCAGCAGGGGGACGCCCAGGACGGCACGGGCGGTGAGGTGCTCCAGCCGCCGGATGCCGCCCGAGGGCCGGGCGGCGTACGCGGAGGTGATCATGGGCGGCGTGGAACCGCGCGGTAGCAGCCACAGCGTGGCCAGCAGCTCGCTCACCGTCCAGAACGACGAGAAGTAGTCAGGCGCGGGATGGACGACGGCCCTCCCCGTCGCGATGATCTCGTACATCAGCCGCGCCACGCCCTCCCACATCTGCTGCCGGGTGACCACCTCGGCCGGGTAGGAGTACTCGCGGGGCGGCACCATCCGCACGGTGACCGAGTGGGCCTTCTCGAAGCCCGCGCGCCACTCCCCCGCCTCCTGCCGGTGGTCGCCGTGGAAGCTGAGGAAGTAGTCGGCCGGGTTGTCGAACATCCAGTAGTGCTCCCGGGGCGCGGGCAGGCGCGGCGCGGGCGTGCGGACCGTGCCCAGCACGCGGCGCAGGCGCCGCTCCAGCCACTCGCCCAGTTCCGGGTTGCCCAGGGTCTCGCCGTGCACGGGGGCGTGGCTGGCGCGGGTCAGCACGTTGCGGGGCAGCGGGGTGCGGCTGAGGACGATGCTGCCGGGGTCGAGTTTGGCGCGCATGTTGAAGGCCGCGTAGACGTCCTCCGGTCCCTCGACCGAGCAGTCCCACACGACGAAGGTCGACGCCCGCTGCGCCGCGAGCGCGGTGGTCTGGCCGGCACCGGGAAGAGCGACCGCCAGGCGGACCCCCAGCCTCGCGCAGATCGGCCGTATCCAGTTGTCCAGCAGGTCGTGGCCGCTCTCGGTCGGCGGTACGAAGGCCGTCATGGTGGCGTTCACGTGGCGGCCCCGGCCGATCCCGCGCGGCCGTTCCACCCGGCCCGTACGACCGGAACGCCCCGCATGCCCGGCGCGCCCTGCCTGCCCGGCGCGGTCCTTACGGCCCTTACGGCCCGCGGGACCGTCACGACCGGCGGCCGGTGGTACGCCCGTCCCGCCGCCGGCCGGCGACGGTGTTGCCTCCCGAGTTCCCTCCCGAGGTGGGACGTGGTGCCCATCTGATGTTCTCCCCCCTGGCGTGACACTCCGTGGACGACTGCCTCCCGCGCCGGCGGACACGCGGCACCCTCTCGCGCGATCATCCGTCCAGGTGGGTTTCCAGGAGGGTGACCAGCTCGATGACACCGTGGAAGGGGACGGGCTGCGCGGAGTCATCGGATTCGACCGTCCCGGCGATGTGACCGGTGGCGGTCCTCTGGACGTCGATGGTCAACCGCATTCCGGCCTCCTGTCGGCGGCGCCGCTCTCCCGGCACTCTGGCAGTCGCTCACGGTAGTGGCCGGAGACCGGGAAAGCGTCCAGGTACCACCCCTACGGATGGCACGACAAACCTCGACATGCCCGTTTCCCGTACGCCGGCATGGCCGCGGAACCGTTCCGCGCGAGCCGGATGCCGGCCGTCCGCCTTACCGCCTCGTTCGTCACTCGTCACTCGTCATTCGTCGGGGTCGGACAGGACCGCGCGGAGCTCGACCCGGCTGGTGACGTTCAGCTTCGCGTAGATGCGGTTCAGCTGCGTCTCCACGGTGCTGATCGCCACCAGGCGCTTCTGCGCGATCTGACGGGTGGTCATGCCCTCGCAGACCATCGCCACGACCTCGCGCTCGGCCCCGGTGAGACTGCTGAAGGCGGCGTTGGGGCCGTCCACGGAAAGCCGGAGCTCCCCGGCCGTCTTCAGGGCGAGGGCGGCGTAGGCCGCGGCGCCGGTACGGTTGAAGGCGACCAGTGCCCGCCTCAGCAGCCGTTCCGCCTCGGCGTGGCGGCCCCGGGCGTGCTGGGAGCGCGTCATCACCAGGTCGATCCTGCCGGCCTCGATCGGCAGGCCCACCTCGCGGGCCAGGGAGAGGGCCTCCTCGCACTCCCGTACGGCGCCCGCGTGGTCGCCCCGGACGGCGGCGATCTGGCCCCGCACCCTGGCGATGGACATCAGGGTCGAGCGGCGCCCGCTCGACGCGGCCCTGTCGCTGAAGACGCCCAGCGCGACGTCCGCCTCGTCGGCCCGGCCGAGCTGGGAGAGCGCGTCGGCGCCGATCGGGCCGAACAGGTGGGTGCCCGGCTCCAGGGAGTCGTAGTGCAGCTCGATCGCCTCGGCCGCGCTGAGCAGCCGCTGGACGTCGCCCTGGGCCTGGGCGACCGCCGCGCGTGCGCCCGCCGCGTAGGCGAGGCTCGCCCTGCTCTCGACGAGCGGCGCCCACTCCGTGGCCTGGCGGGCGTGCTCGCGCGCCCGGTCCCACTCTCCCCGGGCCGCGTGAGGGAAGCACGCCAGGGAGTGCAGGAGCGCGTAGTCCCAGACCCGCTCGTTCTCCTCGGCGTCGCCGACGGCGAGCCGGGTGAACTGGACGGCGTCGTCGAGCCTGCCCCGCCGGTACTCGACCTCGCCCAGGAAGCCGAGTGCCTGGCCGACCCGCAGCGCCTCGCCGCGCGTGGCCCGCGCGACGCTCTCACGCAGGTCGGCGGACGCGCCCTCCAGGTCGTCGGTCCACAACCGGATCATTCCTCTGGCCACCAGCCCGTCCAGCCCGGCCACCGAACCCGGCAGGTCGGCGTCCGCCAGGGACGCCAGCGCCTCCTCGGCCCGTCCGGCCAGGGTCCAGCCCAGGGACTGGGCGAACCAGGCGAACGCGCGTACCCACGGCTCGTCGCTGCCCGCCGCGACGGCCGCCGTGCCGTACTCGACCATCTCGGGGTAGGAGATCTCGACCACCCCGATGATCGCGAGCTGGGCCGCGATGCGCGCCCGCAGGTCCGCGGGCGTGTGCGGGCTCTCCGCCGTGTCGCGCCCGGCGGCGCCCAGCGCCTGGACCAGCAGGAGCTTGGCCTCCGCGACGCGCCCGGAGATCAGGGCCTGGTAACCGGCGACGTAGTCGCGCCAGGGGCCTCGCGGCGCCGCGAGGATCTCGCTCTCGTAGCGCCGGGCGACGGTGGCGTCACCGGAGACCAGCAGGGTCTCCACTGCCGTCAGCAGGCGGGCCACCCTGTCCGGTCCCGGCGGGGTCAGCTCCGCGGCGTGGCGGGCGTACACCGCCGCCAGGGGGAGCCTGCCGCGCGACAGCAGGGACTGGGCCTCCTCCTGCGCCAGCGCGGCGAGCTCACCGTCCGTACCGCCGCCGGACGCCGCGATCCCGTGCCACAGCGCGCCGGGACCGCCGAGCAGGGCGGCACTGCGGTGCAGGGCACGGCGGCGCTCGACACCGGAGTCGTAGTAGATGCGGTCCCAGACGAGCAGGGTGGTGAACGCGAACTCCTGCCCCGCCGTCCCGGGAATCTCCTTGACCAGCCCGGCGTCGACGGCCTCCGCGAGGGGCGTCGTGGCGTCGGCGACGCCGGAGAGCGCGCGCAGGTCGGCCAGGCCGAAGCGGCGGCCGAGCACCGCCGCCGCGCCGACGACCTCGCGGGTACGGCGGCCGCACGACGCCAGCCGCGCCACGACGGCCTGCGTCATGCCGCGGGGGGCGGGCAGCGGGCCGTTGCCGAAGTTGATCGAGTGCATCTCCACCTGGTCAAGCAGGAGGACCGAGTGCAGCGCGTTGCCGTTGGTGTGCTCGTGCAGCCTCCTGGCGCCGGAGGGGGTGAGCCCGTCGTGGCCGGTCGCGACGGCGAGCCTCACGAGGTCGTCGGCGGGGAGCCCCTCGACCTGGAGCAGGCGCCCCTGCGCCGAGTCGAAGATCCGTTCCCATCCCTCGTGGAGCTCCAGGCGGGGAGCGTCCGGCGCCGCTCCCGTCGCGTACCCGGGGGCCTGGTGCACGACCAGGAGCATGACCTGGGCGTTGCGCAGGCGCCGGGCCGCCAGGCGGAGCGCGGCCATCGACTGCCGGTCGCCGCAGTGCGCGTCGTCGACGACCACGATCAGCGCGTCCGCGGCGGCGAACTCCGCCGCGAGGGCCTGTCCGACGAAGGCCGCCTCGGACTGGCCCGACAGCGTCCTGGCGAGCGCCGGGGTCGGCAGCTGCTCGGCGATCTGTTCCAGCACCCCCCACGGGTGGGCGAGCGCGTCCTCGTCACCGAAGGCGCGGACGATCCGCACGCCGGGCACGGTACGCAGGAAGCGCTCGACCAGCTCGGTCTTGCCCATCCCCGACGCCCCCCGGACACCCACGATCCGCGCGTCACGGCGTCTGGCCTCGCCCCACGCCTCCCCGAGGAAGTCGAGTTCCCGCTTCCGGCCGATGAACAGCGGAGAGGTTCTGCCGTGCAACGCAGCGCTCCCTTTTCACGATCCCCATGTTCTTGACGGCGATTATGGGTCAGGAATCAGCCTATCGGCATGGATTTCATCTGAAGATTCTTCACGAAACGGATCCGAATGAATTTCACATCAGCCGGATTCCCTCGTCCGCGGAACGCTCCGGACGCGGACCGCGACCGCCCGGACACGCCGAGAACCCGCCCGGGAGACTCGCGATGCCCACTCCCACCCGCTCCCACCTGGTGTTCTCTGGAGTTCATGCGGGTTTTCCCGGAATGGGACCGATCCACTCACGCCAACGCGTACGGCGGTTCACGAATGCGGCCGGCGGTGAAGAGGCCGTGGCCATTGATGGCCGTACGTGCGGCCGGATTTCGCGCGTTCGACGATTTCTGCGTTCGGTAAGTATCCGGTGACACGAAGTGTGCAATACCTCGCACATTACGCGAGAAAGTACACGACGGATACCGAGTGCGATTTCCCGACCACGGTCCGAGGCGTTCGCTCAGCGCTCCGGCCGGGGCCGGTGAGCACCTCCTCGCGCACCTTCCTGGCCGCGTCGCGCGCAAAGCCCGTCGACGGCGGACGCCCGAAGCGCCTCCGGTGGCCCGCGACCCGCCCGGAGAGGTGGCGGGTCACGTCCTCGCCGGTCACGGCGGCTCCCCGGGAGCCGCCGACGGCCCGCCGGGTCCGGCCCCCCACGAGCCGGACCCGGACGGACGATGACCGGGCGGGCCCGGCCTGGACACCTCGGAGCCCGGCGTCCCGGAGTCCGGCGTCGCGGAACCGAGTGCCCCGAGCCCTGCGGGGCGGGGGTCGCCATGCCGCGAAGTCCGTACCGGGAGCCGTCCCGCGCAGCGGGGTGGCCCGGTCGTAGTATTCCAGCCATTCGGTCACCGTCCCGTCCGCCACGCGCAGCGCGCCGCCGAGAGGGACGGGGTGCTCCCCTCGCGCGGCACCGCCACCGCGGGAACCGCCGCGCTCCCCGGCGGCCTCGAAGACGTCCCGGTTCTCAGGCGTCCCCGTCCTCGGCGTCACCGGAAGGCCGGACGCGACCGTCGATCCCGTGCGGTGGCGGCGCTGATCCCGGCGCGGTAGTTCCGCCGCCTCCCCTGCTCCTCGCGGCGTAGCCGAAAGAACCTCCCCGGGTACCACGACCGCGGGCCGGCACAGGGGCGACGATCGCAGCCCACGCTCGTTCGGGGGAACCGTCCCGGCACGCCTCGACCCGGTGTGCTCCGGGCACACCCCCTCCGGCAGCGCGACCGTCAGCGAAAGGACCGCTCGATGCCCTCCCTCTTCCGCCACGTCACCCCGGTGCCGCCCGAGACCGCCACCGGGCAGGTGGCCGCCGTCTACGACCAGGTCGACGCCGAGTTCAGCAGCATCGGCCCGGCGGTCATGATGATGTCCCCCGCCCCCGAACTGCTCGCCCCTGGCTGGGCGCTGCTGCGCGAGTCGCTGCTGGCCGGGTCCGTTCCCCGCCGGCACAAGGAGGCCGTCGCGGTCTCCGTCTCCCAGGTCAACCGGTGTGAGTACGACATAGCCGGACATCTGGTCTTCCTCGAGCTGTCCGGGGGAGGCGACATCGCGCGGGCGCTCCGCCGCGGTGACGACCCGGCGGACGAGGACGCCGCGGCCGTCGTCCGGTGGGCGAGGTCCACCGGCGCCCCGGGCTCGCCGGCCCCGGGGGCGCCGCCCGTCCCCGAGGCGCTCGCCCCGGAGTACGTCGGGACCGCGCTGGCGCTGCACTTCGTCAACCGCATGGTCCTGATACTGCTCGCGGAGCACCTGCTTCCCGGCGGCATGCGGGAGTCGGACACCGCACGCCCCTTCGAGGGCGCGCCGATCGCCCGCGCCGTCGAGCGGCGCCGCTCCGGCGACGGCCTTCTCCTTCTGAAGGACGGCGAGGCCGGGCCCGTACCCGCCTGGGCGGGGGAAAGCCCCGTCGGACCCGCGTACGCGGCACTGCGGGACTCGGCGGCGAAGGGCGGGTTCCTGCTGTCCGAGGACGCCCGCGCGGCGGTACGCGACACCGTCGGCCGTCACCTCGGCGACTATCTCCCCGCCGACGACGGGTGGCCCGCCACCTCGCTCGACGCGCTGTCCCCCGGCGACCGCGCCGGGGCGACCCTGGCGATCCTCGCGGCGCTGGCGCCGGACCAGGTCACCGAGGACGACGTCGCCCGCTGGCGTGGCGACCGGTACAGCGACCACTGCCTGCTGCACCTGCTCGCCTTCGGCGCGATGATCGCCGTCGAGCGCGTCGAGGCGGGCATCGGCCGGGCACCGGCCACCGGCTGAGCGGCGTTTCCAGAAATTTCCGGGTCTGAGAGAAATGATGTCGGCGCCTTCGACATGGATGGGTGTCCACGACCCCCACCAGAGGAGGCCTCCTGCCATGGGAACCGCCCGTGCTTGACGACCGAAGAGCCCGGTTCGAGCAGGTCTATCTCGACACGTACGAACGGATCCTCGGCTACGCGACGCGCCGCTGCGACTCCCCGGAGGACGCGGCCGACGTGGTGGCCGAGACGTTCGAGATCGCGTGGCGCCGGGTGGACGACCTGCCACCCGGCGAGCAGGCGAGGCTGTGGCTGTACGGCGTGGCACGCAACGTCCTGGCCAACCACCGCCGGGGCCTGATCCGCCGTCACACCCACCAGACGGCGCTGCGCGAGGACGTCGCCGATCTCTACGCCCGCGCCGCGCCGCCCGCGGAGGGGATGGAACTCGGGGCGATCGGACGGGTCTTTCGTGAACTGTCCGACGACGATCGCGAGGTGCTGTCGCTCGTGGTCTGGGAGGGCCTGGACGCCGGAGAGATCGCGTCCGTCCTGGGCCGTTCCCGCAACGCCGTACGCATCCGGCTCCACCGGGCCCGCCGGCGCTTCTCGCGCGGGCTGGCGGAGGCCGGGATCGAATTCACCCCGATGAGCCGGGCCGCACGGGTCCCGACGTGGAGGTCCTCGTGAAGAACACCGATGAGCGGGTGGGCCCGCCGCCCCGCGTCCGCGACGACGAGCTGGCCGGTCAGGTGTCCGCCGCGGGGGCGCGGGCACTGCTGGCGTCGATCGTGTCCGAATCCGGGTCCGAGGTCCCCGCGGCCTCGCCGTCGCACCGCCGGTCGTGGAGACCGCGCCTGGTGACCGGGGCGCTCACCTCCGGGGTGCTCGTCGCCGCACTCGTCGCCGGCCCCGGCCTGTTGCGTGACGGGAGCGCCACGAGCTACGCGAACTCCGCCGTTGACATCGTGCTGGACGGTGAGCAGTACGTCGCCCGCATCAAGGACCCGTTCGCCGACCACGCCAGGTACACCGAGGCGTTCCGCGCGGTCGGCCTGGACATCACGCTGCGCCCGGTGCCCGTCTCGCCGGGCGGCGTCGGAGAGATCATGGGAATGATGATCTCGGGTGACGACGGGCCCGACACGGGGACGCCGCCGGATCCCTCCGGTCCCCGGTTCGGCGGTGTCCCCCTCTCGATGGAGACGGCCCCCGGGAGATGCGAGCCGGGCAGGGACGCCGGGTGCGTGATGGTGATGCGGATTCCCGCCGGATTCACCGGCAAGGTGGACGTCAGGCTGGGGCGCCAGGCGAGGCAGGGAGAGGAGTACGCGAACTTCGACCTGGCCATGGCTCCCGGCGAGATGTTCGCCGGGGTACGGCTGAGGGACGGCCGCCCGGTGGACGAGATCCTGACCGAGGCGCGGAAACGCGACCTGGCCACGGTGTTCAGCCTCATCCGGATCGACGCGAAGACGGGCGGGCTGTCCTTCGAGCCGCTCCCCGCCGACAGCGTCGGACGTGACTGGACCGTCTGGAACGCCTGGCAGGTGAAGGCCGGGGTGATCCGGCTGCTCGTCACGCCCGGGCGATTGCCCGAGAACCCGTTCTACAACGGAAGCGCGCCACCGCCCGCCTCCTGATCGCGCGGGAACCGGCTCCCGCCCGCCTCCTGATCGCGCGGGAACCGGCTCCCGCCCTCACCGGAGGGCGGGAGCCTGCCGGTTCAGCCGCCCGCCTGCCGGCCTTTCCGGCGAATCTTGACATGACGCATGTCCGTCACCGCGACGTGCAGGATCCGGTACGGGTGGCCGTGCGCGTCCAGCGCCGCGACGGCCCCCCGGGCGCCCTCCGCCTCGACTACCCGGCCCCGACGACGAAACCGACGGTCGTGGTGGTACTGCCGCCGATGTTGAGCGTGCCGAACCGGCGCGCCCCCTCGACCTGGTAGGCACCGGCCCTGCCGGTGACCTGGCGGGCGGCGTCGAGGAGCATCCGGACCCCGGTGGCGCCGACCGGGTGGCCGCCGCCGATGAGACCGCCGCTCGGGTTGACGGGGATGCGCCCGCCGATCTCCAGGTCGCCGTTCTCGATGGCCTTCCAGCTCTCACCGGGTCCGGTGATGCCGAAGTGGTCGATCGCGGCGTACTGCGACATGGTGAAGCAGTCGTGCGTCTCGATGCCGTCCAGGTCGTCGACGCCGCCGACACCCGCGCGGGAGAACGCGTCGAGCACCGCGTTGCGCACGTGCGGCAGCACGTACGGCTCGTCGCGGCTGCGCTCCAGCTTCATCGCCAGCGGGAGCCCGACGGTCCGGTGCCCCCAGCCGAGCACCCGGGCGAGGCGGCCCTCGCGCGCGAGTCCGGGGTGGCGGGACAGGAAACGCTTCCCGACCAGCACCACCCCGGCGCCGCCGTCGGTGATCTGGCTGCAGTCCGTACGCCGCAGCCTGCCCTCCACCACCGGGTTGGCCTCGTCGTCGGCGGCGAAGCTCGCCTCGGTGAACGTCCACCCGCGCGTCTGCGCGTTGGGATTGGCCCTGGCGTTGCGGAAGTTGAGCTCGGCGACGGCCCGCAGATGGGCGTCGTCGAGGCCGTGGCGCCGGTCGTACTCGTCGGCGAGGGCGCTGAACATGTGGGGCCACACGAACTTCGCGTCCTGTCCCTCGTGGCCCACCCACGCGGCGGCGCCGAGGTGCCCGGCGGCGAGGTCGCCGGGCACGGTGCGCTCCAGCTCCAGGCCGAGGACCAGGGCACAGTCGTAGCGCCCGGACTCGATGTCGGCCATCGCGGCCAGCGCGGCGACGCCGCCGGAGGCGCAGGCCGCCTCGTGCCTGGCCGAGGGGATCTCCCACAGCCCGGGCTCGACGGTGGCGGGCATGCCGCCCAGCTGCCCCTGTCCGGTGAAGAGCTGGCCGAAGGCGTTGCCGACGTGGATGACGTCCACGTCGGAGGCGGTGAGACCGGCGTCGTCGAGGGTGCCGCGCACGACCTCCCCGGTGAGCTCGGCGAACCCCTGACCGGCCCGCGACCAGTTGCGGGCGAAGTCGCTCTGGTAGCCGCCCAGGATCCATACCGCGTCCGGCACGGGTGCCTCCTCGCTGAGATCCGTCCACTGTCCGGCTCTTACTACGACGTACTACGACGTACTACGACGTACTACGACGTACTACGACGTACTACGACAAAAAGAGTACGCGGTCTGCCACAACGAGCAGGGTATGCGGTCAACGCGCCTCGAACCGTTCTTCCAGGTCCGCACGGAGAAGTCCCTCGGCCGGCTTCGTGGACTCCCGGATCCTCGGCGAGGGCCCGGCGGCCGGGTGCGGGCGTCTCAGATGGAGGGCGGCACGGCCGACAGCATGTCGAAGCGGCGGTCACCCTCGTACAGGGGCGTCTGCGTCTGCAGGGGTGTCGAGAGGGACGCGGGCAGCGGGTCGTACAGAGGCGTCGGGGTCGGTGCCGGCAGGGGCGGCGGCACCGAGCTCAGCGACCGGTTCCCGCTCTCGTAGAGGACGGCGTACAGCCCGCTGATCAGGCGCCGCACGTCCCGCTCCGGCCGGACCACCAGGCGCATGAACTGGCTGGTCATGCCGAGTTTGTCGCCGCACTCGCGGACGAAGAGGTTGTGCTCGTCGAGCAGCTGGTCGCGCAGCGCGGCGCCGTCCCTGCCGCCGGGGAGCCGTACCAGCAGGAAGTTGCCCTGGGAGGGGAAGACGGTGAGGCCGGGGACCCGGGTCAGCTGGTAGCGCATCGACTCGCGGTCCAGGGCGAGCAGCCGGAGGCTGTCCAGATACTCGGACATGTGCTGGCGGATCATGAAGACCACGGTCTCGGCGAAGGAGTTCAGGTTCCACTTGGGCAGGGCGCGCCGCACCCTGCCCGCCAGCGCGGGGTTGGCCACCATGTAGCCGAAGCGGATGCCGTGCAGCCCGAAGTTCTTGCCGAGGCTCTTCAGCACGACCACGTTGGGCCGGATGGCGGCCTCGTTCGCGACGCTCGGGTACGGCTCGGCGTCGACGAAGTCGATGAACGACTCGTCCACCACGACCAGGTCGAGGTCGACGAGCCTGTCGAGCAGGGCGATGACCTCGTGGCGGCGCAGGTAGCCCCCGTCGGGATTGTTCGGGTTGCAGATGACCGCCACCCGGGAGCCGCGATGCCGGACGAAGTTGACGAAGGCGTCCACGTCCAGCGCGAACCCCTGGTTCTCCGGCAGCGGGTACATGTCCACCCGCTTGCCGGTCTCCATCGGCTGGTCGGTCCAGCGGCCGAACGTGGGGATCGGCACGGCCAGGCTCTCCCTGACCAGCAGGTGGTCGATCCAGGTGATGAGTTCCGTCGACCCGTTGCCCATCACGACGGTCTGCGGGTTCAGGCCCAGCACCCCGCAGAGCTCGGCGGTGATCGTGTCGGCGTCGCTGGGGTAGAACTTCAGGATCGTGCCGAGGTTGCGTTCCAGGATGCCGAAGACCTCGGGTGTGGGGAAGTAGGGGTTGCAGGGGATGCAGAAGTCGACCAGTTCCTCCCCCTGCTCCGGCTGCTCCGGCGCGGCCCGCATGAGCGAGAAGTACGACGGGCTGTGCGCTGCGGTGCGCACTCGGCTGCGATCGGTGGGACCGGCCAACTGGGGCCTCCTCCTGGCGGACGTCCAACGCCTCTGACACCCCCAGCTACGCACCTGGATACGAGCTGGTTCAGCGACGATCCGCCCCGGCTCCTACACCAGGGCCGGTGCGGTGCCGGGTGTCCTTCCGCGCAGGCGGGCGGCGTCCTCGCTCGGTGGCGCGCCGAACTGGCGGCGATACTCGCGGCTGAACTGGGACGGGCTTTCGTAGCCGACGCGGTAGCCGACCCCGGTGACGTCGTGGGGATGTGCGGCGAGCAGCAGCCGGGCCTCCTGCAGCCGGATCTGCTTCTGGAACTGGATGGGGCTCATGGCGGTGACCGCCTGGAAGTTGCGGTAGAACGCGGAGACGCTCATGCCGGACAGCTGCGCCACGTCCTCCACCCGGAAGGACTGCGTGTAGTGGTCGCGGATCCACCGGACCGCCCGGGCGACGTGGGTGAGGTTGCTGTCGGCGAGGCCGAGCTGGCGTACGACGGCGCCCTGCTCGCCGGTGACGAGCCGCCAGAGGATCTCCCGCTTGATCAGCGGTGCGAGCACCGCCACGTCGCGTGGCCGGTCGAGCAGGCGCAGCAGCCGGATCACCGCGTCGACGAGCGCGTCGGGCGCGTCGCTGACGGCCATGCCGGACGGCGTGCCGCCACCGGGCGGGAGGTCGCCGGGGGCCGCCTGCAGCAACAGCTCGGCGACGGTGGCCGGGTGCAGGATCAGGCCGAAGCCCATCGCCGGCCGCTCGGGGCTCGCCTCGGTGAAGTGGCCGGTGATCGGCATGTCAACCGAGGCGACGAGATACTGCCCGGCACGGTACTCGTACACGCGGTCGCCCAGCGCGATCCGTTTCGCGCCCTGCGCGATGAGTGCCAGCACCGTGCCCGACATCGACGGCGACGGCGGATCCGGCTCCTCGACCTTCGAGACCAGGACGCCGTCGATGTCGGTGGTCATGTCGGGCCGGGCATGGCGGGCGAGCAGGGCGCGCAGCTCGTCAAGGTCCATGACCCGATTGAAGCACAAGCCTGATAATTCTCACAGCGATAGGATCAGGCAAGAGGTCGAGAGCATCGTTCTAACGTTTCCGCTGGCAGCGATGCTTACATGGGCATATCGAAATCCCAGGGGCGCAAGAGCGCTCCACGAATGAGGAGATACCCCCATGGCCGTCGACCACGGTTTCCACGCCACCATGACCGCGCAGCCCGGCAGGGGTGACGAGCTGGTCGCGTTCCTGCTCGACGCACCGTCCCTGTCGAACGAGGACTGCGTCGTCTTCCTGGTCAGCCGATCGGCCGGCGACCCGGACATCGTCTCCGTCACCGAGGGCTGGACCAGCGAAGAGGCCCACGGCAGGTTCTTCGCGACCGAGGAGGCGCAGGCGCTGGTCGCCAAACTCCAGCCGCTGCTCGCCGGCGAGTCCCGGTACACCGACGAGGTGCCGGTCGGCGGCAAGGCCGCCTTCTGAGAACCCCGGCCGACCCCCGCCGACCCCAGCGAACCTCAGTAAAAGGAACCCCGCCATGACACCGGCACGCCCCGACCTCGACCCCGAGCTGCGCGCTCTTCTCGCGGAGATGCCGCTCATGTCCGAGCTCAACCCCGATGTGCTCGCCCAGCTGCGCCGGTTCCCGTCGACGCCGATCGACTCCCTCCTCGACGGCCGTGCCGTCGACCGCAGGGAGCTCACCATCCCCACCCCGGACGGCACGCGGCTCCCGCTGTCGGTCCTCAGCCCCGCCGGCACCGATCGCGCCGCGGCGGCACCGTGCGTCTACTGGATCCACGGCGGCGGGATGGTCATGGGAGACCGCTTCTCGCAGATCGACATCCCCCTCGACTGGCTCGACCGGCTCGGCGCCGTCGTGATCTCCGTGGACTACCGGCTGGCGCCGGAGGCCGGCGGCACGACGCTGGTCGAGGACTGCTACCACGGTCTGCTCTGGGTCGCCGAGCACGCCGGCGAGCTGGGCGTCGATCCCACCCGCGTCGTCGTCGCGGGCGCCAGCGCCGGGGGTGGCCTCGCCGCCGGAGTCACGCTGATGGCACGCGACCGCGGCGCCCCGGCGATCGCCGCCCAGGTGCTGATCTGCCCCATGCTCGACCACCGCAACGTCACCACCTCCAGCAGGCAGTTCTCCGGCGGGGAAGGCGTCTGGACCCGCGAGATGAACGAGTTCGGATGGCGATCGGTTCTCGGTGACCTCGCCGGCCAGGACGTGCCCGGCTACGTCTCCCCCGCGGTGGCCGACGATCTCTCGGGCCTGCCGACCACCTACATCGACGCCGGCACGGCCGAGGTCTTCCGCGACGAGGACGTCGACTACGCCACCAGGATCTGGGCGGCGGGCGGTCAGGCGGAGCTCCACGTCTGGGCGGGAGGCTTCCACGGATTCGACGCGCTGTACCCGCAGGCGCGCGTCTCGGCCACGGCGCGCCGGACGCGCGGCGACTGGCTCGCCCGGGTCCTGAACCCGGCGGCCTGAACACACCGCGGATCCCGGACCCGTCGGCCTGAACACACGAAAGCCGGCACCGCCGAGCCGGTGCCCCCTCCACGAACGAACAGGAGAGTCCAATCATGCAGGTAGCCATCGTCACCGGTGCCAGCTCCGGTATCGGGCAGAGCGCCGCCATCCAGATCGCCAGGCGCGGAACGGGAGTGATCCTGACCTATCACGGCAACGAGCCCGGAGCCCTGGACACGGTGGCGACGATCGAGAAGGCCGGCGGCACCGCCGTCGCGCTGCCGCTGGCCGTCGGCCGCTCGGAGACGTTCCCGGCCTTCCGCGAGTCCGTCGCCGGGGCGCTGCGCGACACCTGGCGGCGCGACACGTTCGACTTCCTGGTCAACAACGCCGGCTTCGGCCAGATGGCGATGTTCGAGGACACGACCGAGGAGATGTTCGACACGCTCATGCGGGTGCTGCTCAAGGGCCCGTACTTCCTGACCCAGACCCTGCTGCCGTTGCTGGCCGACGGCGGCGCGATCGTCAACACCACGAGCAACGCGGCCCTGTTCTCCGGCCTGGAGCCCGGCTACTCCGCCTACGGCACCATGAAGGGCGGTCTGGTCGTGCTGACCCGCTATCTGGCCAAGGAGTTCAGCGAGCGCGGTATCCGCGTCAACTCCGTCTCCCCCGGTTCCACCCGCACCCGCATCGGCGGCGACGCGTTCGAACGCCACCCCGAGGTGATCCCCGCGCTCGCGGCCAGGACCGCCCTCGGACGGCTCGGCGAACCCGACGACATCGGCATGGTGATCGCGACACTGCTGACCGAGGAATGCCGCTGGATGACCGCGCAGGACATCGAGGTCTCCGGCGGCTACAACCTCTGACCGCCTCGCCCCGCGGCCGGTGGCCTCCGGTGCGGCCACCGGCCGGACATCGATCGCACGGCCCCGCACCGCTCACAGTCAGCCGGTGGATCACCCCGCTGCAAGTTCTCGCGAGTTCACCGGGGGCACCGTTCCACGCGGATCTGCCGCACCAGGCCATCGGGATGAAAAGCCTCACCGCATCGGCGGTCGCCGGCACATGGACGTCGCCGGGTACGATCGGCTGAAGAGTCGCATACCGAGCGAGAAAGTCAAGTCGGAGATCATGAGCCCGTTCTATGATCGACGTATGGATTGGCTGCCGTTCGCGACGACACTCCTTGGGGCATTCATCGGCGTGGGATCCACGCTCGTGGTCGATCGCGCAAAATGGCGACGCGATCAAGACCAACGAATGCGCGATACTCGGCGATCCGTCTATGTCGAGTTCCTGGGAGCCCTCCACAGTGCTCGCGAGTCATACCGGCGTTTGGCCAACTGGGGCGCTCCGGACGGCCGGTCGCACGAGAAGGCAGCACGAGAGATACTCCACGATTCCCAGGTCTGGAGCGCAGGTGAACGCTTGCTGATCACTGCCCCGTAGACAGTAGTGGATGCGGCTGAGACCGTAATAGCACAATTGCGATCGGTAAGGGCTGCGGTCGTTGTCAGCGGCGCGGATAATTCGTCTGCCTTCGAATAAGCAGAGAAGTCGTACACGCTCGCGCTTGTGGCCCTACGAGCGATAATGCGGGAAGACCTTGGCGTCGGGCCTCTTGCCATAGACTCTTAGATTTCCTCACGTAAGGGGCTTACATCGAGTGCCCTGGAGGCGATTCACAATATCCTCGCGAGCATCGTCAAAGGCGCTGTGCGTGACCATCTCGCGTAGAGATCAAATTGCCGGAGAAGCATTCCTCTCAGCCTGGATCCACGGCGTGAATTCTTGTGAGCATTCTTCGGTCCAATTCCTCCGCGAGGGCCGTTTCGGTTGGTGAGACGCGGCCCCGCACCCCGGACAGGCCCGCGCTCACCCGCTCCAGGATCTGGTCCTCGTTGTCGACCTGGCCGTCGGTGACCAACACCAGGACCCGGTCGCGTGCGGCGTCGCCGAGCAGCGCGAGCCCGTCGTGGAGCAGATCTGGGCCCGAGACCTCACCTGAACCCCGGGCGCGCCCGGGTGGACGCGAACAACCGGGCGCGCCCGGATCACTCGCTCAGCCCGATCCGCGCGTGCAGCCGCCGCAGGGGGCCGGGCGCCCACCAGTTGGCCCGGCCCGCGAGCCGCATGAAGGCCGGCACCATGATCGCCCGGATGATCGTGGCATCCACCAGGATCGCCACCGCCATCCCGACGCCGAGCATCTGCACGAAGGAGACGCCCGCGGTGACATAGGCCGCGAAGGAGATCGCCAGGATCGCACCGGCGGCGGTGATCAGCGGAGCACTGCGCTGGAGCCCTGCCGTGACGGCGGCGACGGTGTCGCCCGTGCGGTCGTACTCCTCCTTGATCCGCGACAGCAGGAACACCTCGTAGTCCATCGAGAGCCCGTACCCGATGCAGAACATCAGGATGGGAATGCTCGGATCGAGGGTGCCCGTCGCGGTGAAGCCGAGCAGGCCCGACAGGTTCCCATCCTGGTAGATCCACACGAGCGCGCCCAGCATCACCGACAGGCTCAGCAGGTTGAGCACCGTGGCCTTCAACGGGATCAGCAGGCTTCCCGTCATCAGGAACAGGATGACGAACGTCACCACGAGGATCAGCCCGAGCAGCAGCGGGAGCCGGTCCACCACCGCCTGCCGGTAGTCGCCGAGCTCTGCTGGGTAGCCGCCGACCAGCACCTCGAACGGCGCCGCCTGCGCCCGCACGTCCCGCACCAGGCCCACCGGATCACGCTCCATCAGCTCCGCGGTCGGCACCACGGACAGCCAGGTCCCCTCGTCGCCCTGGAACCGCCCGGGATCGCCGTCGCCGACCCGCTGCCCCTCGGCGTAGGATCCCGCCGCCGAGTCCACCTGGGCGACCCCGGGCAGCCGCGACAGCGCGGCCGCGTAGCCGGGCACCCCCGCCGCGTCGGCGGCCCCGGCGGAGACGACCTGCAGCGCGTCGCTCTCCTCCGCGGGGAACTCCGCCCGGATCACCTCGGAGGTCTGCCGCGCCGGCGCCGAGGTGGGCAGGATGCGATCGTCGGCGACGCCGAAGTTCAGCCCGAGGAAGGGCGAGCCGAGCAGCAGGAGCACCGCCGTCGCCACTCCGCCGAAGATCAGCGGCTTGCGCATGACGCGCGTGGCCAGGCCGCGCCAGAACGTGCCGTTCTCCTCCTTCGTACGGCGGGGCAGCACCCGGTCACCGATCGCGGCGAGCACCGCGGGCAAGACGATCATGGCACCGACCACTCCCCCGATGACCACCGCGATCCCCGCGTAGCCGAAGGACCGGAAGAAGTCGAAGGGCATCAGCAGCAGCACCGCGAGCGAGGCCGCCACGGTCACCCCACTGAAGATCACCGTACGGCCTGCCTTCTCGACGCTTCTGGCGACCGCCTCGTGCCGGTCATGGCCCAGCCGTACCTCCTCGCGGAACCGCGAGACTATGAACAGCGCGTAGTCGATGCCGAGGCCGAGGCCGAGCGCCAGCGTCAGGTTGAGCGCGAAGGTGGAGACATCGGAGTAGAGCAGCGGCAGGCGGATCAGGGCCAGCGAGACCACCATCACGAAGACGCCCAGCACGATGGGCACCACGGCGGCCACCAGGCGGCGCAGGAAGATCCAGAGCAGTATGAACACCAGCGGAAAGATCACCATCTCGGCCCGCACGAAGTCCTGCCTGGCCAGCGGGACGGTCTGGCGGTAGACCTCCTCCCCGCCGCCCGCCTGAACGGTGATCGTGTCGTCGCCTCGGGTCACCTCGGGGATGATTCGCGGCAGGATCCGTCCCCTGACCAGGTTGGCGTCCCCCGGGATGCGTGCGAGCACGAGCGCGTGCGCGCGGTTCTCGCTGCGCAGCGTCGCGGGGGTGCCCCGCGACCAGTAGGAGGCGGCCTCGGCCACGCCGTCGAAGGCCGCCAGCCGGCTCGTCAGCTCCTGGCCGGCGGCGGCCACGGCGGGGTCGTCCACGTTCCCGCCCCTGGCGGTGACGAGCAGGACGAGGTCGGCACTACCCGTGCCGAACCGCTCGGCCAGCTCGTTCTGCGCCTGGTCGGACTCCGAGCCCGGCGCGTCGTAGCGGGCGAGGGACAGCCCGCTCACGGTGCCGGCCGCCAGCGCGCCCATGACGACCGTGCCGAGCAGGGCCAGGATCATCACCAGGCGGCGTCGCCGTACCAGCAGGTAGCCGAGGCGGCGCAGCGGGGGCACCGGCGGCGCGGCCACCGGAGGGGCATGGGTGCGGACGATCATCTTGATCAACCCCGAAGTCGGTAAACTACTCGCATTTAGTGTTGGAACCAGAAATACAAGTAAAAGCTCGCATTTGTCAACGTGGACGGTGATCCGTGGTCGAGACACGCAAGCCCGTACGCCGCCAGGCGCGCGGCCTCAAACGCATGGAGGAGATCCTCGACGCGGCGGAGGAGGTGATCGCCGACATCGGCTACGCCGAGGCGACCACCAACGCGATCGCCGCGCGAGCCGGGATGTCGCCGGGCTCGCTGTACCAGTTCTTCCACAACAAGGAAGAGATCCTGGAGGCCCTGCTCGCCCGGTTCACCGACGGCAGGCGGCAGCACTGGAACGAGCGGCTGACCGGCGACGTGACGCGGATACCGCTGCCCGAGCTGGTCGACCAACTCGTCGATGAGATCGCCGACTTCAAGGGCAGCCGCCCCGCCTACTGGGCACTGCTGCACGGCTCGGCGACCGGCGACCGCCTGGCCTGGGCCTCCGAGCAGCTCCATGTGGGCATCGCCACGCGCGTCGCGCAGGTCCTCTCGATACGCGCCCCGCACCTGGATCAGGAGCGCTGTCTCACGCTGGCCACCATGTCGCTGGCGACGGTGAAGGCGGTCATGCCGCTGGTCGCCTCGGCGCCGCCGCAGCGCTCCGCCGAGCTCATCGCCGAGCTGAAGACGATGCTGGTGGGCTACCTGACCCCCGCACTCGGCGAGTGAGGGGCGGGTCGGCGCTCGCCACGTGCTCGCCCACCCGCCCGTCCAGACCGCAGCGCTCGGCCAGCCGCATCACCGACACCAGCCCCGCATAGGCGACCAGGTGCTCCTCGTCGAAGATCGCATGGGTCTTGGCCGGAGCATGAAAGACTTGCACTTTGAAGGTGCCATCTCGAAGTGGTTGACGGAAGCCTCAGGAACTCCCATCATCCCAGGCCGGAGGGCAATTCCTCGCGTTTTACGGCATTCGTGTCAGATTCGGCTCGGTGGATCCAGGCTCAGACACGGTTGGCCACGATTCCGGCATGACTGCTTTCAAATACCTCAAGCCCTCGTACACCCGCTGAACATCGGGCTTCGCCAGGCGGCGCTGGAACGGGTTGCCAAGACCTTCCTGAAGGTGGCCTCCGCAGTCACTGAGGCATCGAGTCACACTGACGGCTGGTCGTCCGCTGCGGTATCACCGGAGGCGTGCGGTATCCCTGGAGGCGGGCTGACCGCCGAGCGCCAGGAGTTACGGCTCCGCCTGCTCGAACCGGCCCGCGGCATCCGAGAACGCGCGTCGGACGATCAATAGATCACGTTCTGGGCGGTGGTGTCGCGGCCGGGAGGTCCGAGAGAGTCGGACTCAAGCGATGAGGCAGATCGAAAACCGTGTCCAGCCGATGATGTGGCGGGACGGATGTCCTGCCCTGGGGATCGATCAGAAACGCCTCCATACCCATGCGGCGCGGGCCGGCGTAGTCGGCTTCGTAGGAGTCGCCGATGAACCACACGTCCCGGGCTGAGACCGCGAGCCGGCGGAGTGCCGCCCGATAGATGTCCGCGTGGGGCTTGCGCCTGCCTACGTTCACGGAGAGCACGACCGCGTCCATGAAGCCGAGCACCCCCATCGCCGTGAGCTGTTCGGGCACCATGGTCGGGCTATGGGTGTTGGACACCACCGCCAGGCGAAACTCCGAGCTCAGCCCGCTGAGCAGGACGTCGATACCGGCGAGGGGGCGCACCGGGGCATTCCACTCGGCGAGATAGGTCCTCACGAAAGCGTCCACCTGTCCGGGCGTCGGCTCCGAAGGAAGCACCTCGCGCAGGAACGCGGTCGTGATGTCGGCCATGGAGAACTCACGGTCATCGAGCGCGCTCTCCTGGTCGAACCGGGCGCAGATCGCCGACCAGACATCCAGGAACCGCTCATAACCCAGCCGTCCGCCGAACTCGTGCAGCAGGGCGTGGGAGCGCTGGTAGCCCTGCCCGGTCCGGCTCGGCGAGTAGTCGACGAGCGTGCCGAAGAAGTCGAAGAGAAGATGCGTGGGACGACACCGGATCATCCGACAATCCTGCCAGGCCCGCGCGGCGGCTCAACAGACAGCCCATGGTCAGGGCCGACCCGCGGTCCGCCGTCCCGGGACCTCGTTCTGAAACGATCAGTTGAATCACTGCCGTCCCTGCCTCTACGCGTACGGTCTGCGGCACCTGGTGGGACCCTTCATCGGACGCGAGCGACGGTGGCCCTCCTCGAAGAAGGTGGAGGCCGGACCGGCCCCCACAACACCATGCCCACCAACCCTCAGAGGCCTCCCCGCGGGTTACCTCAGCGGCTAGAACGTCAGTGACTTGAAGGCGCGCACCTGCTCGGTGATGGCGCGCTCCGTCGGCAGGCGCTCCACCGACGACGCGCCGAAGAAGCCCACCACGCCCTCGGTACGGGCCAGCACGTGGGCCGCGTCCCGCGGTTCGGCGATGGGCCCGCCGTGGCAGAGCACGAGGACGTCGGGGCGGACCGCCACCGCGGCGTCGCGCATCGCCTGGACCCGTTCGACCGCCTCGTCCAGGGACAGCGCGGTGCCGGCGCCGATGCTGCCCTTGGTGGTGAGCCCGACGTGCGGGACGAGGACGTCGGCGCCCGCCTCGGCCATGGCCCGCGCCTGGGCGGGGTCGAAGACGTAGGGGGCGGTGACCAGGTCGCGCTCGCGCGCCAGCCTGATCATCTCGACCTCCAGGTCGTAGCCCATCCCGGTCTCCTCCAGGTTCTGCCGGAAGACCCCGTCGTACAGGCCGACGGTCGGGAAGTTCTGCACCCCGGCGAAGCCCATGGCCACGAGCTGGTCGAGGAACCTGGGCATCAGCCGGAACGGGTCGGTGCCGCACACCCCGGCGAGCACCGGGGTGTCCCTGACGACGGGAAGCACCTCGGCGGCCATCTCCACGACGATCTGGTTGGCGTCGCCGTACGGCAACAGCCCGGCGAGCGAGCCCCGGCCCGCCATCCGGTAGCGGCCGGAGTTGTAGATGATGATCAGGTCGACGCCGCCCTCCTCCGCGCACTTGGCGGACAGCCCGGTGCCGGCGCCCGCGCCGATGATCGGCCGGTCCTCGGCGACGGTACGGCGCAGCCTGGCGAGGACGTCCCCCCGGTTCACGCGGCGTACCTCGCGGTGATCATCAGGTGCAGCCGGTCGGCCATGGCGCGGCCGAAGGCGGGGTCGTTGACGTGCAGGTCCAGCTTCTCGACCTCGACGGCCGAGCCGCGCAGCCCTTCGTCCAGGGCGTCGAAGCAGGACTCGTCGGCCTTGGGATCGCGGAAGGGCGCCCCCTCGGCGTCGAGGGCGGAGACGCCGCGGCGCGGGACGAACAGCACGGTCGGGCCGGTGGCCGAGCTCAGCTTGGCGGCCATCCGGCGGCCGAGCTCACCCATCTCCTCGGCCGTGGTCCGCATCAGGGTCACGGCCGGGTTGTGGACGTACAGCAGGCGGTCACCGAAGGGCTCGGGAACGGTGTCGCGAGGACCGAAGTTGACCATGTCCAGCGCGCCGGGGGCGACCACCTGGGGCACGCCGCGCGCTCCGGCCGCGGTCAGCCGGTCGGGGCCGGCCGACAGGACCCCGCCGACCAGGTCGTCGGCGAGTTCGGTGGTGGTGAGGTCGAGCACGCCCGAGATCAGGCCGCTCCGGGCCATCGACTCCAGGGCCCGCCCGCCGGAGCCGGTGGCGTGGAAGACCAGCACCTCGTAGCCGAGCTCGTCCAGCCGTCGCCTGGCGGCGTCGACCGCCGGCGTGGTCGCGCCGAACATCGACGCGGCCACGAGCGGGCGGCCGTCCTCGACGACCGGGGACGGGATGCTCACCATGCCGGCCATGGCCGCCGCGGCGTTGCCGAGGATGCGCGCGGAGACGCGGTTGATCCCGGCGAGGTCGACGACGCTGTACATCAGCGTGACGTCCTTGGTCCCCACGTAGGGCGACACGTCGCCGGAGGCCATGGTCGAGACGATGAGCTTGGGCAGCCCGATCGGCAGGTCCCTGACGGCCCGCGCCGCGATCGAGGACCCGCCGCTGCCGCCCACCGCGAGCACGCCGTCGAGGCGGCCCTGGGCGTACAGCTCGGCGAGGACGGCGGCGGCGCCCTCGCCCATCGCCGTGACGGCCGCTCCCCGGTCACCGGTCGCGCGCAGCGTCGCGACGTCGGCCCCGGCCGCCAGCGCGACCCGGTCGTTGCCGACGTCGGCGGGCACCCGCGCCTCGCCGATGCCCGCGTCGACCAGGACGACGTCACAGTCGAGGGCGAGCAGCCGGTCATGGAGCCAGGCGTACTCCCATCCCTTGGTGTCCAGAGTTCCCACCAGGCCTATCGTCGGCATCTCGCGCCACGCCTCTCTGCTCGCGGACCTTCTTCGCCACGTCGATCGTGTTGACCGCCCCGGGAGACGCGTGCCGGACCCGATGGACGATCTCTGCGGGCGGGAGACCCGTTCCGGTTCCCGCCCCGGGAGGCCCCGTGGTCCGCGGATCACGCCCCCGCCGCCGGACGGCGACGCGACCGCCGGACGGGGGCCCGGTGGCGGGCGGGCTCTCCCCGGCTCTGTGCCGTCTCGTCGCCGTGTGCCGTGTGGTGGTGTGGTGCCGTCTCGTCGCCGTAGCGGTCAGAGGGCGGCGGAGAAGGCGCCGTAGTAACCGCCCAGCTCCTGGCGGTAGACGCTCTGCCGGTATGTCGCCGCGTCGTACTCCGGCGCGTCCTGGATCTCCTGCTTGGTCCGCGAGATGTACATCTTGCGCTCCTGGCGGTCGATCCGGATCACCGTGCTGGCCGGGAGCACGACCTTCCTGCCGGAGAGCCAGGAACCGACGTCGGCCACGACGTAGCTGTCGTCGGTCACGTTGCTCTCCTCCTCCACCAGGCCGACCTTGCCGTCGACGGCCTCCACGTCGAAGCCGATGACGCTCATCGTCTCGTCGGGACCGTAAACGCCCTCGCGATAGCTCCACAGTCCTTCGCTCGTCATGTGCGGGCTCTCCTCGTCGCGATGTGTGTGGCCCCCCGCCTACCCGTGGCGGCCGAGGTAAACGGTGCATCGGATGGCGGTCTTCCGCCAGGAGGCGGGCCGTACCGCGGGCGAAAACACGCCCGGAGGATCTTCGTTCGCGCCGAAGAGGCGAGGGGCTCGAAATCCCCTCGCCTTGAGAGCGTTCCCTTGCCGACGAGCCGGGTGGTCAGGTCAACCGACGTCGCCGGTCCTGCCGCGAACCCTCCGACGCGGCGCGTCCACGGTTCGCCGGGTCACTCCCCGGTCTTCCCGGCACGCGAAGTGCCGGTGGACGGTCTGCCGGGGCGGGAGGTCGGAGCGGGGGCGCGTGCGTCTCACGGGGTCACGCGTAGAGGAAGTAATAGCGGTACCGGCTCTCCCACTCGCATGAGTAGTCGTCCCACCACTCCTGGTTGACGCCTTGGGTTCCGATCCGCTCGCACTCCGAGTGGTCCCTGAAGACGCCGGCCAGACTCTCGGCGTGCGCCGGGGCGGCACCGATCGTCAGCGACACCCCGAGAACCATGACGGCCGAGACGAGAACAGCGCGTACCTTTCGCATTCGTCCTCCTGTGACTGTGGAGATCATGACCGTGGACATTATCACTCACCACGCACCAGGAATATTGGTGTGCCCGAATCAATCGAGGAAAGGAGCCGAAACTTCCGGCGGCACTGTCGCCGGGTGCGCGTGTTCCACGGGTATTCACCGCCGGTAAAGGCGGTGCCGCTTCCCTGGTCGCCCCTTCTCGAGGGCTGCGGCCGTCGTCCAATTCCAGACCTGGCGGCCGTGAAAGGCCCTGTAGGAGCGTATCCGACCGCCCGTGCATGCCATGGATGATCTGTAGGGTGTTCGCACTACATGCTCTCCAAAGTACGATTTATGCCATTTTTCCTGTTCGATGGAAACGACATGCGGAAGACTTTGACCATCGTCACTTACGTGTCATATCGTCGCCCCGCCCATATCGATGTAAGTCGCGACACTCGAGCAGGACGTTGTTCTCGCAGGCACCACGGTCGGCATGCCGATGATGGCTGCCCCGGCACGGGAGGAGACACGGACGGTCACCGGGGAAGCGGCGATCATCCGACCCGACCGGAGTCGCACCATGCAAGTTCCAATCCGCAGGGCCATGATTGTCGGCATTGCGATGACCATGCTGGCCGCCGTCGGCCTGTCAGCGCCCTTCGCGCCGCCGGCTCACGCCATGCAGGTGATCACCGATATCGCTTACGCGCCCGCACAACCAGCCGGCAGCAGGGGGCATCTGCTGGACCTCCACCTGCCGTCCACCGGCATCACGCCCCGGCCGCTGCTGATCTGGCACACCGGCTCGGCGTGGACGAGCGACGACGGCAAGGCCGGCGCGGACGCGATCGCGGCCATCTTCAACCCTCTGGGCTTCGCCGTGGCCGGCGTCAGCGTCCGGTCCAGCGCTCAGGCGATCTTCCCGGCCCAGGTGCACGACATCAAGGCGGCCATCCGCTGGTTGCGCGCGAACGCCGCCACCTACCAGCTCGACCCCAATCGCTTCGCGATCATGGGCGACTCCTCGGGCGGCTGGCTGACGGAGATGGCCACCCTGTCCGGCGGCGTGGCGGCGATGGAGGGCACCGTCGGCACGACCGGCGTCTCCAGCGCCGTGCAGGTGGGACTCGCCTTCTACAGCCCGACCGACTTCCTGCAGATGAACGCGCAGAACCTGCCGACCGGCGGGCTCGACCACAACTCTCCCGCCTCCCCGGAGTCCCTCCTGGTCGGCTGCCCGATCCAGACCTGCCCGGCCACGGTGGCCCAGGCCAATCCGATGACCTACGTCGACGCCAACGACCCGCCGCTGATGTTCCTGCACGGCCAGGCCGACTTCCTGGTACCGCACGGGCAGAGCGTCCTGCTCTACAACAGGATCAAGGCCCAGTGCGGCGACGCCACGTTCGTCTCGGTGCCCGCCGCGGACCACATGATGCCCCAGATCATGGACCCCGCCCAGTACGGCATGCAGACCGTCCGCACCACCACCGACTGCACCGAGACCGTCGGCACCGGCACGTTGAACCCCACCTGGGCCAACTTCGCGAACTTCCTGCGCGGCGGGCTCAAGATGGGCACCTCCTGCGAGGTCACCTACGCGGCCACCGGGGCCTGGAACGGCGCCTTCAACGGCAACGTGGCCGTCAGGAACACCGGCACGACCCCCGTCGACGACTGGACCCTGACGTGGGCCTGGTCGGGAAACCAGCAGATCACGACCGCCTGGAACGCCGCGGTGACCCAGGTCGGCACCCAGGTGACCGCCCGCGACGTCGGCAGTAACTCCTTCATCGGCCCCGGCTCCAGTCAGAGCCTCGGATTCACGGCGACCGTCACCGGGACGAACGCCATTCCGGCCCAGTTCAAGCTCAACAACACCGTCTGCACGAGAGTGCCCGCCTGAGACGACGCGCCGGGCCCGAGCCGAATGGCGACGGCCCGGCGCCGTTCTCACCTCGCCCGGATTCTGAAAGTTACATTCGGGGAAACCGCGACGTGGAGCGGAAAGGCGCATTTCCGAAGGCGAACACTTTCCGTCGGACCCTGATCACGGAATGTCACCGGCCGGATTGCTCGTGTTCATATTGCTTTACCCGATGAGCCGCCCCTACTCTTGCCCCTGACGGCTCGCCGACCTATTTTCCGTTGTTTTCGTCGACCGGCCGGTATCGCTTGACATCCCGAGCCCCGAAATAAATCGGATAAGCCGCCTTCCGCTGCCCGAAGGCCGTTGTCCGGGATCGTCGATGAGTTGATGAGTTAGGAAACGTGTGCGTACATCCAACATGTTCGTCAGGAGTCTCGGCGTCTATGTGCCTGACAGTGTGAGCGTCGAGCAGGCGGTTCGCGAGGGCTGGTACCCGGCCGAGGAGGTCGAGAGGTTCCAGCAGATCGGCGCGGCGGTGGCCGGCGACATGTCCGCGCCCGAGATGGCGCGGCTCGCGGTCCTGGACGCGTACGAGCGCTGGGGCGAGTCCTCCCCGCGCGATCTCGACCTCCTGCTCTACCCCTCGGTCTGGCACCAGGGCCCGAACGGCTGGCAGCCCCAGCACTACCTGCAGATGCACCTTCTCGGCGGGAACGTGCCGGCGTTCGAGATCCGGAGCGGCTGCGTAGGGATGATCAGCTCGCTCGAGCTGGCGGCGAGCTATCTGCAGGCAGACGCGGACCGCGAGACGGCCATGGTCGTCTCCTCGGACAACCACGGCACCCCGCTGGTGGACCGCTGGCGGATGACCCCCGGCGCGCTGATCGGCGACGCCGCGGCCGCGCTCCTCCTCGGCAAGGGGTACGGCATGGCCGAGCTCCTGTCGGTGAACGCGACGGTGATCCCGGAGGCCGACGCGGTCAACGACGGCGCCTACCCCCTGTTCCCCCCGGACGCCACCGTCGGCAGAGGGCTGAGCTTCGGGGACCGCCACGAGGAGTTCCGCCAGCGGCTGCTCAAGGCGCAGGGAACCGGGATCCACCTGACGATCCAGAAAACGATGATGCAGCAGGTCGAACGGACCCTGGACGAGGCCGGGATCGGACTCGCCGACATCACGCGGGTGGCGTTGCCGCACGGCCGCCGCGAGGACCTGGACGGGCAGATGTCCTGGCTGGGCATCGACGAGGACCAGACGACCTGGGACTACGGGAGGCGCGTGGGCCATTGCGGCGCGGTGGACCAGTTCATCGCCTTCGAGCATCTGATCGCGACCGGCGGGCTCGTGGCCGGCGATCACCTGCTCATGGTCGGGTTCGGCTCGGGAACGTCCGTCGCCGCGGCGGCGTTCAGGATCCTCTCCACCTCTCCCGTCACGGAAGGGGCACGCGCATGACCGAGCTCACGGACACGCGCACGACCGAGCTCACGCGAAGGCTGGTCGACTTCATCCAGGAGAATCTCGTCCAGGACGGCGACGACATCAAGGTCGACGAGACGACCCCGCTCCTGGTGTCGGGTCTCCTGGACTCCCTGCGAACGGCGCGGCTGCTGAACTTCCTCCGCAGGGACGTCGGCGTCCCGGTCCCCGCCGCGAAGCTCGACCCCGAGAACTTCCGGGACGTCGTGACCATCGTGGCGATGGTCAGAGAACTCGAAACCGTCTAGCCGGGGCGAGGGCAGAGTCATGCAGTTGGCGGACACGTACATCAGCGGAGTGGGAGCCTTCCTCCCCCGGACCGTCGTCAGCGTCGAGAAAGCCGTCGCCAAGGGCTGGTACCCGGCCGAGGAGGCCGAGCTGCACAACCTGGCCGGGGCGGTGGTGGCCGGTGACGTACCGGCACCGGAGATGGCCCTGCACGCGGCGCGGAGCGCGATCAAGCGCAGCGGGCGGGCGCCGGCCGACCTGGATCTCCTCCTGTACGCCTCGACCTGGCACCAGGGACCGGACGGCTGGCCCCCGCACTCCTACCTGCAGCGTCATCTCGTCGGCGGGGACGTCCTGGCCACCGAGGTCCGGCAGGGCTGCAACGGGATGTTCATCGCCCTGGAACTCGCGGCCGGCCACCTGGACGCCGCCCCCGGCCGGCAGGCCGCCCTGCTGGTCGCCGCCGACAACTACGGCACCCCGCTGATGGACCGGTGGCGGATGGGCCCCGGCTACATCGGCGGGGACGCCGCGAGCGCGCTCGTGCTCGCCAAGGGGACGGGTTTCGCGCGCCTGACGTCGGTCTGCACGACGACGGTGACCGAGGCCGAGGAACTGCACCGGGGCAGCGAACCCCTGTTCCCCCCGGGCGTCACGGTCGGGCGCAAGATGAGCTTCGCGGCCAGGAACGAGCAGTTTCGGCAGCAGGTCATGTCCAAGGGCGAGGCCACCGCGGCGCTGTTCAAGATCCAGCGGGCGTTGATGGAGGTCGTCGAGCGCGCGCTGGCCGAGAGCGGGATCGAGGCCCGCGATCTCACCCGGGTGGCGTTCATGAACTACTCGGAGGAGATCGTCGAACAGCGGTGCATGGCCATGCTCGACCTGCCCATGTCCCACTCGACCTGGGACTACGGCCGCACCATCGGCCACTGCGGCGCCAGCGACCAGATCCTTTCCCTCGACCACCTGCTCATGACCGGGCAGCTGGGCCCCGGCGACCACATGCTGATGCTCGGCACCGGGCCGGGAGTGACCGTCTCCAGCGCCGTGATCAAGATCATCGACAATCCTCAGTGGGCCTGAACCGAAGAGTGGGCCTGAACCGAAGGGAAACGAACGCAGATGGTCGACAGTCCGCGCGGAGTCCGGGTGGAACCAGTGGCGGTGATCGGGATCGGATGCCGCCTTCCCGGCGACGTCCGCTCACCGGACGAGTTCTGGGACCTGCTGCGCGCCGGCCGGAACACGACCCGGCCGCTGCCCGCCGAACGCTGGCGCCGGTACGAGAACCGGAGCCCCGAGTACGCCGCCGCGCTGCGTGACGCCGTGCGTCACGGCAGCTTCCTGAGCGACATCGAGGGCTTCGACGCGGAGTTCTTCGGCCTGTCGCCCCGCGAGGCCGAGCTGATGGACCCGCAGCAGCGGATCCTGATGGAGACCGCGTGGGAGGCCCTGGAGCACGCCGGCCTGCCGCCGCACCAGCTGGCCGGCACCGACGCCGGGGTGTTCATGGGAGTCTGCACCGCCGACTACGGAGGCCGCCTCCTGGAGGACCTGCCCCAGATCGAGGCGTGGACCGGGATCGGCGCCGCGACCTGCGCCGTCGCCAATCGCATCTCCTACTCCCTCGACCTGCGCGGACCCAGCATGGCGATCGACACCGCCTGCTCGGCGTCGCTGGTCGCGCTGCACCTGGCCGCGCAGAGCCTGCGGCTCGGCGAGAACGACGTCGCCCTCGCCGGCGGCGTCAACCTGCTGGTCACCCCGGGCCAGACCCTCACGCTCGGCACGGCCGGGGCCCTCGCCCCCGACGGGCGGTCCAAGTCGTTCGACGCGTCGGCCGACGGCTACGGACGCGGAGAGGGCTGCGGCGTGGTCGTGCTCAAGCGGCTGTCCGACGCGCGGCGCGACGGTGACCGGATCCTCGCGCTCGTCATCGGCAGCGCCGTGAACCAGGACGGGCACACCAACGGGATCATGGCGCCGTGCGGGGAGGCCCAGGAACACGTGATGGTCCGGGCCTGCCGACAGGCGGGCGTCGAGCCGTCCACCGTCGACTACATCGAGGCGCACGGCACCGGGACCCGGCTCGGCGACCCGCTGGAGGCGGGGGCGCTCTCCTCCGTGTACGGCACGCGGCGACCCCCCGGAGACCCGTGCCTCATCGGCTCGGTCAAGTCCAACATCGGTCACCTCGAAGGCGCCGCCGGCATCACCGGCGTCATCAAGGCGGTGCTCGCCCTCGACCGCGGCGAGATCCCCCCGAGCGTGCTGACCAGTCTCAACCCGGCCATCTCGTGGGAGACCTCGGGCCTTCGGGTGGTGACCGAGCGGTCGGCCTGGCCGGAGCGCGACCACCCCAGCCGGGCGGGCGTCTCCAGCTTCGGGTACGGCGGCACGGTCGCGCACATCGTGCTCGAGCAGGCTCCTCCGGTCCAGGAGGCCCGGGAGTCCCGGGAGACGCCCCTGCGCGAGGGGACGGGAGAGCGGCTGTTCCCGCTGTCGGCCGCGTCGGAGCAGGCTCTGCGGCAGTACGCGGGCAAGCTCGCCGACCACCTCGGCAACGGGCTCGACCTGGCGTCGGCGGGGCACACGCTGGCGCTCCGGCGCACCCATCTGGCCCGTCGCGCCGTCGTGGTCGGGGCGGACGCGGGCGAGCTGGCGGCCGGCCTGCGCAGGCTCGCGGAGGACGTGCCCGCCGAGGCCGTCCTCACCGGCGACGTGCTGCCCGAGCTCGGCCCGGGGCCGGTCTGGGTCTTCTCCGGGCAGGGCTGCCAGTGGCGCGGGATGGGGCGGGAACTGCTCGCCGTGCCGGAGTTCGCGTCCCTGGTCGACGAGGTGGAGCCGATCTTCGCCGAGGAGATCGGCTTCTCCCCCCGGCAGGTCCTGGCCGACGGCGATCTCGACACCATCGACCGCGTGCAAACCATGATCTTCGTGATGCAGCTGGGCCTCGCCAGGCTCTGGAACGCGTACGGGGTCGCTCCGAAGGCCGTCATCGGCCACTCCGTCGGCGAGCTCGCGGCGGCGGTGACGGCCGGCGCGATGACCGTCGCCGACGGCGCCCGGCTGATCTGCCGCCGCTCCCGGCTGCTGCGCCGGGCCGAGGGCAAGGGGGCCATGGTGATGGTCGACCTGTCCTTCGAGGAGGCGGCGGAGAGGCTGGCCGGCCGCAGCGACCTGGTGGCCGCGATCGCGTCGGCCCCCGGCTCCACCGTGCTGTCCGGCGACGTCGCCGCGGTCGAGGAGGTGGTGAACGAGTGGCCGGTCGAGGGCATCGTGGTGCGGCGGGTGGCGTCGGACGTCGCCTTCCACAGCCCGCACATGGACCCTCTGGCCGTCGAGCTGGCCGCCGCCGTCGCCGATCTCTCGTTCGGGGCGCCGCGCATCCCCATGTACACGACCGCGCTGGCGGACCCCCGCTCGACGCCCGTCCTGGACGGCGCGTACTGGGCGGCGAACCTCCGGGACCCCGTGCGGCTGGTCGCGGCGACGGCGGCCGCGGCGCAGGACGGCCACCGCGTGTTCCTGGAGATCTCCCCCCACCCCGTGGTCGCGCACTCGGTGAGCGAGACGCTCTCGGAGAACGGGTTCGAGGACGTGTTCGTCGGCACGTCGCTGCGCAGGAACCAGCCGGAGCCGCTGACCTTCCTCGTCGCGCTGGGCACGGCGCACTGTCACGGTGTCGAGGTGGACTGGAGCCGGCTGCAGCCGTCCGGCGGCCTGGCCGATCTGCCGCCGTACGCCTGGCAGCACCGCCGCCACTGGCGCGAGGCGTACGCCGAGGACGGCAACCGTGGGCACGACGTGCACTCCCACGCCCTGCTCGGAGCCGTGAGCAGCCTCGCGGGCAGCCGGACCCGGGTGTGGCGGACCAGCGTGGAGGACGCCAACCGGCCCTACCCGGGCAGCCACGCCCTCAACGGGGTCGAGATCGTGCCCGCCGCCGTGCTGGTCAACACGTTCCTGAACGCGGTCGAGGACGAGGACGTCACGCTCACCGACGTGGAGATGATGCATCCGCTGATGACCGCGGAACGCAGGCAGGTCCAGGTCGTGCACGAGCCTCCGGCGGTACGGCTCGCGGCCCGCACCCCGGCGGGCCCCGACGAGCCGGAACCCGCCTGGCTGGTGCACGTCACCGCGAACGTGGCCGCTCCGGGCCAGGTGAAACCCGACGTGCTGCCGGACGCCGGCGCGCTCACCCCGATCGATCCCGGGTTCGTGCACGGGCGGCTGGCCACCGTCGGCGTGCCCTCGACGGGCTTCGACTGGACGATCGAGACGCTGCTGGGCGGAGACGGCGTGCTGCGGGCCACCGTCCGTACCGCCCGCGCCGGGGAACCGGGGAGCTGGGCGCCGGCGCTGGACGCGGCGATGTCCGTGGCGCCCTGCGTGTTCCCCGGCGATCCGGTGCTGCGCATGGTCGTGCACATCGACGAGGTGGTGCTGACCGGCACGCCGCCCTCGACGGTGATCATCGACGCGGCCGTGGACCCGGCCGCCGACGACACCGTCCGGGCGCTCCTGGCCGACGTGGACGGCCGGGTGGTGGGACACCTCACGGGACTCCGCTATCCGGTGATCGACGCGCCCGCCCCGGCCGAGGAGGATCTCCGGGGACCCGCGGAGTCGTTCGCCGGCCTGGCGCCCGAGGACCTGCGCGAGCGCGTCCTGCCCGAGGTCCGCGCGGAGATCGCGGCCGTGATGAGGCTGGCCCCCGAGGATCTGGCGACCCGGCGTCCCCTCGTCGAGCAGGGGCTGGACTCGGTGATGACCGTCATGGTCCGGCGGCGCCTGGAGAAGCGCTTCGGCCGCCGTCTCCCCGCGACCCTGCTGTGGCAGCAGCCCACCATCTCCGCGATCGCGGACCACCTGGCGGGGCTTCTCGCGACTCCGAGACCGGACGCGGTGGCGGAGACCGTTCCTGAGAGCGCACCCGCGATCGGGGGCTGAGGCCGCCGGCCGGACGGCCCGAGGGGGCGATCCCCCCGGGCCGTCCGGCCGTCGCGTTCGGCGGGAGCCGGTCGCACCACCCGCCGCGTCCCGGCCGCTCGGCCGCCCTCCGCTCCTCGGCGTCGACGCTGAAAGGACGCTGAAAGGATACGGAGCCCGTGGGTTTTCGGCTGCCGATCGTGATGAGCGGACCGTCCGGCTCGGAGAAAACGACACCGGCGCGGCATATCTGCGATGCCTGAATCTTTCTGCCCGCCCTTCGACCGCCGACGGGCCGGGCGCCGGGTCGTTCTCCTCTTATTTGAATGACGCCTTCGAGTCAGGAATTCTTACGAAAGCACTTGAACGGTTGAGCTTCGACGACACTTCTTGTGCTTTTCGTACGTGTCGTCACCGGCCCGTGGCATGAGATCTGTCCATGTTCCGCGCTGATTCACGTCTCTCACGGGCCGGCGATGAAAGTTTCTTCGATCTTGCGTGTGCCGGCGGGGCCTGAGGACGGACCGCGGGTGCCTCGACCGCCGCCTCGAGAACCCGGCCGGGGGACGGCTCATTCCTCTCACCAGCCAGGAGACGCCGACGACAGGTGTCGTGGACCTTTGGCCGGATACGGTGCCTCCCCGCGCCGGGGCGGTCGATCAGGTCCGGCCCGGGACCGGCGCCTTGACGTGAGGGTTCAAGTGAACTTGGCTCACCGAAACCACGGGAATGACCTGCGGTTTCAGGGGCTCGGCTCCGGTCCGACGCCCAAGAGGGAGGCGAGAGCATGAGCTTGGGAAAACGACACCTGGCGATCCTCGGGGGTGCGGCGGGGGCCCTCTGCCTGGCGGCGGGTCTCGTCACGGCGCCGGCCTCGGCGGCGCCGGCCTCAGCGGCGCCGGGCTGCCAGGTCAGCTACTCGGTGAGCTCCCAGTGGAACGACGGGTTCGGCGCGAACATCGCGATCACCAATCTGGGCGACCCGCTCACCGGCTGGCAGCTGAAATGGTCGTTTTCGGCCGGACAGGCCGTGACGCAGGGCTGGAACGCGACCTTCTCCCAGAGCGGCAGCGCGGTGACCGCCGCGAACGCCCCCCACAACGGCGACCTGGCGACCGGTGCCGTCACCACGATCGGCTTCAACGGAAGCTGGAGCGGATCCAACCCGATACCTGCCTCCTTCACCCTCAACGGGGTCGCGTGCACGGGTTCGGTCACCGGCTCGCCGTCACCGAGCCCGTCCCCCAGCCCGACCCCTACCCCGACGCCCACTCCGACCACCTCACCGCCACCGCCCAACCCCACCGGCCTGGTCGGCTGGGCGACCCAGGGGGGCGGCACGACGGGCGGTGGCAGTGCGTCCGCCACCACGGTGACGAGCGCGTCGGCCCTGACCGGCGCGGCCTCGGGGACGGGCGCGGCGGTGATCCGGGTGTCGGGCACGATCTCCTGCTCGGGCATGCTGAGGGTCGGCTCCAACAAGACGATCATCGGTAACTCCGGCGCGGCGATCGTCGGCTGTGGCCTGAACGTCTCCAACGCCTCCAACGTGATCATCCGGAACCTGACCTTCAGGAACTGGAACGACGACGCGATCAACGTCCAGTACTCGACCCGGGTCTGGATCGACCACAACACGCTGTCCAACGGCTACGACGGCGCCATCGACGTCAAGCGCGCCAGCGACTACGTCACCGTGTCGTGGAACCGTCTGTATTCCCACGACAAGGCCATGCTGCTCGGGCACAGCGACGACAACGGCGCCGAGGACAGGGGCCACCTGCGCGTGACCTACCACCACAACTGGCTCGACGGCACCAACCAGCGCAACCCCCGGGTGCGCTTCGGCAACCCGGTGCACGTCTACAACAACTACTACTCCAACGTCAGCGGATACGGTGTCGCCTCCACCGAAGGCGCCGGCGTGCTGGTCGAGGGCAACTACTTCGAGAACGTCGACGACCCGTACCACCTGGGCGAGGCCGCGTCAGGCCCCGGCACCCTGGTGGCCCGCAACAACTACCTGACCGGTTCCGGCAGCGGGCAGCAAGGCGGTTCGGTGGCCTCCATCCCGTATTCCTACAGCCTTGACGGAGCATCCAGCGTCAAGTCCATCGTCACCTCCGGTGCGGGAGCAGGAAAAATCAATCTCTGAACGACCGTGAAACCGATTTCCGAAGTCGTTCGGCCCGCCCCGTAGAGTGTCCTCGCCCCATGGGGCCGAACCGGGGAAGTACCGGCCCGAGGCCGAAAGAGAAGGAGCCGGATATTACTTAACGTCTTGACGACCCCAATGGCGCTCCTTACCATTCTCCCACCGATATCGGGAGCGGGCCGATCGATGACGAATACCAATGTGGCACTCGATCCAACAATTTGGTCGAGTGCCATATTGGCATGTGTCTCGACGGCAACGTGATGGGCGCGAAGGAGTGGGCTTGAACGAGCCGTTCGGCCGCGGCGGGCATCGCCGGCGCGGAGAGGCGACTCGCCAGGGCCATCACTCCCGGCCGGACCGCACGCCGGTGACCGCCGGGGGACACGCACCGGGTTCGGTGCGGCCCCCGTGCGAGGCAGACCGCGATGACCGGTAGTGGTCGGAGGTGAACGACCTGAAGGTCTGCTTCTCGGGCTCCCGATCGGGGCGCTGGCCCATTACGGTCGGCCAGAAGAACGTGCTGGAGTGGATCAGTCCGGACCTGCCGGGGCCGGCCGACATCCTGTCGACGATGGTGCGCGTGCCCCGGGGAAGCACCATGGACGCGGTCGGCGCGGCTCTGGGCGCGCTGATCGGCCGCCAGGAGGCGCTGCGGACCCTGTTGCGGGACGGCGAGCAGTTCGTGCACGCGTCGGGAACGCTCGTCGCCGACGTGGTCGAGGCCACGGGCACCGGCCAGGACTGGTTCCCGCCCGGCCGGGCTTTCGACCCCGCCGCCGACTTTCCGGTGAGGGCGAGCGTGGTGACCCGGTCGGGAGCTCCGTTCCTGGTCGTCCTGCACGTGTCGCACGTGGCGGCGGACCTGTCGGCGATGACGATCCTGCGCGCCGAACTCGCCGCCCTGCTGGCGGGCCGGCCGCTTCCCCCCGCCGCGTACCACCCCGCCGACCAGGCCGCCTACGAACTCACCCCGGCCGGGCAGCGCCGGCTGGAGGGTTCGGTCAGGTACTGGGCCCGCCAGATGGCCGAGAAGCCGTTGTGCGCGCTCGGCCTGCCCTTCCGCTTTCCCGGCGCCCGCGGCCATCATCACGTCCTGCTGGGCTCGCGGCCCGCCGCGGAGGCGCTGGCCCACGTCGCGGCGAAGACGGGCGCGCGGCCGCCGGCGGTCGTGATGGCCGCGTTCGCGTCGCTCCTGACGAACTGGACCGGAGCCCCGGGATGCCAGCTGAACTGCCTGTGCAACAACCGTTTCTCCCCGGAGCTGCGCGACTACGTCGGCACGGTGGCCCAGGAGACGATCATTCCCTTCAGCGCGTCGCCCTCGTTCCTGCGGTCGGTCTCCCAGACGAACGCCGCGGCCCTGGCCGCCTACAAGTACGGCCGGTACGACCCGGTTCGGCTCTCCGAGGCGCAGGGCGAGGCGGAACGGGCCCGCGGCATGCGCTGCCACCGGGACGTGGTCGTCAACAACACGACCGGTCACTCGCATGTGATCCTGCCGAGGGCCGGTGTGGAACCCGGCACGGGCGACCGCGTGTTCGGCGCCCCCGCGGAGTTCGACATCTACCGGCTGGAAGGCACGCTCGGTTGCGGACTCGGCCTCGACGCCCGCCTGGCCACCGCCGACGAGACCGCCGGCATCCTCGGCGGGGTCGAGCGGCTCATCGTCGCCGCCGCCGACGGCGACGTCGACCCGGCCGGCTTCGGCGTCCCCCCGGTGGAACGGGGGCCGGGCTGGGTGCGTGCCCGCTCGTGCTGGGTCGACCTCGCCGGCGTCCAGGCCGCGGCGGACCTCGCCCTCGGCCCCGGCGTCGCGCGGATCGAGGCCGCCGGCGACGAGCTCATCGCCCACGTCGGGCGCGACGCCGACGTCTCCGCGGCCGCCAGGGCGGTGGCCGACGCGGTCCTGCGCGAAGGACGCCACGGCGTGGTCGCGCCCAGCGACTACGTGCGCGCCGCCGGCTGAGAACGGATCGATCCGTGTGGCGGGCCGTGCGGCCCGGGTGAGGATGACGAAGGCGGACGTCGACAGGGTGGGATTCATCTATCAGATCACCATGACTCCCGACGGGAAGACGGCCTTGGTCGCATATAACGGCTTGGACGAACCGGAGGCCGTGGTGGTCGAGGTATGGGACCTGAGGCGCAAGGCACATCCGGCTCGCCGATCGACGCTGAAGGTGCCCGGATCCCATCTGTACGGTCTTTCCGTCAGCGCTGACGGAAAGACCGCGGTGGCGGTTCGGAACGACGACACGGGCGCGATCGTCTGGGATCTGACGGACCCGGCCCGTCCCGCGACCGTCGCCGAGCTGGATCACAAGGACCACGCCGAGAGGACTGCCGCGCTCAGTCATGACGGGCGTCGGGTCGTGCTCGGCACCAGCGAAGGCGGGGTGGACGTCTGGGACCTCGGCGACCGTACGAAGCCCGTCCACAGGGCGACGATGGACGACGACTTCCGCGACGTGTACGCCGTTGCCCTGGCCCGCAACGGCGACCTGGTGCTCGCTGCCGACTTTCAAGGGCGCGCCACGCTGGGACCTGTCACAGCCGTCGAAACCGGTCAAGCTGGCGGCTCTGAAGCCGGGCCCCGGCACGGAGACGGTCGCCCTCAGTGAAGACGGACGGACCGCCGTGGTGGGCAGCGTGGTGCGCGGTCCGCGAGTCTAGGATCTCTCAGAGGTGGACCGGGACCCGCTCAGGAGCGTATGTCGCCACGGGGGAGCCGGGATCTCGCACGATTTCCGGGAGCGCCACATCGACGGGCAGGACTTCGACCATGCCGCCGACGAGGACATCTGGTCCTGTGACGGCGTGCTCACCCCGTAACGCGTGGCGAAGCCTCCCCTTCCCCGGCGTTCCGTTCGGTGTTCCGGTCCGCTTTCCCTCGACGTTCCGTTCGGCGTCCCACCCGCGTGGAGAGCCTGCGTGGAGAGGTCGCCGCGCGGAGGCGGGCCGGACGCCCCGCCCGCGAGACGCGCGGTACGGACGAGGCCACTAGAATGCAATTCTAGGATTGGCCGGTCTCCCGGCCCCCGACCGCGAGGAGCCCACGTGCACGACGTCTCACCGGAGCTCCGGGCACTTCGGGAACTCGGCGCCGTCTTCGACCACACCGCCGTCGCGGCACCGCGGATCAGGGATCTCCTGCCGGTCTATCGTGACCTGCTGGGCGGGACCTTCCACCGTGGCGGCGACAACCAGCTCGGCGGCTACCGGGCCATGCAGCTCACCTATCCCGGCGGCGGCAAGATCGAGCTGATGGAGCCGCTCGAGGGATCCACCTTCTTCGACAGCTTCTTCGAGCTGACGCGCGGCCGGGGCGGCGTGCACCACCTCAACTTCCACGTGGTCGACATCGACCTGGCGGTCTCCCTGCTCACCGAGCGCGGCTACCGCCTGCACGGCCTCAACCTGGGCGACCCGAGGTGGCGTGAGGTGTTCCTGCACCCCAAGGAGGCCCACGGCGTGCTGGTCCAGCTCGCGCAGCCCGGTCCGCGCGACTCCGTACCCGTCCCCTCCCTCGACGACGTGCTGGCCGGACGCGGATTCCGCGGCAACGGGATTCCCAGCCCCGCCTGAACACGGAACCATCATCGGACAGGACGGGGTTCCGGAGCCTCTCCGTCCGGCGGACAGCGGAGAGGCACATGACACGCAAGCCAGGCGCCTGGGAGTGGAGCCGCACGGCGCAGACTCGTACGAGCATGCTCAGTGCCGCCAGGGAGGTCTTCACCGAGCACGGTTTCGCCGACGCCGGGGTGGCCGACGTCGTCGAGCGCGCCGGCCTGAGCATCGGCAGCCTCTACCACCACTTCGGCGGCAAGACCGAGCTGTTCCTCGCGCTGTGGGAGAGCCACCAGGCCGAGCACGAGAGGAACGCGGCCTCCGCGGTGTCGAAGGCCCGCCAGTCGGGCACCCACGATCCCCTGGAACTGTTCGTCGCCGGCGCCCGCGCCTTTCTCGAGGGGTCGTGGGAACGGCGGGATCTGGCCCGGCTGTTCATGGACGGGGGCGGGCCCCCGGGGTTCGAGCTGATGCGCCGCACGCGCGGTCGCGAGTGGGTACGGCAGAACGGCGTCCTGCTCGGCGCGGGCGGCACCTCCCTCGACCGCCTGACGGTCGCCGTCCTGACGTCGGTCATCGGCGAGGCGGGCCGCGAGGTGGCGACCTGCGACGGCGAGGCGGAGGCGGAGCGGATCATCGAGGCGGCGATCGAACTGATCCGCCGCCTCGACCCGCTGCGCGCCCCCTCTACGGCCCCGCCTCGATGACGTCGGCGCCGATCAGGTCGGCGACCGTCAGGCGCGGGGTTGGAAGCAGTTGGTGGTTGAGCGTGTATCAGTATGTGTGAGTGATCGTGAAAGAGTGGGTTAAGGCGCAAGGTGTCCACCCGATCACCGCTTACCGGTGGTATCGGGAAGGCATCCTGCCCGTGCCCGCCGGTAAGGCCGGACGGCTGATCCTGGTCGCAGACGTCGATCCCCTCGCCTCGCACGGCGCAACCACCGTGGGGTACGCCTGCGTCTCTTCGGCGCAGGCGTCTTCCTCGGCGTGCGCCCGCCTCCACCGGCCCCACCTCGGCGGTCGCGGGCGGCTGCGAGATCCAGCTCGACGCCACCGCCACCGCCACCGCCACTGACACCGCCGGCAAGGCCACCGGCTCCGTCTGCGGCTTCCTGCGCTACCGAGGCAGGCGTCTGTCTCTTCGCCGATCGGGTAGTCATCGATCATGACTCCTACGGTACGTTGACGGTCGGCGACGTACCGTGACGGGGAGGGTTGATGCGGGTCCACCAGGCCTACCGCTACGCCCTGGACCCCACCCCCGAGCAGGCGCGCCTGCTCGCCTCCCACTGCGGCGCGGCGCGGTTCGCCTTCAACTGGGGCCTGGCCCGCATCAAGGCCGCCTTGTCCCAGCGGGAGGCGGAGAAGTCCTACGGCGTGCCCGATGAACACCTGACCGAGGTGGCGTGGTCGCTGTACGGTCTGCGCCGGGCGTGGAACACCGCCAAGGGCGACGTCGCGCCGTGGTGGGCCGACAACTCCAAAGAGGCCTACACCACCGGCCTCGACGGGGTGGCGCGGGCGTTGAAGAACTGGGCCGCCTCCCGCAACGGCACCCGCAAGGGGCCCAAGGTCGGATTTCCCCGGTTCAAGTCCAAGCACCGCGCCGTTTCCTCGTGCCGGTTCACCACCGGAGCGATCCGGGTGGAGGCCGA